>CABVRS010000005.1 GCA_902500745.1 uncultured Nitrospira sp.
TGATGCTGTGTCGCTTGCTGTACCCACTTGGCATCATCTGGATGCACCAGCGATATCCAACTAGCATACGTGGGGGTAAAGGTGCTTCGCTCAAGTCCGAAGAGTTCAAGGTGGCGGTCGGACCAATACTGTTCTCCTGTCAGAATATTCCAATCCCAGATCCCGTCGTTGCTGGCTCTCACAGCTAATTCAAACCGTTCTTGACTTGCGCGCAACGCTTCGTCTACCCGCTTCCGTTCGGTAATGTCCTCGTAGACGCCCAGCACACCGATCACACACCCCTGCTCATCACGCAATGGCACTTTAGACGTTCGCAACCAAATCAGTTCGCCGTCCTGAGTGGTTCCCGGTTCCTCAAAATCTAGTTTGGCACAACCGGATTCCATTACCTGACGATCATCGGCTTGGTAGAGTGTCGCCTGTTTATGCCATGCCAGATCATCATCAGTCTTCCCCACAATCTCCTGAGCATCAACACACCCCGCATCAAGTGCAAAATTCTGATTACATCCGAGAAAGCGCGAAGCACGATCTTTCCAGAACACACGAATCGGAGTGGTGTGCAGCACAGACTGCAGAAGCGTCAAGGAGCGATGCGCCTTCTCTTCCACCTCTTTGCGTTTGCTGATGTCTCGGACAAAGGCACAGTGGAATTCCTGACCACCGTGGGCCAGGAATGCCACACGTATGTCGATGGGAATCCGTCGTCCAACCTTCGTCAGGTGGCCTGTCTCTAGAGACATCACCTTCTTGTCTCTCACCTCCGCCCACCACCCAGGCCACACCTCCGCCGGAAAGTCCGGATTCAGATCATGGACCGTCATGCGCAAGAATTCCTCTTTGGTATAGCCCAGCATCGCACTCGCCGCGTCGTTGGTATACAAAATTCTCGCTTGATGATCGATCCAGTAGACTGCATCCACCGCTTGATCCATGGCAAACTGAGTGCGCAGGAGGCTCTCCTCCACCCGCTTCCGCTCACTGATGTTAATCGCCATACCACCCAGCAATTCGCGCCGTGCCACGTCGAGGGGGAATTTACTGACGAGCCAGTGCTGGAGCGTGCCGTCTGAAGTCGGCAGAGTTTCTTCACTCTCAAGAGTCTGACCCGATGCAAGCACCGCCTTATCGATCTGGGAGAGCCGGGTTGCGATATCCGTGGGCATAAAGTCAAACACCGTCTTACCGATTACTTCTCCCCTCGGCATGCCCGACAGCGTTTCGAACTGTGAATTCCCATAGACATACCGACCATCCGTATCCTTGATGAACGTGACCGCTGGACTATGACGCATGAAGGCCTGAAATCGTGCCTCGCTTTGCTTCACTGCTTCCATCATGTGCGCATGTTCGACTGCGAGTGCCGCAATGGAGCTGACCCGCTCCACGATCTTTAGGTCGCTTGTTTTCGGCTCACACGGTCGCTGATGATAGACGGCAAATGTACCGAGGAGTGTGCCGGAGGAACTAAGAATCGGATGCGACCAACAGGATCTGAGCCCATGCGCGAGGGCAATGTGGGCATATTTTCTCCACAGAGGATCAGTTGAGATATCGTTCGCGAGCGAGGTTTTTGCACAGTACGCTGCGTTTCCACAGGACCCATCCGTCGGACGGATAGGAATCCTGTCAAACGCTCGATTGTACTCATCCGATAGACTGGGCGCCGCGGCAGATAATAGATGCGCTCCACCTTTGTCAGTAAGCATAACAGAGCAGAGCATGGCAGGGGCGAGACTCTCGACTGACCGGCATACAAACACCAATACATCCTTGAGCTGTTCTCCTTTCGCAACAAGCTCCAGCACCCGCTTTTCTGCTTCTTGAAGCGCTTCTTCCTGTTTACGCTCTGTAATATCCGTATGGGATCCGGCCATACGGATGGGGCGGCCGGCGATGTCACGGATCACGATGCCACAGGCATTGATCCAGCAATAGGCTCCATCCTTTTTGCGAAGGCGAAACTCGATGTCGTACCGTTCTGCTCTCCCCTCAACGTAGTCGGACAGGTGGGACAAAACTCGATCACGATCTTCTGGGTGCAGACGAGATTCCCATTCACTGTAGGCATTAGAAACTTCGTGGTCTTCATAACCAAGGATCGCTTTCCACCGAGGCGAGAGGTAGGCTTCGTTGGTTGTGAGATTCCAATCCCAGATGCCTTCGTTCGCTCCCTGTACAGCGGCCCGGAACCGATCCTCGCTTTGACGCAACGCGTCTTCGGCTTCCGCTCTAAGCCGACGGTTACGGAGGCCTTCCAATAATTGGGCACATGTGGACAGGAATGGTTCTAGATATGTGATTCCCACCTCGTCATATCCACCCGAGCGATTCGCGATCCCAATCACACCGGTCAACTGCTTACCCCGATAGATTGGTAGACCCACAAGCGCGTGCACGGAGGAATGGCCGAGGAGAAACCCACTTGCGCGTGGATCGTTCACGATGAATGGCTGACCAGTCGTCATCACCTGTTCACACAGCGCCTTGAGATTCGTGCACTCCAGATTCGCCGACTGCTGACCTAGCAACGCCTTCGAATGCTCACTCCAGGCGGGATCCGTGATGGCATATGTTCGCAAGTACGGTTTCTGATCCGTATCTCGGGACACTTCGCCGATACATCCATATTCGCTTCCTGTGAGCCTCAAGATCTCTTGCAGCATCACGCCATAGACCGAGTCCGGTTCTGCCTCATCGATGAACAAGGATTGTACCCGGCTTATCGAAAGTAATAGCCGTTCAGATGACTGCTTGCTTCGCTGAAACTCTGTGGGCTTCTGTTGTCGAAGAAGGGTGGTATTGGATAGTTGTTCGGTTCGCGAGCTCTCTTCTGGTTCACATTCGTTTTGATTCCTACCTGTAACGTGTCCGATGTTGTCTGCGTGATCAGTCACTCAAGAGACTCCCCAAGACATACTGTCCATGAACGCAAGGATGCTTCGAACAGCGGGCGCACCATCCGCTTGCTGCAGCGACAAACCCTGCGCCAACGGGGTGTTAGGATGGCACTTCCATGAAAGGGTCGCAGGCGGATTCTGGCCAAGGACAGGAGAGGGCGTGTGATGATCGTCACACGGGCTAGGAAGTATCGCCTCACCCACTCAGACCTCTTTAGAATTCATAAGGAGTCCGTAATATTTACGCGGTAAGGCCAGCGCTGTCCATAGGGTCTTACGGCATCATGAAAGACCCTAGGGGAGTCAAGAACAGAAGCAGGGTCTCGACTGACGCCTCACAACGCCATGGCTCTGCCGGCCAAGATCATCATGGGTGAGGGTCTCCGGGAAGGGACTCGTGCGGCGACTGGATCATCCAGCCGCCGTACCTGGTCGTCGAGATCCTCTCCGCCGGCACCCGTAAGACCGACGAGGTCGTCAAGCGCAAACTCTACGAACGCCATGGCGTACGTGAATACTGGATCGTCGACCCCGAATTGGAGACCGTCAAAATCTATCGGCTGACCGACCAGGGGTATGTCCGGCCCGCCGAGCTTTCGCGGGAAGCACATGAAACCCTGTCCACCCCGCTCTTGCCTGACTTCCAGATGCCGCTCGCCGTCTTCGCCTCGTGAAACGTGAAGGGTGAAGCGTCCGAATCCGGAAACGAAATACGCTTCACGTTTCACGCTTTACACCCGACGCATTTCACGAACACTAGAACTCATCGAATTCGTCACCGCTGCTCCGACGATCCTTCCCGTTGCCGACGGCGACGACTCCCGGCACCCTCTTCTGCGCCTGATGCCCAACCGACGCTGATAACCGAGGAACAAGCCGTGGGCGAATCTGTGGAAGATCCTTCTTTGCCGAACCCTGTCCCTCATGATCCCCCGCCATCCCGCTGATTTTGAAACTTCTGACCTGCTGCAGGAGTTCCTTGGCCTGCTCTTTCATGGACTGCGCCGCCGACGTCGTTTCTTCAACCAGCGCCGCATTCTGCTGGGTCGACTCGTCCATCGACAGGATGGCCGTGTTAACCTGATCAATGCCTCCCGCTTGTTCCTGGGAGGCTGCACTGATCTCGGCAATAATGTCCGTGACACGCTTGACGGCATGCACAATCTCTTCAAGCGTCTTGCCGGATTGATGAACCAGCTCGCTGCCGTCGGTCACCCGCTGGATCGACTCGTTGATCAACCCTTTGATCTCCTTCGCTGCGGTGGCCGATCGTTGCGCCAGGTTCCGCACTTCCGCGGCCACCACGGCAAAGCCTCGTCCGTGCTCACCAGCCCGCGCCGCTTCCACCGCCGCGTTCAAGGCCAAGAGATTCGTCTGGAACGCGATCTCGTCGATCACCGTAATGATGTCGGCAATCTTCTTGCTGCTCTGATTAATCTCTCCCATCGCCTCCACAGCTCGCTGAGTGACGGATCCACCCTTGTCTGCCGTATCTCGTGCAGAGATTGCCAATTTATCAGCCTGTTTGGCATTGTCGGCATTCTGTTTCACCGTGCTCGTCATCTCTTCCATTGAGGCCGCTGTCTCTTCAAGAGACGAGGCTTGCTCACTAGTACGCTGTGCCAGATCTTCGCTACCCTTCGTGATCTCCTCCGATCCAGTCATTACCAATTCAACCGCAGTCCGCACCACTGTGATCGTTCGCGTTAAGTTGCGCACAACTTCATTGATGCTGGTTTTGATTGTCTCCAGATCGCCGGAATAGGTCCCGGTCATCTCTTGCGTCAAGTCGTTTGATGCCAACCGTCCTAAAACCTCCTGAGCGTCCTTCACAAGCTGCTCCATCTCCATCGCCGCACGTTTCTGGCCTGTGATATCTGTCGCGAACTTCACGACCTTGTAAGGCTTGCCCTTTAGATCGAAGATTGGATTGTACGTACACTGGATCCACACGTCTTTGCCGTTCTTGCCTACACGCTTATACACTCCAGAATGAAACTCTCCACCATTTAATTTTTTCCAGAACTCAGCGTATTCTCTTGAGTTTGTAAAATCCGGCTCGCAGAACATCCGGTGGTGTTGACCCTTAATTTCGTTGAGTGCATAACCCAACGTATTTAAGAACATCTCATTTGCGTGGCGCACGGTTCCATCCATATTGAACTCGATCAGCGCTTGGCCACGATCGACCGCTTTGAGAATACCCTCCGCTTCCAAAGCGTCCTGCTTCTGCGCGGTGATGTCCGTCGCGTACTTAATGACTTTATATGGCTTCCCGGTGGCATCCAGTATCGGGTTGTACGATGCTTGAAGCCAAACATCTTTCCCGTTCTTCCGACGACGACGATAGGCGCCAGCAACATACTCGCCGCGCCCCAATTTCTGCCAGAACGCCACATACTCGTCGCTGCTGGTGTCGACAGGGTCACAGAACATGCGATGATGCCTGCCCTTGATCTCATCTAGTCCGTAGCCCAGACACTGAAGAAAAATATCGTTGGCCATGAGAACTGTTCCGTCCAGGCCGAACTCTATGACCGCTTGCGCCTTACTGATGGCATTGGTCACCCCGGATATCTCCGCTGCCTGAGCCGCCAGCGCTTCTACCTGTTTGGTCGCAGCTTGCTCCAGCGTACCGGCCATCTGGTTGAAAGCCAGCGCCAGTTGCCCGATCTCCTCGGTGGTCTTCAGACTGGATCGGTGTGTCAGATTTCCTTTCTGTAACTCTTGAGTGGCCTGCAACACATTGCTTAAACCACCGACGATAAACCGAGTCACCCGCATGCTGCCGAATATTCCTACAGCACTTGCAAGTATGCAGAATACAATCACGGCGAGCGTAAAGCTCCGGCTGAGCGTTTGACTTGTTTCGAAGCTGTCTTTGGCCTGCTGCTCATTCTCCCTGATTAACCCTTTAATCGCGTCATGGATCTTCTCCAGTTTCTCCGCCAATTGTGTTTTCTGGAGCTCAGAAGCGGCGTCTTTGCTGAAATTCGTGCTCAACTCCAGCACCTTGGTGCGGACCTCTTTGTACTCGGACAAGCCTGTTATGAATTGTTCGACGTACTTCCGCTCCGACTCGGACACGATCACAGGATTGTACGCCTTTACCAATTCATCGATTTCCTCATCGCCCTTGGCAATACCCTCGACTTGCTTAGCAACCGTCGCCGAGTCGTAGGCCAAAATGTGCCACGAGACGTAGGCACTCATCCGTTGGGTTCGCTCCTGCAGGTCTCCGAGCAGTTTGATCGGAAGCAAGTTGATCTTGTAAATGATTTCTGTGCGGTCACTGACCCACGTCATGCCGACGACTGAGAGAACTCCCAGGAGCAAAAGAAACCCCACGATGCTCGCAAAGCTCACGATGAGCTTCTTCCCGGTTTTGAGATTATCGAATTTATTCATTACTATCCTCCGCCGTTCATAGCTGGTGATGAGCCGCCGTGAGCCATGTGGCTCACGACACCGTCAACCGCCACACCCATCAACACTCTTGTATCGGGTGAAGAGATATATTCCTTGAGAAAGTGGAGTGCTTCCGTGGAGCAGGAACACTCTCATGCATATTGTCTGATCGAGCCGGGCTTAGAGCTAGAGGCAGGTCTCAACTTCAGGATGCGGCTCGGATGGCAGGTCTCAACTTCAGGATGCGTATTCCCACACTCAGCTCCTCTCTTATGGCTGTGTTAGGCAGCCAGCGCCGCGTCCCCTGCGTGCATCTCTGCGTCAGACAATAGGCGATTCAAGTCTAGAAGCGCCACCAGCTTGTTGCCTGATTTCCCGATCCCGCTCAAGAAGCTTACGTCCACCTTGGCGCCAAACTGCGGCGAAGTCTGGATATCCTTTTTCTCGATATTCAGCACATCCGACACCGAATCTACGACCAAGCCCATGATCTTTTCCTTCACAACCACCACAACAATCACGGTAAACATCGTATGGTCGATCATCGGCATGCCAAACTTCGTTCGCAGTTCGATAATCGGCACGATGGTCCCGCGAAGGTTCAGCACACCCTTGATATGTGGTGGGGTATTGGGAATTTTCGTCACAGTCGTGTAGCCCTTAATCTCTTGCACGAGGAGGATATCAACACCGTACAGCTCTTCACCCAAATTGAACGTCAAGAACTGGCTGCCGTCCGTGCTCAGCCCGATCTGTTGATTCAGTTCTTTTGTCGCTGATTCCACCGCTGCCGCCATGGGGTCCTCCTTCGTGAAACATATCTCGTGGATAAGTTTCTGGTTTTAAGTTTCAGGTTTCATGTTTTCCGATAACTGGAAACCCCCATTGCACAGGCATCGCTATGCTGCGACCGCCGCGGATGTGCCATGCCGAGCGATCTCCAAGAGACCTCGCACGTCAAGAATAAACCCGACCGTTCCATCACCCAAAATTGTTGCCCCGGCAATGCCGTCCACCTTGCGGAAGTTCTGCTCCATGCTCTTGATCACGACTTGCTGCTGGCCGAGAATTTCATCCACCATCACCGCCACTCGCTCCCCCTCAGTTTCCAGAATAAGGAGAATAGCCTCAGTGGGCGTAGTAATCTCCGGTTGTAGAGCAAAGACCTCATACATCCGCACCACCGGGAGGTAGGTCCCGCGCACATCGATCACTTCTCCCTTGCCCACAACGGTTTTCACAGCGCCGGGCTTCGGTTGTATGGATTCCAAGATGGACAACAACGGCACAATATATGTTTCTTGGCCAACCCGCACGGTCATACCTTCGATAATCGCTAGAGTCAGCGGAAGCTTGAGGGTAAAGATCGTTCCGTGTCCCGGCGTGGTCTTAATGCTGACGGCACCTCCCAATCCTTCGATATTACGTTTGACGACATCCATGCCGACGCCTCGCCCGGACACATCCGTAACCTGCTCGGCGGTGGAGAAGCCGGGCCGGAAAATGAGCGGCCAGATCTGATCGTCGGTCAGTTTTTCGTTCTCGCTGATTAGACCTTTTTTGATCGCCTTGGCAACGATCCGTTCCCGATTCAGTCCACGACCGTCGTCTTCGACCGTAATGTAAATATTCCCGCCTTGATGAAAGGCATTTAGCCGAATCGTTCCGATTTCCTGTTTGTTGTTGTCAAGACGCTCCTCCGGTGGCTCAAGCCCATGGTCGGCTGAATTCCTTACCAAGTGAGTCAGAGGATCGCCGATGGATTCGATGACAGTCTTATCGAGTTCCGTATCTTCACCGGATAATATGAGCTGTATCTTCTTGCCTGCTTTTGCAGCGAGGTCACGGACAAGTCGAGGAAACCGGCTGAACGCCGTGCCGATAGGCAGCATGCGGATGCTCATGACGCGCTCCTGGATTTCGCGCGTGTTCCGTTCCAGTTCGGCCATTCGCTCCAGCAGTACAGGCAAGTGACTCATCTCGAAACGGCTGCCGAGATCGCTCAACATGGACTGCGTGATGACCAGCTCGCCCACCAGGTTGATGAGCTTATCGATTTTGGCCGTATCGACACGAATGGAGGCGGTATCAGCCTTCTTGGATGTCGTCGTGGATTCCTGTTGCCGCTGTTTTTGCAGCGCTTGCTCCAGCTGCTGCGGTGTGACGGTCTTCTGCTCGACGAGAATTTCCCCCACTCGTTTTTGTTGGGCCAGTGCCTGGTCGAGTTCGGCCGGAGTGACCGCACCGCTTTCCACGAGAATTTCTCCCAAGGGTTTTGGTGAACCGTCATCGGGACGTCGTTCGTCGTTCGTGAAGCGCATCTCGTTTCCGGATTCGGCCATTTCACACTTCACGCTTAACGCTTCACGTTCTTCAATCGTCAGGACGCTATCCTCACGGACAAAGTCAAAGACCGCTTCGATGATCTTCACATCCTTTGCCGTGGACAGTTGCATCTCCCAGGAGAGATAGCATTTCTCAGGATCGATCTCTGATAAGTTCGGCAATCGCGAAGCATCGAGCGTAATCTGTGTGAGATCTCCAAGGCTCCTCAGCTCCTTCATAAACTGGAGTGGGTCAAGACCCCGTTGGAAGAGCCAGTCAGGAGGCGTCCAAGCGATTCTGTAGGTCTGCGTGCCGCTCGAGCGCTGACTCGACGCAGTCTCTGTTTTCACACTCCCGACGACCGCCGGCTGTGCGTCGGAGGCACTCGCCGTAGCCAGTTCCGCCGTCAGCCGTTGCACGGTGTTGTTATCGACGGTGACGCCGGTTTTGGCGGACTCAATCAGCGTTTTCAAACAGTCGGTGGATGTCAGAAGCAGGTCGGCGATCGAAGGAGACACGGCTTTTTGCCCGTTTCTAAGCAGGTCCAGTAATGTCTCCATTTTGTGAGTAAACTGTGCGACGGCATTGAACCCGAACATGCCGGCTGTGCCCTTAATCGAATGGGCTGAACGGAAGATCTTGTTGAGAAGGTCTAAGTCTGCGGGATGTTGTTCCAGTTGCAACAGACCGTCTTCGACGACCGCGAGATGTTCGGCCGCTTCCTCGAAGAAGGCCTCTTGAAACTGTGCAAAATCACTACTCATTGCATCTCCGATGCCGTTTCCAGTTTCAGGTTTTGAGTTTCACGTTATCGGATGGCCACTTCCCTCAACTTGAAACATGAAACTCGCAACATGAAACACGAAACCGTCATGCCGGCATGACCTTGGCGATTGTTTTAAGGAGGACTTCCGGGTTGAACGGCTTCACGATCCATCCTGTTGCGCCGGCTTCTTTTCCCGCGACCTTCTTCTCCGCCGCCGACTCCGTCGTCAACATGAGGATGGGGGTAAATTTGAACGTCGTCAGTTTCCGCAATTCCTTGATGAGCGCGATGCCGTCCATTTCCGGCATATTGAGGTCCGTGACGACGATGTCCAGCTTCATGCCGGCCGACACCTTCTTCACCGCATCCTTCCCATCCTCCGCTTGAATCACGGTGAATCCGGCGTTCGTTAAGGTGAACGCCACCATCTGCCGCATGGTGGGTGAATCATCGACGATTAACGCTGTTTTACTCATGTATTCCTCCACGGCTCTCTAGTTTCAGGTTTCAGGTTTAAAGTTTCATGTTATCGAAGACTTGAAACATGAAACGTGAAATCTGAAACTACTTCGGTTCAGAATAGCGACACGGAATCCTCGCCTTCATCCGATAGCCCTGTCGGCACCGGCTCTCCATAATCAGGCTTCAGTGTGAGCCGATGCAGGCGTCGCTCCGCCTCCATGCTATAGTTCTCCTCGATCGACTCCAATGTCGCGATCACTTTCAGATCGTCTTCGTTCAATGAACCTTTTGAGAGAACCTCCAGGTGGCTTTTAAGCTGATCGAGAACTAGACCGACATGTTCTAATTTCTGCCGCGTAATATCCTGAAACTGCATCGCCATCACGACCTTAGAAACATTGTCTGAACGATCCTTTGATGTCACATTTGGATCTGATGACGCGAGGGCTTGTAAATGCAGCAGAAGTTCAATGACGGCCCGCTCCGTCTCTTGAGTCACGGCAAACATCTGCGCTTTTAAGACAGGAATCATGTGCATCGCACTCTTGGCAAAAGCGTTCCAGGCCTGCTGCTGAGCTTGAAGCACCGGTAGCGACGCGTCCTCGACGATGTGCGAATCGTCACCCTTGCGGTCGGAGACGTTTACGTCAGCCACGAGTCCAGCTTTCCCCCTCTCTCGTGAGTGTCATCATCTCCGTCGACACGGACATCACGGTCACTCACTGAGCGGGTCGGTAAACCCCAATTGATTCAGCTTTCCCTGGAGGTCCTCGGAAATGCCCATGACCAGCATACGAGCCTGCTTCCGAGCCGATAGCATCACCTGAATCGCCGCCGTATCCACCCGGGACACGCGGCTCAGATCTATGGAGACCAGCCCTTCGCACGTAAACAACTTCACTAACGATTCCTTGAACTCAGCCACTTCAAAAATGGTGAGCTCCCCGGTCGGAGTGAGATGTCTGGGATTGTCTTCTTGTCGCTGTATGTCAGTTGCAGGAGGTTGCGCCGTCATCTCGGAAAGACCTTTCCACTGATGTCCCTAAGACACCGTGTCGGCTGCTCTCTGTCAGGACTTGAGAGGCCTCCGGCCTCCACCCAACGCCTATGGTGTTGGTATGCGCCCCTCGCCCGACAGTTCCGGAACTAACTGCGACGTGCTCTGCTGCGCATCCTCCGTTGAACGTCCCAACTCGTCCACCGAGTTCCCCGCCTCGAGTGCAGGAGCGGGCGGAGCCTGCTCAAGAATGACCACCTCAACTCGACGATTCTTGGCCCGTTGTTCCGGGTCGAGGTTCTCCGTCAGCGGCCTCGTGTCGGCATGTCCGACCGCGGCCAGGTGGTCTGACGGCACCCCGTAGAGTTCCGACAACACTCTGACGACCATGACGGCTCGAGCCGCCGATAATTCCCAGTTGGAAGGAAATTGTGCCGTGCGGATCGGAACATTATCCGTATGCCCCTCGACTTTGGTGTGCCGGTTGAGTTCGACCAGCGCCCCGCTCAGGCCCTCAAGAAACGGTAATGCTTCTGAACGCACTGCTGCCTCTCCGCTGTTGAATAAGAGCTGGTCTGGGATCGTGATGACGATATCGCCGTTGATTTTTTCGGTGATTCGCACCGTCGACATCTGAGGGACCGCCTTGATGCTCTTGACCAGATTTCGAAGTTTTCTGACCACCACCTCCTTACTCCCAGGCGCGTCCGGAGCCGTGAGGGCCGCTTTGCTGCTACTCAGCGCAATGGGGGTCGGAGAGGACGGAGGACTCACGACGGGATTGAGCGCCGCCTTGATCGATTCACTGACGGTTCGGTACTTGCCGACGTTGACGGACGAGATCGAATACATCACCACAAAGAACGCAAAGAGTAAGGTAATAAAGTCCGCATAGGAGACCAACCACCGCTCGTGGTTTTCATGTTCTTCGTGTTTATGTTTTGCCATTTATAAACGTGAAGTGTGAAACGTGAGCCGTGAAGCGTCCCTAATCGGAACGAGATACGCTTCACGAACAACGCTTCACTTCTTCGTCTCCTTTGTTCGCTCGCTGTGGGGCAGGACGCCCTCCAACTTTTCTTGGAGCAACCGTGGATTCTCACCCTGCGCAAGTCCCACCAGTCCCATAATGACCATGTTCCGAGCGCCTGCTTCTTCCTTCAACTTCAGTTTGATTTTGTTGGCCAGGGGGAGAAAAAAGAGGTTGGCTGCGCCGACGCCGTAGACGGTGGCGACGAACGCCACCGCAATACCACCGCCGAGTTTTGAGGGATCGGCCAGATTTTCCATCACGTGAATCAGTCCGAGCACCGCACCGATAATACCCACAGTCGGCGCATACCCACCGGCCGCTTCCCAGACCTTGGCGGCAATCACGCCTTGCTCTTCATGATGTTCCACCTCGATCTCAAGAATCTCGTGCACGGCTTTCGGTTCAGTTCCATCGACGATGAGCTGAACCCCCTTTTTCATGAATGGATCCTTAATGTCTTTCAGTTTCCCTTCCAGCGCCAACAACCCTTGCTTTCGTGAGATGTTGGCCAGATCCAAGATGAGTTTGATCGTCCCCTTGTTGTCGATATGCGGGCCTGCGATCGCAATGGACAGTGCGCCGAACGCCTTGATGACGACCGACAAAGGATTCTGGATGCAAATCGCGCCGAAGGTCCCGCCGATCACGATGATGAAGGCGGTGAGCTGCATGATCGAGCCGATGTGCCCGCCCTCGAGTATTTGGCCTCCGATAATGGAGCCCAGCGCAATCACGATTCCGAGAATTGTGGCAATATCCATTCGTCATCGCCCTCATGAATTCGGCGAGATCCGGCGTTACTGGTTTCCGGCTGGAAGTTTCATGTTTGAAGTTTCAGGTTTCAAGTTTTCCGGCAACATGAAACTCGAAACCAGAAACATGAAACGGGCACCGCGAAACTTGAAACCTGATCCCTATTTGAATCCGAATTGAGCCAGGATATCGTCGGCCACTTGCTGCTTCATGGCCGTCTTTTTGGATTCTTCGAGCTGTTTCAGGAGATGCCCGGCCGTCCCCTCGGCACTCGTGCTCTCTCCGTTGTGTTGAATACCGAAAATCACGACCAGTTCCACCAACTTGCTCTGCACGTCATCGAGTATGGTCACCAGTTTTTTCACTCGCTGCGCGACTAAGTCTTGAAAGGACAAGGCCGTCATGATCTCTGTGAGGTGCTTTCCGTCCTCCCCCATCACGGTCTTTACTCTCTCGAGACGCTCTGTCAGTTTCACGCAGTCCATCGCCTGTAATGTCTCGACGACTGCGGACAGATCCTTTGCGATGCGATCCCGATTGTCCTGAATCAATTCCGTGAGTCGCATGACTTCGAGGGTTCCCTCTTCGGTCATTTTGTTCAAATCACTGAGATGGCCGGACGCCGTCGGCAGCTGCGTGCTGCTGGATAGAATTCCAGGGCTCGCCTCTGAGATCGTTTTCATCGCTCGCTCGACAAAACGAGCCAACTCCCCCAGCTCCTCATAGAGTTTTTGTTCTCGTTGTTGCACGCTCCCTCCCACGGTCCTGACACCCAGGATCGACTACCGAGCCGTCGTCTACTTGAAAATCTTGCCGAGCTTTTCCTGCATGGTCTCTGCCGTGAACGGCTTCACGATGTAGTTGCTGACGCCGGCCTGCACGGCCTCGACCAGATTGCTTTGCTGCGCTTCAGCCGTCACCATCAACACGGGAATGGCTTTGAGTTTCTCGTCCCCCCGGATCGCTCGAAGCATGTCGATGCCGGTCATGACCGGCATGTTCCAGTCGGAAACGACGAACCCGTACGCATCGCCGCGTAGTTTTTGCAACGCGTCCTGCCCGTTTTCAGCTTCGTCCACGTTGGCAAATCCAAGTTGTTTCAAAATATTTTTGACGATTCGTCTCATCGTCACCATGTCATCCACGACGAGAATTTTCATGTTCGGATCGGCTGGCATGACCCCTCCTTTGTCTCATGCGATTGTCCCGGCACGAGCACAAGCTGCTTGGACGACCGTTGTGGTTTCGTGTCTTCGTCGCGCCCCAACACTTCACTCCATATCGGCACATGCCTGGATTGACCTGAGCCGGAACGGATTGGGAGCTGCTCGAGTGTGTCGACCTGAGAAGGAACCGATCGGCTCGAGCGGAAGGAGGTCGGTTCGAGGGAGGCCACTGCCGGCAGGAATGTGCCGACCGCTCATTTTCGGAGCACCGTGCAGGTCGAAGGATGGAAGCATTCGCCATGCTGTCGGTCAACGGGAGAACGACTCATACTCATTCACGCCTTGCCAGATCGACTGTGCATCCACTCATGAATATCGCGGCGGAGGAAACGCCAATGCTTGCCGATCTTCGACGCCGGCAATTCCCCGACTCTCGCGAGTTTGTAGACCGTGGACTTGGGAACCCGAAGGAATTTTGCGACCTCCATCACGGTCAAGATTTCCCCGTCCCGTGTGGACACCCCATCCGACTGGTTCGCGGTTGTTGCAGATCCATCGTTATTCATGACACTTGAGGTATCGGCGGAGCGGTTTCAAAACTTGAGTCGGTGCTATACTCAGATCGGCTCCGTTTTTGCCCACTGTGTTGTGAAACGTTCTGCGCATTCAGGTTTTTCTGTTGCGAACCGAAAAGGATGTACCACTCAGCTCAAACCGGTAGGAACTGATCTCAATGGCACACATCATCTCGATCGCATCGGGAAAAGGAGGGGTCGGGAAAAGTGTGGTCGCGGCTAATCTTGCGCTCGCCCTGGCAAGAAAAGGCCAGCAGGTCGTGCTTGCAGATCTCGATATCGGAGGAGCGGACGCGCATATCCTGTTCGGGCTTCTCCATCCAACATACACCTTGACCGATTTTCTTACCCATCGCGTTGAACGGCTGGATGATGTGGCTCAACCCCTGCCGATTCACAGTTCCTTGCGCATGATCCCTGGAACGGGAGACACGCTGGCCACGGCCAACATGTCCTACTCACAGAAGAAGCGTCTCATTCGAAGCTTTCAAGACATTCGTGCGGACGTGATCATCGTCGATATCGGAGCCGGCACAAGTTACCATGCCCTCGATTTTTTTCTGATGGCCGACCATCATGTCGTCGTGGCCACCCCAGACCCCACCTCCGTCCTGGATCTGTATCGGTTCATTAAGTTGGCCGCCATTCGGCGAGTCTTATCAATGTTCTTGATGCGAGAAGTCATGGCCGAGGGTCTTGCCAATCGAGATTACAGCAGCGTGGAGGAAGTCTTGGAAGTGGCCGGGAAGACCGACGAATCGGGACGGACACTCGCCGCATCGACCCTGAGAGCGTTTCAACCAGCCCTTGTCCTCAATCGAGTGTCAGGACGCGCGCGCGTCAATGTGCCTCAGCTCAAAAAGCTTCTGAAAGAGTATGTCGGTGGTGATTTACTGTTACTGGGTCAGGTTCCTGATGACCCTGCCATGGAACAAGCGGTCCGTGCCTATGTCCCTGTGATTCAATATGCGCCTTCTTCTCCAGGCGCGACCGCGCTCATGAAGACGGCAGAATCTCTGCTGCAGCTCCTTTCCACTTCTTCCACTGAAGCCGCGTAATTCGTCGTTTAGGAATTGGGATCCGTCGTGGTTGATTTACGGCGAGCTCGCAAACGTTCAGCCTGCGCCTGAAGAATGTGGCGGATGACGTGTTCCTGATCATCCGGCTTGAGATCGACAAACTCGGTGGCGATGGTAAACCCTTGCCCCTGAGCCTTCGGAATTGCTCGAATGACCCTCACGACCCCTTTGATCAAGATAAACGGAGGAAGAATCAGCTTCAGCGCAAGCTGATCACCGGCAGAAAATTGCCGATCCGATACGAACCCCACTCCCCCACCGCTCAAATTGATATCCATGAGGCGTGCCATCGTGACGCTGCCTGGTTGGCTGGCGGCCAGTGCGTTCAGAATCACTTCGAGCAAGTAATCCACTTTCATCATCCACGGCAACACCGGGGAACCGATCAACGAATCGCCGGAGCGAGCAAGAAGTTCCGCCGTCGGTTTACCCACCGCCGTAGAAATCATTTCGGCTGTTGCTCCACCCGCCTCAACAGCGAGCGTGTTGCCGGATTCCGTGAGCAATCGATACTCCATGAGTACCCGGTCATCGATTCTGATCCATTCACGCCGTTCGTCCTGAGTGACCGTCGAGGGAACTTCTGATGGGATCGTCATGTGCGAAGTCATGCCTGTGTCACGTCGGCCATGGCGCACGTAACAGAGTGGTCAGAGATAGCCGTGCGTCGGCTGGCTTTGAGCTTTCTCATCAAGAGGTTGTCTCGTTCGCTGGTCGTGAGCATCTCGGTGAGGGGTCTCGAAGGATGATGGGCAACTCCAGAAGGATCTAATCATCTTTAGTGCGATGATCATGGCCCATTCCTCATATTGCTAGGCTTCCACGGACATTGCCTCCGGTGCCAACGCAGGCACACCGAGTCGTTGACGCAGTCCTTGCAATCGGTGCCGTGTCGCCGCTACGTCGCCCAATAACGATGTCAGCACGGATTGCGTGGTCTGCGCCTGGTCTCGGACTTGGCCATCCAACTTAAGCAATTCCGCTTTTTGAAGAGCCGATAGTCCTGCCGCTTCCAGCAATTCCCCTCTGTCCTGATAACATCGGATGACCACATCCCATTGCCCTAACTGAGCCGCCTCTACAGCGGCCTGTGTGAGTTGCACAATCTCAGCCTGATGATCATTGCGTGAAGACGTCATCGCACTCCCGCCATCCGCGGCTGCTGCGCCGCGACTTCGCGCCACGCTTCACGTAGTGTGCTTAAGCAACGGAGAGGACTGTCCAGCTTCCGCTCATTGTTTCGAGCATTGGCTTCGACAAGCTCCGCCAGCATGTAGTCGTACAGTCTCCGTAGTGAGCGTGCGATATCTCCACCTTGTTCGTAATCGAGGACGCTGTTCAACTCTCCGATGATCGCGATAGCTCGCCCCAGATGCCGCGCCTTCTCCCGGACATTCTTGGCCTGGATCTCGCGTCTGGCCATCTCAATCGATTGGATCGCGCCGTCGTATAACATCACGATCAACTGGACGCCGGAGGACGTGACGACCTGAGTCTGTTCATACTGCCGAGCGTACTGGGTGAGCATGGCCGATCTTCCTCGTGTGGTTATTGATTCGATGAGGACTGTGATTGTAGGAAACTACTTTGTCCCTGAAGCTGCCGCAAGAGCCCATCCAATGCGGCAAACTGGCGTCTCAGTCGTTCTTCGTAGCGACTCAGGGAGTCTTCTTGCCTGGTAATGTCGTTTCCGACTCGGGTAATCTCGCTGGTTAAGCCGTTTTTGCGAAGTGTGAGCGCCCCGCCGACGACATCATTCAACGCGTCTACAGTCGATACGAGGGATTGGGCAAGGCCGGTCGCCGCTCCCTGGTTGGCGAAGAGTGCCTTCACTGCACTGTAATTTGCGCTCAAGGCGGTGGTCAGCTGTCCGTCGTCGACTGTCAGCGTTCCATCTCGCTCGGTCTTGAACCCGATTTGCCCGACACTGCTGTAGGTGGTGGCCCCGCTGACCGAGGATGTGAGGGCTGTTCTAAGTTGAGCAATCACGGTTCGGACGGACGACTCGTTGAAAAACACCCCGCCCTGCTTCGTTGTCACATCGTAGGTGGTCCGTTCATTGATGAATTTCACCACCTCGTTGTACGCCGTTGCCAAGGCTTTAATATTCGTCTTGACGGCATTCAGGTCTTGAGACAAGCTCACCTGAACCGTCTCCGTTCCCGTCGTCTTGGTGAGCGTGAGAGACAGTCCCGGGATTGCGTTGGAGATCGTGTTCGAGCTCCGTTGTATCGTCAACGGATTCAGCGCCTGATTTCCGATCTGAATCTCTGCATTCTGCGCGGCGGACAGCGTATCGGTCCCGCCGGTGCCGCTGCCGTTCAGAAGATCCAAATCCGTGCCGTCAGCCACAATAGTAATCGCGTGGTCGCTGCCCGTGTTATTGGACGAAAGGGCCAATCGATAGGACGGTGTAGCTTCCGTTCCGGTGTTGATCAGGGAAGCCGTCACTCCGGCGCCGAGATCATTTATTTGATCCCGCAAGTCTGTCAGGGTGGCCGTTGATCCCAAATTTACGGTTTGGTTCGCTCCGGACCCCACCTTGAAGGTGAATGCGGCAGAGCCTCCGGCGACGATGTCAGCCGTCTCGGATGAGACGGCTTTGGCCGCCTTACTCACGATCTGATGAGATTCTGCGAGTTGAACGATCCGAATGCTGTAGGTTCCCGATGTGCCTACAGAAGAAGCTGAGACGGAGAGGACCGTCGAATCCGTCACCGAGGCCGTCGTTTTGTCGAACGACGTCGAAAGCCGGAGCGCCTCGGCGGCACTTTGGAAGGCCGCCACTTTGGTGCTCACAGTCGTCAGATCGGTGAACTTGGTATTAAGATCGGCCTTTTTTTTGGTCAGTCGATCAACCGGTAGTTGGGCAACCTTCACCAGTTGATCGACAACCTGACCAAAATCCAGCCCGTTCCCGAGGCCTCCGAAACTTATCGTCGCCATGCCACATCCTTGTGGGCCAAATTAGACATGTTCTCCGAACAACGCCCCTTTCGCCCCTGAGAGATTCTTGGCCAGATCAATCACTTCTTTTGGGGGAATCTGTCGAATCACCTCTCCAGAATCCCCGTTGAGAATTTTCACGATGACCCGCTCAAGATCGGGATCGACTTCGATCTGCAACTGCGAACCCGATTGGTGAAACGCTTCCTTCACTTTACTCACGGCTTGCTCAAGCGCTACCCGATCCGTGGGAGAGGCGAACGAGAAGTCACCACCTTGGGTGTGCTCAGCCACAGGCTTCGTCCTGGGTTGAACCGCGGTTTGACTTCTGCTATTGGCAGCGGCCGGGAGATCCACCTTCGATGTTACATTGGTGATCATAACGTCCCCCTTTAGATCACTCCGTTCACCGGGCCCCTCTCCGGTTTAGGAGAGGGGCGGTGGACGGTGTGCTGCCGTTATCCTCTGAGCAAGGCCAGCGCTTGTTGCGGGAGCGTGTTGGCTTGTGCCAACGTCGCAATACCCGCCTGCACCAAGATCTGGTTCTTCGTGAACACAGATGTTTCGAGCGCGATATCGGCATCTCGAATCCGCGATTCTGCAGCCGTGAGGTTCTCACTCGTGACCTGCAGATTGGCGATCGTCGCCTCAAAGCGGTTCTGAATCGACCCGTATTCGGCTCTGGCGCTCGCAATCGCGCTGATGGCATTGTCGACGTTTGCTAATGCGCTGGTCGCATTGGCGGAGGTCGAGACGTTGACCGAGGAGAGCCCCAACGACGATGTCGTAATATCGTTGAGCGCCAAGTCGAGCGTATTCCCCGACCCGCTGCGGAACCCGATCGCGATCGAGAAGCTAATCGAGCTGCCGCTGGTCAGCGCCTGGCCGTTGAATTCGGTCACCTGGGCGATCCGGTCGATTTCGGAACGCAGGGCGACGAATTCTTGATCAATGTAAGACCGTTCCGTATTCCCCACCGTGCCGCTCGCGGACTGTGAAGACAGCTCACGAAGCCGGGCCAGCAACGACCCGATGGTCGCGGCCGCGCCGTCGGCGATCTGCGTCAGGCTGATGCCGTCCGAGGCATTTCGAGTCGCCTGGTTGATACTGCGAATCTGCGCCCGCAAGGACTCGGACAAACCGAGACCGGCGGCATCATCCGCAGCGCGGGTCACCCGAAGACCGGATGACAACCGTTCCACCGAACGGTTCAAACTCAGGGTGTTAATCGAGAGGTTCCGCTGAGCCGCGATAGACGCGGGGTTGTTATTAACGATAAGAGCCATTGCTCTTCCTCCTTAAAACGAGAACACCATCCGTTGCTGTGCTTCCGACATCCGTGCAGAAGCCGTATTCCCTTACGCCTCTTCGTGGCGTGCTTGTCTTATCGGCCAATCCCGAAGGGACTTGAGTCTCTCGATCAACCGCCAGAGAGCGGAATAGCTGTTCTGCAACGGATGAGAACGAATAGGGCTCGTTTCAGAGCGACAGTCTCGGCAGGATTTCATATTCCAGCAAATCGGCCATACGAACCGTATCGCTAAGGTGTCGCGCGCCGAGAAGCTCCTCTATCCATCCCGCGATGGCTTTGACATCGGAATCCGCCGAGCTGTTTCCGAGCAATTCCAGCAGATCAGCCACCTTCCCCAGCCATCGATCCAGCACAGACAAGTCCTGCGAACCCAGTCGAAGCTGGCTCGCCAGTGAGCGTCCTTCCTGGACGATGAGTTCACGGTATCGGTCGATGGCGCCACGGGCATCATGAATAATCTCCGCCTGGGTGCGTGATGTAGCGATCAGATTGGTAAAACCGGCCGACGGCTTTTGGAGCAGTCCTTGATCAAGATCGCGATCAGTCAGTTGGCGACGATCGAGCGTCATCGTCGTCACAATGCGCGCGTTCGCATGGGCCCGCTCGCTGAGCTCGGTGAAGACATCCCCTAATGAGGCATCGGCCGCCGCAAGCCACTGATCGTCATCGAGTCTGATTTGCATGAGAAGTCTCCTTTTCCATACATGGACTCACGCCGCTCGCTGTGCCGGCTTCGTCTGGCGCATATTCGGCCTGAGATTGGACGTCACGCAGACATCCGTTTCCGGCGCACCGAACAGACCTCGTTCGACGTCCAAAACCCGTGTCAAATAGGTTCGATAGGCACCGGCATGATGGCGCGCAAGCCGATCCAACCCTTTGACATTGTCACTGTGGAGGTGTCGTAGGAACGCAGCCGTGATCGGAGCCGTCGCGGCGCTGTTCATACCGACGAGATGGAGCCGTTGTTGTTCCACGCCCTGTTCCTGCTGAAGCCGTTTCAATTGACCAAGACTGCGAGGCCCTTGACCAGCAAGACGACAGATCTCATCGGCTCTTCGACAAGCCGTTTCCAGAAGCGGGATCAGGTGTTGAATGGATTCCCTTGCCTGTCTTGCGTCGGGCGGAGGCCCGTCCGGTGCGGGAAGCTTGCTGCATATCCCGGTATGGGTTTCATACCAATACCGGCGCCAGAAGCCGGCATACCAGGCAGTCACAGAAGACTCCGTTCCCAGCGTCAATCGGAAGGTACCTAATCCATCTGCATCGACATCGGACATATACACGCGTACTCCCGACACATGGGACGGAGACGGCATGTCCTTCAAGACATGGAGCAGCAGATCCGCCACGAGGGTCGGCGAGATTCGATCTTTGCAAGCATGGTGGGCACAGACCTGTTCGAATCCACAAGGAGCACACTCAAGTTCAGGCTGAATCACCCAATGGCCTCTCCCGTATGGTCCCGTTTCTTGATAATCCACATGTCCCACCGACAGGTCGATCACCGAGGTTCCTACCGCCACGCCGATATGCATGGGGCCTGTATCGTTGGTCAACAGACTCCGGCACTCGGCCAAGAGGGCCGCAAGCTGGCTCAAGGTCGTGCGGCCTGCGAGGTTCTTGACTGGATTCCGCCCTCCCGCCTCTCGATAGACCCGCATCACTTCAGCGATCGTCGCATCCTCCTCCGCACTGCCGATGAAGACGAAACCGCCGTGCCATTGTTGACTGAGTCTTGCCAGCGACAGCCCAAACAGATGAGGACGCCAGGCCTTCATGACGTCACTGGCGCCGGCTTGAACGGCCACCCACTGGGACGATCCCGCCAAGATCTGCCTGGCCCATGCACGATCGTCGTCCGGAATCATGATGTGTAATGGACTAAATGCCCCAGGGCCGCTCCCACCCAACGCATAGATATCGACGAGATTGAATCGATTGAACCGCCGAAACTGGTGAAAGTCACAAAAGTACGCCATCCAAGGATTGTCGACGACCATCCCGCCGTCCCATGCACTTCGGGCCCCACGAATATCCCGAGCTCCAAGCGCGCCGGCCAAAAGAGCACTGGGGCGATTAAACGTAAGGTTGATGATTCGATCATACCGACATTCAGTGAGCGGCTTCACCCAGAGCTTCATGTCTTGGTAGAGCGACACGACATCTTTCACCACCGCTCGACTCTCATCGATCAGCGCGTGGAAATCGAAAGGAATCACCTGACGCAACCCCTTCAACAGCGCCGCCACCGCAGCAAATCGGCGATCGACGACCAGATCCACCGCCGCTCCAGGCCATTCTTCTTGCAGTCGGCTCAACAACGCCCCCATTTGGACGAGGTCGCCCATCCGAGTGATATTCAGAATCAAGACTTGCTTCATTTCTCTACGTTTCTGGTTTCAAGTTTCATATGTCATGTTTTCTGAGCTGATTCTCTTTCACTAGAAACATGACACTATCAACCTGAAACTCGACGTTTCACGCTTCACGACATACACGTCATACGAGATCTCTCGTTTCGGCCCGATAGCTGTCCAACATCAGCACCAGCAACTCCTCTCGACTCAGTTCGCGCCCTGGTGCTCGCGCTCGAATGTCGGCGGCAAGATCTTTGAGTTCGACTCGTTGGCCTGAGGGAAATCGACTCAGCAATGGAGCGAGTTCGGGCGCTGTGTCGGTCCGTCGCTGAAGCTCAGTCGCGGATCGCTCGCCCCGCAAGATCGAACCAATCCTATCGGGCTGCTGCATCCCAACGGCTGCCAGCAGGTCCTGCATCCGGTGCCGATAGGTATGCTCTCGCAGAACTCGTCGACGAGCCGCCTCGGCGTGGGCGCATCGGCCATGGGGATCCTTCAGCCACGTCCGAATCAATGACGGCACCTCGTCAGCGCTTCGAAAGCAGACCATTTCATCTGAAGAAAAGAGTGCGGGAAGCAACGTTCTTTCATCCACGAGTTGGAAGGCTCCGCAGGCGGCAAGTTCAAGCGTGCGAGGGTTGACGAAATCCGGATGAGCATCCAATCCCGTCCCCGAAGCGGAATGAAGATTCAGATTGACCGCTGTTGCATTGAAGACCTTGACGCAGGTGTCTGTATCGATACGGGCACCGTGTCGCTGGAGAATACAGGAGAGATCCGTCGCGCCATCCCATTCGTTCCCCCACAACTTGAAGGTCCACTCCTTCGAAAGCCACCGCGGCAAGAGGCTTCGCCGATTGTCATACCCTGCGCCGACAAATGAGACATCGGCTCCGTAGTCCTGCTGCTCCTCGGCGGTGAGCGTCACGGGGTGATGAACAGCCGGGTCTGCCGCCATGGGAAGATACTGGACCTGGGTCGCTCCGGCACGCTTCAACGCCTCGATGCATGCCGCCTGTTGAATCACGAACCAATAATCGTAGCCTCCGGCCAGTTGTTGCCAGTAGGTGAGATGTCGGTAGTTTTCCACGAACCACATCGCCGTCGTAAATTTCTTCTTGCGGAGATGTTGCAACACCGCCAGTGTCAACGGCGCTTGCGCGATGGCCAGAACCAGATCAGGAGGATCTTCGGCGATCTTGGCGATCGTACTGAAACTCAGTACATCGGCAAAGCGGCTCTGCACCGTCAGTCGGTATCGCTCCTCCCGAAAGGACCCAAAGGCCTCATAGCTGGCGTGATGAACACTGTGGTCGATCCACGTCACTCGGTGCCCTAACTCACCTAAGGCCCGGACGACATAACGGGCAATCGGGAGCGACCCGCCGTAAATCGGGCCGACCACCGCAACGTGCAGTTGACCGCCGGCTTTTCTGGCGATGATTCGGCGCAAGCTCGTTTCAAGCTGTTGGTGTGCCTCGGCATGGAGTCTCGCCGCCGCCCCATAGGTAAAGAAACGAAGCGGGGCCGATTGTGACGCCAATTGCTCAGCCACTTCGCTCGGTGTGCCTGTAATCCACTGAATCTCGTCGATCCACGATTCAAGCGGCCTGGCTCCCAGGGCATCCTTCAGGACCGACACGTCAGGCACGACGACTGCCAGCCGCGACTCAGGCGGCTTGATCCGCACCAATGCCTCCACGTGATAGAGCAATCCGACTCCAAGCACGACACCCAGTTCGCCGATCTTCCATTCACTGATTTGTTGCTCGGCCCAAGATCCGGCTTCTTTGCGCGGATCATATGCGCTGTGAATCCAGTGCCCACCATGTGTGGCTGACGGAGCGCCTTCACGTGAAGATGCCATCGTGAGAATACCTCCGCAGCTTTCGAGTATGGAGGCAGCTAACGCGGGGGTGCTACGACGAAGCCTCTCGAGATTGTGATTCAGGTACTCCACTGGATCCTTTTATGACACCGAAGACGGTTGCAGCTGCCGCCAGACCTGCGCTCGCTGAATCGGCTCGACCGGCTCGTGCCCTGCCTCGGCATAGTACGCGCCCCAGTGATCTCGATGGCTTTCCCACAGCGACCACTCCGTCACAGTCACAGGGGAATGACCACGCAGCAGCGCGACGGTCTCAGCGATCGGCCATCGGCTCGGCTGTATGACCGCCATCCGCTCCCTCTCGCCCCGTTCTACTTGCCATACCCAATGATTCGACCCATACGGGCCCGTGTCATGAACGCGAGCCCGCGCAAAATACCAGCCGATCACCCGCGTCCCCACGGCCGCAGCAAGATGAAGCGGGCCAGTGTCGGCCCCGATCACAATGCGGCACCGCGTCAGAAGCCCGGCCAATTGGATCAGCGACAGCCTTCCGGCGGTATCCCACACACGCCCTAGGAGAGACGGAGGGAGCGATTCCTGAATACACTGGGCCCGTTCTTGTTCGTGCTGATCACCGACCAACACGATGCGGCTCGCCGGAAGACCCTCCAAACATTCAGTGATCATGCGCTCCCAGGCCGCAATCGGCACCAGTCGCTCTGGATCTCCTGCGCCGATAAGCACCGCAATCCATGGCCCATCGGATTGTCCAATGGGATCGAGGTCGGTGGGAAGCGTCGTCTCGGGGACCTGGATTGATATGGTCCGTTTGGGTGGCGACATGCCGCACATCCCGCAGAATGCATCGGCTAAGTGGATACGATTGTCCTGCTTCCCAGTGGCCACATTTCGTACATACATAGCCCATGGCGATAATGTCTGATCCAGAGGTCCTCCGGTGATGGCTCCGATATTCTCCCGCGCAAGCAGCGCACCGGCCATGATGGCCCGTGGATGCTGGTTCAGCACAAATGCCTGGTCATAGAGGGTATCTGTCATCGCTCGAAGTTCGGTCTCAGCCTCTGCGATATGTTCAGGACGCACTTCTGCCTCAGCACGGGCTGCTCGTCGATGCCATGCGGCTCCATCCCAGCTCACAACATCAGACACTCCTGGTAGGAGCCGGCCGAGTTCGGCCAACTGCGCCGGACACAAGAGGTCTATTTCCCAATCTGCATGAGATTCGTTCAGCGCCGTAATCGCCGGGATCGTCTGGACAAGATCGCCCAGTCTGGCCAGTTGAATCACAAGCGCGCGTCTCATGTCCCGTCCCTTCTTCTTGTTTGCCTTGACCACGGAGACAGCCATCACCTCGTCACCGTTGACACCTAGCCTGCTCGCCTCGGGAAGCGTGAACCGTATCTCGTGAAACGTGAAGTGTCCGGATCCGAAACGACATACACTTCACGCACGACGCTTCACGCCACCATGGCACGTCACGCTTCACCATTCACGAACGACGAACTCGCCATGGCCAACGCCGCTTCCCTCCCCGCTATAGCCTGACCAAGTTGGTCCAGTCCGTCATAGCTCGGCACAACGTGCCGAAGCGCATCATGTTCGAGACGAGCTTCCTCGATCCGTTCTCCCCGCAGCAGGACGCTCGCGAATGCGAATCGAGCAGCCACGTCGCCGGGATTTCGCGCGACATAGCTGCGCAGGTGGTCACCCAACTCTTGCCATCGGTTTTGTGCCGTCCCTGCTCGGAGCAACCAATGAATGGCTTCGGCGTCGTCAGGAGATTCAATCAATACTTGGAGAAATCGCTCCCACGCTCCTTGCGTGTAGGCTCGTCCCATTGCCGCCATGCCCATTCCCATCAGGCACTTCTTACGATCGGCTCCCTCACGCATGGCTGAATCGAACGCCTGTTCTGCTTGTGAATATTGCTCTCGCTGCATCCTGAGAATACCTGTCAATAACAAGCCTTCTGCATGAGTGGGGCATCCTCTCAGCAACTTCTGCAATTGCTGATCAGCCGCCACAAGATCCCGCTGTTCCAACAATCCACGGATGACTTGCAGGCGTACTGGCACGTTCTCCTCTAATTCAAGATAACGGACGAGAAATTTCACCTGCAACGCTGGTTCCTGCAGATGCTCAGACACCATCGCAGCCCAAGACAGCACAAATGGATCGTTTGGCCAGTCATCGGACAAGATTAATTCATGCCGTACTGCCGGCCAGTCTTGTTTCAATGCAGCTGCCTGCGCTGCCGCCACATGCGCCCAGGAGGCTCGGTCCTTAATATCACCGATAAACTGAATATCACCGTCAAGTTGTCCGTTACGGTGGGTGCGCTTGAGTTTGTAGCCATCAACGTGCAAATAAAGATCCTCGTCGCCTGCCCACCATTGCGCCCCCCATCGGTCAAAAAAGCGAGCGGCGTTTGTGGCATCATGAGTCTTTCGTCCAGGAGTTTGGCTTTCGAGATGAACGACAACGCTCCGCGGTTGATAGACAACTCGATGCTTTCGTTCTTTCACTTTTAAACATAGATCCACGTCTTCGAATCCATTGAGATACCCTTCATCGAACCCTTCCACTTCCTCAAACAACGATCGCCTAATCAACAGACAAGCCGCCGTAACAATCTGGAACTCCCGCCGTTGGTTGACAGCTGGATGATCGCCGGCAAAGGACTTGTAGATATGGTACGGTAAGAAGTCCTGGCAACTCCGGACAACACCAGCATGTTGAATCGTCCCGTCTGGGTAGAGAAGTTTACTACCGACTACACCCACGGACTCGTCGTCTTCCGCTTCCTCGACTAACGTTTTCAGCCAACCAGGCTGTGGAATCGTATCGTTGTTCAAGAAGACGAGATACTTCCCGCGCGCGGACCGTGCTCCTTGGTTGCAGGCTTTGGCAAATCCAAGGTTTTCCTGGTTGTGAATTATTTGAACATCTCCGCCAAGGGCAGAAAGGAAGGAGGCCGTGTCATCGGTCGAGTGGTTGTCGACCACGATCAGTTCCCATGAGACATCACCGGTTGTCGCGGCTAACGCCTCCACACACTGCCGCGTCAGTTCACATCGGTTCCACACCGGAATAATCACCGAGCAGTCATAGGTTGACGCAGAGGCATCGACCGCGACCGCAGTGGATGTCGAACTTGCACAGTCTTTCAGATAGGTTTGCCTCAGCCGATGTTCCTCAGGTCCGGCAATCTCCGCCCGATTCGATAAACCATCCGGCGAGTGCCAGTAGAGGCCGGTGACGACCGGGACATGCAACATCTGATGCTGAGCTCCGACTCGAATCCAAAAATCCTGATCACCAAGCGCTCTGTAGCTTTCATCGAAATACCCCACCGTATCATGCAGCGTCCGCCGCCACATCGGATGAGGGCCGATGGTGCAATGCTTCAGTATATACTCGTAGGAGTAGTCTGGCCATTGCCACATTCCAATCCTGCGGTGTTTTTCGAAAGTTTGATGCGGAAGGTCCGTCAAGTAGGTGTTTCCGTAAACCAGGGATACCTCAGAGTGTTCATTGAGACTTTGTAACAAGATTTCATACGCATCAGCACGCAATCGGTCGTTCGTGCTAAAGGAGGTGATGTAGCGGCCACGGGCTAGCTTGAGAGCCAAATTCCATGCGGCGTAGACCCCGATCCGAGTTGCCGTTCGGACATAGATGATGTTCTTGAACCGTGCCTGATATTCCGCCACAATCGCACCTTCTCGTTCAGGAGAAGCCGCGTCCACGACGATGATCTCCAATTGGCTCACAACTGTTTGCCGCTCCAGATCATCCAAACACTCGCGCATAAACGCTTCTGCCGCGTAGCTTGAGACGATGACGGAAATGAGCGGCTGATTTACTCGTGGCTGCTCGGAGCACTCAGCCGTGGGCTGATGCGTGCGCTGTTTCATCACGAACAACGCATTCCCGTGCGTAGGAGAAGCAGCGCTCAGCGGCGCAAAGGAGACCAGTCGATGGTCAGACTCCATGACTGCGACAAGGTCATCCAAACATTTTGCGCCTGCATACACTTCTTCCAAACTCGCCTCGACATACAGCGCACGCAGTTGTTGCCTGCGCTTCGCAGAAAGTGAAGCGAGAATTTGATATTCTGCTCCCTGCACATCGAGCAACAACATGTCTGGTTCTTCCAAATGGTGCTCCTCGATCACTCGATCGAGAGTACGACAGGCGACGGGAATGGAGCGTACTTCGTGAACATGCGGAAAAATGTCTTTGTGTTTGCCCAAACGAAGGAGTGAACTGGATTCGCCGTCATTGTTGGTCAGAAAGAACTCGCTGGTACCGTTCTGGTCGGAGAGCGCATAGGAGAGGACTTTCACGCGCGGATCCAGCGGTTCAAACCTCCGAAGATAGGCCGCCAATTCAGGAATCGGCTCGAACAGGTAGATGTGCTTCAGACTGGGAAACAGTCGGTCGAAGAGCGCGCGTTCTTGGAATCGATGTGCACCTCCGACATAGAGCGTGCGGATCTGTGAGGCCACCTCTGTACCGTGGAGAGACATTAAAAGATCGTGCTGAAAAGAAGCCTGCATCGTGTGATGCCTTTCCTCGTATGGCGATGGTTCAATCCTGACAGCTCGCGGTGTAGGCAGCCGAAGGATCTCCTGTTGGACTGGTTCCGCAACCGAGTTGCAATCCGTGACTTGGGCCGAACAGTAGGCATCCCACTCTTCGCTTAACGAAATGCGTTGATGGCCCTTCGCCTGATCTGACAGATGCTCTTTCAATGATGATCTGGCAAGAAACGTCAGTTCCGGCGTAATGTCGAGTGAAGCTTCGAATCCCCATCGAGCGCTAGGCACGAGGCTCAGTAGGCTACGATGCCCGTCGATAAGCGCCTGCAGGTATGGCACGAAGCAATGTCGTAAACTGCCAAGCGTGAGTGGATAGTGTGAATGTGCGACCGGTAAAGCCAGCTCCGGCACGACTAGTTTGAGTGAATGGAAATGGTAGAAGATCACCGGTCGGTCATCGATCAACACGTGACCCGTTTCTGAAAGCCGGAACGCATAGCGATCGTGGTTCCAGGGGCCGACTCCTCCACCTGGATTCTTCAGGACCACCACACCGGGAAAGCGGTTAGGCCAATCGTTGAGGTAGAGCTGATCCCCCATCTTCCCCGCTTCATACCGAGCGAAGCACCATTCGATGCAACGCGCTCTCCACCATTGCAGCGCCGCCATCCCATAGGCATCACGTCGGAACGTCAACAACCCGACGTTGTATCGGCCGTTGTGCTGAGCCAGATGCGCTTGCGCGGGTGAAAATCGATGCTCATGGATTAAGATGGACCCCGATGCCAATTCATCGAACAACGGCTGAGGGGAGGAGAAGAAGAACAAATCCGCATCGAGATAGGTCAGGACTTCGACAGCTCGAAATCGCTTGAGAATGTAAAGAATCACGGTCGGCGTAAGAGTCCAGTAGTACTCAACGAGAGTTCTCGTCGGCTTGGTTGCACTCAACTGATCATCGTGGTACTCGAGCTCGTGCAAGGGAATCACCCGGACCTGTGGGATGGCCAACCGGTTTAGGACGACACGAGTCATTTCGTCCATACACACCACGTAGATGATGAAGGACGCAGATTCTTGGCGTTGGAGCGATGAAATGAGTGCCAATCCTCTTGTCAGATAGTGACGATCAAAATACGTGCAGTAATAACGTGTCATCACACGCTCCTGTGATGTGAAGAAGAAATCCATGGATTGGATTGCGAGGTCGGTTCCGACCAGGTTCGCAACCGATCGCAGATTCGTTCGACCTGCTCCTCCGTGAGATCTGGATGACACGGGATCGTAAGCAACCGCTCATAGAGAGCCTCCGTAACCGGCAGTCTGTCTGCCCCGGCAAACCGCCCCACATAGGCTGGTTGCCGATGTACCGGTATCGGGTAGTGCAGTGCGGTAGCAATCCCTGCCTCGGAGAGATGCCCTGCCAAACGATCGCGCATCCTGCTTTCCAGGACGAACAAATGCATCGCGTGCGTGGTGTTGGGAATGTCCCGCGGCGCCACAGTGCCCGTCGATGCGAGAGCTGTACGATAGTGCGCCGCAATGGTTCTTCGCATGTGATTGCGACGATCGAGATGACCGAGCTTCACCCGAAGAATGGCTGCCTGTAATTCGTCGAGGCGAGAATTCGTTCCCACCTGATCACTGACATACCGTTCATGCCAACCATACTGGCGCAACGAGCGAAGCCTCGCATCAATGGCCGCATCGTTGCTGACCACCGCACCGGCATCCCCAATCGCACCCAAGTTTTTTGTCGGATAGAAACTGAATGCCGCAGCATCCCCGAATGTTCCGACTTTCTGATCACCGATGGTCGCCCCATGTGCTTGGGCACAATCTTCGATCACGAAGCATTGATATTGTCGAGCCACGCAAAGAATCTGTTCCATCGCTGCCGGCTGGCCATAGATATGCACCGGCACAAGCGCGCGAGTACGTGACGTGATGGCCTCTCTGAGCAAGTGTGGATCCATACATCTTGATCGTGGATCGATATCGACGAATACAGGAACGGCTCCGATTGCCTCGATTGCGACGATAGTGGCGACCGCGGTATGAGAGACGGTCACGACTTCATCACCAGGCTGGACGCCTGATGCCCTCAGAGCGAGGGCAAGCGCATCCGTTCCACTCGCCACCCCAACGCAATAGGAGGCTCCCAGATACTCCGCCCACTCTTTTTCGAACGATTCCACTTCGCGGCCAAGAATGTAGTGGCCTCCGCACAACACACGATCAATGGCCGCGAGAATCATCTCGCGGTCACTTCGTGCGTCTGCGCCGGGATCAGCAATGTGAATGGTGCTAGGCCGCGGCGGCTGAAGGCCAATATCGGTGGCCATGTTTCCCATAATAGTTGAGTGTCCGTTCCAGACCGTCGGCCAACGAGACAGACGGTTTCCAGGTCAATTGACTGCTGATCTTCCGAAAATCTCCGTAGTAGTCTCCGATATCGATGGACTTCCGTTCAGAAGGGAACGGGACCAACTGGTAGCTCCCACGCCCGTGACATCGTATTAATAGCTGAGCCGTTTCTTTAAGATTCAGCGGATGTTCGTCTCCAAGGTTATAGGTTTCACCATCGGCTTCGCCGGACAGGGCTGCCAACAGCAGCGCATCAACGACGTCGTCGACATAGTTGAAATCCCTCACCTGTGCTCCATCGCCGAACACGGCAATGGGGCGACCTTCCAGGAGATTGCGAATCCAGATACCGAGGAATGTTTGCCGAGCATCGGCCACACGCATCCGAGGCCCGTAGGTATTCGTCAAGCGAAGGACAACCGCCCGAATTCCGTACACGCGATGATAGAGCTGGTGGTACAACTCACCCGCTAATTTGTTGATGCCATTGACATCAACGGGATCAAGTGGGTGTTGCTCATCGACCGGTAAATAGCGAGGTTTCCCATAGATTTGGCGCGTGCCCGCAAACACAATCTTGATCTCTCGATTGTGTTTGCGGCAGCATTCAAGGAGGGACAATTGAGCCTTGGCATTGATGTCCAGATCTTGGTGAGGATGATCCATGGAGTCCAGATGGCTCGTTTGGCCGGCGAGGTTAAACAGATAGTCGCGCTGTTGCAGCAGATACTTCATTGCGTGCTCATCACGGACATCGGCAATATTGACACGCACCTGGTCTCGCACCGGTTCGATATTCCAGAGATGCCCTCCATACTCAGGAATCATGCTGTCGATCAGCGTCACCTCGGCACCCTCATGCACAAGCCTGATGGCCAGATTCGAGCCAATAAACCCAAGTCCCCCAGTTATGAGGATACGCGCACCGTGAAAACGGCTTCGTATGTTATTGGGGTGCACGAAAGACATACGTGACTTCTCGCTCGTCTCGTTCAGGTTCAGCACGAATGCTGTGCATGGCGATGAACTCCATGCCGACACTCCGGCAAAGCTCAAGAAATTCTGCTTCATTGAAACGAATCTCAAACGTTTCGACACCATACGCAAATTTCGTGAAATGCTTGGTATCTCCACATCGAGCGATCGGTGTGCGATGGAAGACCACAATTTCTGATGCCACCCTCGCCGCCTCGGCAATATGCAAAGCGTACTCACGCACATGCAGCAACACACAAGAGGAGATCACAATGGGAATGGAGCGTTCTTGAAAGCGCAGGGCGCTGCCATCTCCGATCTCGAATCGGACCCCTGGATAGTACGCACGGGCTAACCGGATCATGGCATCAGAAAAGTCGATGCCCAGATAGGCGAGACGAGTATTGAGAAGATATTCCAAAACCTCGTAGTAGTACCCACTTGCACAGCCGATCTCCAGCAACTCGACGTTCGGTTTGACATATGGCCGAAGCGACTCCGCGAGAGTCTTAAACACATCCGGAGGCTTCCCCCGATACATGTCGAGCAATTCGCGCTGAACCAACGATCGTTGCTTGAGCGGGATCCGATCCGACTGCCAAGATTGCTCGAGCTCGACGGTGATCTGTCCAGGTTCAATTGCTTGGCGCCCATAGGAGATCCGACCGAGGTCAGGATCCGGCAGGCGATTGGCTCCTACTTTCATCTCGAGGTGGCGGTTCAGAAGTTCCGCCGTATGGCGCATCCGCGTTTCATACGTATGGTCCCGAAGCGTTCTGGCCTGTCCTCGCTTGGCAATTTCTACCGCCTCGTCTTGGTGGTTCAGGTAATAGGCAATGAGATCAACACATTCTGTAATGGATCGATAAGCGACGACTTCCACGCCGATTTCGAAAAGGTCGTTGAGGTTGTCTTTATAGTCCGTAACGAGCAGCGTCCCGCATCCGGTCGCTTCGAACAATCGCATGTTGTTCGCATTCGACTGGGCCACATCGATATGATGGTTGACGGTGATGGTGGACTTCGCAAGTACCGTAAACATGTCCATGCCCCAAACATCACCATGAATCTGGCTTGCCTCGACTCCCTGTTGAGCCAAGGCCTGAGTCCCATATCCCCAGAAGTGAATCGGTGATGATTGGGCTAAAGTAGTCAGAAGTTCATATCGTCCCCTATGGGCGGGAGAAACCCCACCGACAAACGTCAGTGCATGATCCCGCCGATGATTGCCCAAACGCTCGAGCACCCTTGGATCAAATGCCAATGGCTGGTAGTACGCCGCACGCCCTTGTCGCCGGAACGTCTCAACAAAATGCGGAAAGGACGAGATGAGAAGGTCGAATCCATCGAGATGTGCATGAGGTGGAATGGGCGACGCGATCTGGCCGACGATGAGATCGACATGTGGACGAACTGCGGCACAAAACTCTGTGGTGGCGACATTCAGGTCCTGTACATACAGGACTTGCGGCCGTACTTGTGCAATCTGATCAAGCGCCATACGCAGCGGCGTGGCCGCAGAGTCATAACCACGCTCGAATGCCCATTGGCGCTGAAGCGACGGACAATTCGCGATCACGTCCTGTGCCACCCATCCTGCTGCTCGTAGACCAAAAGAATAGAAGTCGCTGTCACCAAAACAGGCGGCCTGGAGCGCGCTATGCTGCGAGTCGTAAGATGCTGAGAGCAACTCCGGGTGCTTCTGGTAATGTTGTTCAAGGAATCCCGGGTAGTAGGTATTCACAAATAAGCAGATTGGCTGATCTCGTGTCGACAGTGATGGTGAGGACGCTCTTGCCACCGTATGGCCAGCGATAGGATCCGTTTTCAGCGCTAGGCGCGACACAGTGACTCTTTGGTCATTCTGCGCCACATTCACTGGCGCCGTCGGTAGCACACCTGACGATCTGGGGTGGATCGTACGTTCCACCTGTTCCAACCACTGTCGCGTCGACGCTGGAAGAGCCGGACGCACTCTTCCGCTAAGCAATCCCTTCCCTTCCCAACGGATTCCTTCCCATTGGACATACCCCAACCGGTTCCATCGATCGGCCGTATCAAGTTCACTGTCGCGAAGTCCGTCATCGACAATAACTACGGCATGGGGATTCACGACGTCGCTCACGAGTGGAACTGTTCCGAAGCGGATACCGGTTTCCCCGGCCGGTCCGTCGATGAGGATCACGTCAGGATGCACACCGCCAAGAAACTGTTCGAGGACTTCCCTCGGTAGGTCATAACACCGGACAACCTGTGAGCCGATCGTCTGGAGTACCAGCTCTGCGTGGAGAAAGCGGACCGTACCGAGAAGGCGATGCCGTTGAAGTACCGCCCTGGTTTGTTCGATATGTTGCGCGGATTGATCGATACTGAATACGCGCGGCGTTACAGGGTCCCCGTGCAGGCGTGTCATGATCCATGCCAAGGCCAGAGAACTTGTTCCACTCCCGAATTCCAGTATGGCCGAAGGACGATACTCTTCAATTTTCGCCACAAGGTACTCAACGGTTTCCGCACAGAGAGCCCATCCACCCAGGGTTTCAGAAGCCATGAGTCGTTCAAGTTCGGCGTGTCGGAATTTCCACGGTCGTGGGTGGATGCGTTGAAACAGCGTAGCAAGCGGATCCTCTTTCCCCAACTCGGTTGCCAGCTGATCCCGCATAGCAAGACAGACCTCGAGGGGCATCCAGGTATCGTGAAAGAGTCTCGAAGCCTCAATGACGAGGGCCAGAGCTGGTTCCTCAGAGCGAGTAGGAACGTCTGAATGGACTGGTACTCCCCTCTCAGCCGCATATGAAAGAACTGAGTGTGGTTTCTGCACACTATGCATTTCAGGCTCACAAGATTGTCCTGCAGACGACGCTGTGCGGAGAATGCATTCCAAGTCTCGTGCCAGCTGCTGGTGGGGTTGGGCAAAAGAAATCCGCTTATTCAAACGCGGGAACGTTCATGACTTTCTCCATACCTCGGCAAGATTTGCCCGGTATTCGGGAAGAATCAGCCAGTACGGGGCGAAGATGAACCTGCCTACGAGGTAAGGAATGAGGCGCTGACTTTTTGGAAGACGCACTGTTCGATGGCGTTGCGGACGGATCCGCCCCACCCTCGATATTCAATGTACTCCAGCTCGTTGAAGCGAAACTCAATGCCGATCATCTCGCTCCCATGCCGCACGTCGGCATTCTTCACGAGGCCGGTAAGATTGGTAATATGTCCTAATCCAGGCAGCTCGAACTCTAAGCGGACCGTACTGCCGGGACGCAGCCACGCAGGTCGTTGGACCAGCGCCACGCTGCACCCCCCTTCACTCAGATCTTTCAGCAAACCGCCAAAGTAATCGGTGGTGGGCAGCGTAGATTCGGATGCGTGCCCTCCGTCGGTCCGCATCAACAGGATCGGCTCGTTTGACGACACACGCACATGCTTACGCAGATGCATCTCTTCGACCGTTTTCGGATAGGCAATGAAGAGCAATGGTACCGGTGAACTGATCAGATCACGGATCTCACTGCGATAGCCGACGAGCTTCCCTTCATGAAGGTAGCTGACGGTACATGGCGTGCCGCCGACAACTTGTTGATCATGGCCGAGCTGAAGCGGCCATTCACAGATCAGCCAGGCGTGATCTTTCCACCCAAGGAGCGTCGACCCGTACATGACCTTCTGCTGATCAAGAGAAAGGGATATTTTCAACGGCAGTCCGACCGACAAAAACGACGCCGCAGGGGGAACAGACACGACCATGTCATTCATACCCATCGCTCCTGGTTCACCAGCTGATCTCAACCGCCTCTGATGAACCCTATCGGAAACTCATGGGCTAATCTTGAGGGTGAGCGAACAGGATCGAGCACATTGACCCCCAACTGATGTCAACGCGGTAGGATCCGTAGGTAATCATCAAGTTCACCGCCTACTTCACCGATAACATCCTCGGAACCTATTCTTCTGTCGGCCTATCCGACCGGCGATTCTTCTGACTTGGAGTCTTAAACCTATGGCGACGAAACGCATTGCAATCGAGCAGCTCATCCCCGGCATGTTCATCGTCGAAATGGATGTTCCTTGGTACCGGACACCGTTTCTCTTCCATAAACGTCTGGTCAATGACCTGCGGACCATCGAGCTCATGAAACAACATGGGATTCGGATGGTGACAATCGATACCAGCAAAGGATCCGATCTCCCATCAACGACAACTCAACCGTCGGCCAATGCCGAGTCGACCTCCCCGAACGTTCCCGTTCCAAGTGAGTCAACACCTGAGCAGGGCATCGAACACAAATCCGACACTCAGCCGGCTGTCGTCATTTATGCGCAGGCTCAAGAAGCGGTGGAGCGCATCTTCGATGATCTTGAGCGTGGAGTCCCACCGACTCCCGAGGCGACGAAAGCCATCGTATCGAATGTGTTGGATCAAGTGCTGAATGACCGCGCTGCAATAGCCACTCAGGTGGCCATTCAGAAAATCAAACAGTTCGATCGGTCTCTGACAACCCATGCGTTGGATACCTGCATCTTGTCTCTCATCGTCGCTATTGAAAGCGAGCTTGACCAACCGCTGCAAGAATTGGTCGGCATGGGGGCCTTGCTCCACGACGCGGGCTATGTCCGTCTCCCACGCAATCTGGTTCGGAAGCGAGACGAATGCACCGGGCAAGACAAGACACTGCTCGAACAACACTGCAAGCTCGGCGTGACACTCCTTTCGGAACATCCTGGTATGCACGAGGAGGTCCTGCGAATCGTACGGGAGCATCATGAACGATCAGACAAAAGTGGTTTTCCGTCCGGCCTTGGTCACGACCAGATCTCACGTCTTGCGCAAATCGTCGGGATCGTCGATTTCTATGACGGCATGGTCAGTCGGCGCGGAACACGTCCCGCGATGATTCCCCACGATGCCGTTCGGCAACTCTTCCTCGCGGGAGAACGAGGTCAGTTTGAAAAGACCCTCGTGGAGGTGATGATTCGGAGCATCGGCGTCTACCCTGTTGGAAGCCTGGTCAGACTCAACACCGGTGAACAGGCCGTGGTGGTCGGAGTCAATCCTCAGCAACGCCTCAAACCTCTGGTCAAAGTCACAACCGACCCACAAGGTGGCGCCTATACCACACCGATTGAAATCGACCTGGCCGCATCGTCATCCGATCACACCGTACGGACGGTCCTGCGTGTCCTCGACCCGACTCGTGAGCGCGTCAACATCGGCATACATTTGGACACGACTCTGCCTCGAGCCGCATGATGAAAGCGTCGGAACGAAAACGAGGGCGATACCGGACTCGGAAGGAAGTCTCTGACCCTGCGGCGTCCGTCGCGGCCGATCTTCTTGAAGGGCTTCCTCTCGCGACGCTCATTCTCCATCCTGATCTGACAATCCATACCATCAACCGGGAGGGTATCCGGTTACTCGGATCACGTGGTAGATCTAGCCATGGATCGTCGTTCCCGATGCTATGGGCAAAGCTTACTCAGTGCAGCCAATCAAGCATTTCCGCAAAGCTGAATGAAGTCTACAAGACACGCCGCCCTATTGTTCCAATACAACAGCGCCTGCTCAGAAGCAAAACGACGAGCACCCCCATAGAGTGGACGTGCGTCCGGAGCGAGCTCGGTGGGATGAAAGTTCTCGTGATCAGTATTCGTGATTTGTCGCATGAAATGGAGTTGGAGCAGGACCGTGAGCGCTTGGCGGCGATCGCCGAGGAAAGCCCCTCACCACTCATCGAACTCGATCGGCATTGCAACCTGTTGTATGCGAACCCTTCCATGATTGCGCTCCTTTCTCGATTTGGGTACAGCCTCGATGGATTCCCAAACGTGGCGCCAACCCAACTCCTCAAAATAGTGGAGCACTGTCTCACCACTGGTCGCATATTGCCTGACGAAGAGGTCCTCTTACAGGACGCCAGTTTTTCGTGGACCTTTTGTCCTGTGCCTCATCATGACGTGGTTCGTGGCTACGCCACGGACATGACAAACGTCCATAAGACACAGCAGGCGCTACGCTTAAAGGCCGAGCAACTTCGCGAGGCCAATCACCGACTCGACCAGGCACTTGATGAATCCAAGGAAGCGGCGCGCGTGAAGACGGCATTTCTCGCAACCGTCAGTCATGAGCTACGAACTCCCATGAACGGCGTGATCGGCATGACGAGCCTCCTGATGGAGACCTCCTTGACGCCTGAACAGCAGTCGTACGCCGAAACCATACGCCAATGCGGCGAAGCACTGCTGCAACTGATCAATGATGTGCTCGAATGCAGCAAGATTGAAGCGGGGAAACTGGAGTTGGAGTGTCTCGACTTCAATCTGCGAACGACCGTGGAGCAGGTGCTCGCGCAATTTGCCGAGCGCGCGGAAACCAAAGGACTGGAGCTGACCGGCCTCGTTCATGCGGCGGTTCCGACAGGACTCAAGGGCGACCCGGGACGCTTGCGTCAGATCCTGACCAATCTTGTCGCGAACGCAGTGAAATTCACCGACAAAGGAGAGGTGACCCTGCAAGCCTATATCGAGGAAGATCTACCCGACTCCGCCGTCATCCGATTCGAAGTCACCGACAGCGGCATCGGGATCACTCCGGATACTCAGGCTAAACTCTTTCGTCCATTCGTACAGGCCGACAGTTCAACGACGAGAAAGTACGGTGGTACCGGCCTTGGCCTGTCGATTTCGAAGCAACTCGCGGAATTGATGGGAGGGGGAATTGGTGTACGCAGCATTGAAGGACAAGGAAGTACTTTTTGGTGCACGGCGCGCCTTCTCAAACAGGCCGGCACGCCGCGTGCGATTCTCCCGATGGGAGACCTCGCGGGGAAACATGTCCTGATCGTCGATGATAACGAATCCAATCGTCTGATTCTCCATCATCTCGTATCCGGATGGGGAATGGTTGATGACCTTGCCGAGGATGCTGAATCAGCCTTGCGCCGGATCTCCGAGGCGGCACAGCGGAACGTACCGTACGATCTCGCCATCTTGGATGTGATCATGCCGGGAAAAGACGGGCTTCAGCTCGCCCGAGAAATCCAACAACACCCAGCGGGCGCCGGCATTCGCCTTGTCGTCATGACCTCGATGCTCCAACGAGGCCATGCAGAGCAGGCACGTCAAGCCGGCGCCATGGGGTATTTACCGAAGCCCGTTCGCCATGACGAGTTACGAGACTGTTTGCGAACTGTTCTCGGCCTCGCCGAGAGCCCGAAGCCAAAGGAATCTCGGACGCTCTCGGTTGTTCCTCAACTGATTACTCGGCATACGGTCGCAGAAAACATCCAACACCGACGCGTCCTCGTGGTGGAAGATAATGTCGTCAACCAAAAGCTCGCCGTACGGATGGTTGAAAAGCTGGGTTACCAGCCGGATGTCGTCGATAACGGCCAGGAGGCGCTGACGGCGCTGAAGAAGGGTGACTACGCGGCGATCTTGATGGATTGCCAGATGCCCATCATGGATGGCTTTGAGACGACCAAGAACATTCGCGAGCGTGAAGCGTCCGGATATGTTTCGGGTTCCAAGTCTCAGGTTTCAGGTTCGAACCAAGAGAGGTCAGATCAGCAACCTGAAACATGCAACCCGAAACATGAGACTCGCGCTCACATCCCCATCATTGCCGTGACGGCCAATGCCATGCAGGGAGATCGAGAACGGTGTTTGGCGGCCGGGATGGACGACTATCTTTCAAAGCCGATCAAACTAGAGGAACTCCGCACTGCCCTTGCCCGTTGGGCCACCGCACCGCCCACTGAAACAGTATCTGAAAGACAGCCGCCGGTCCCGATCACGACCGACCCGACGCGAGGCATCTTTGACCCTGCCAAGATGTACCAGAATATCGGCAACGATAACGAATTGTTTGCTCAACTCATCTGTCTGTTCCTCGATCGTCACCAGACGATGCTGACTGAGATCAGAACAGCCTTGGCCGATGCCGACTCATCCGCCGTCGAGCGAGCCGCCCACACGTTTAAGGGAACGGCCGGCAATCTGTGTGCGTCTGAGGTAGGACTCACCGCCAGTCGTTTGGAAGCCGTGGGCCGCCTGAACACGCTCCACGACGCGGCTCCCGTCTACGCACAACTTGAACTTGAAGTCGCACGACTCGTCCGCGTGTTGGAATCCTATCGGCAGGGGTATCAGCCCATCACGAAAGCGGCCGCCTAGAGCACGACTCACGCAGAACATTCTGTAGCAGATTCGAAATCTGAGGGGGTTTCAACAGCAGGACATGATGCTGGAAACAATGGGTGTCTGGTAGGAAACTCTTCGGAGAGCACCAACTGTTTCCCGAGCTTGGTCTTGTGGCTTATGATCAGCGGGCCTCGAAGATTGGCTGTGATTCGACTTGGGTCATCCGAAGGTATGGTTAAGATCACGGCCAATGCGAGATCATCCCTCTGGTCCCCTTTGATCTCTGCCAAGGCCTCTGCAGGAATGTCGACATGATAATCGGGATGGAACGTGCCCGGATCCAAAAGGACAAAGGCCAGATCCGGAGCTTCAACCGATTGAAGCCATTTGATGGGAGCCTCCGTATCATGATCAAGGATCACATACCGTTCTTGCTCGGGAAAGCCCAGCAGCCCTGAAGGAAACCTGACGATGCTGTCGTCGGGAACGTCGAATGATCCGAAACGGGTCGATGTGCACTTCACGAATATATCCTCACGAGACCATTCGGCGTTTCGCGGGAATCAGGCGGCGAAATGCATCGATCGGAACCGCCTGAGTTTTCGCGGCCAAGCGGTTCTCTTCTTGAATTCTCGTATAGACCTCTTCCCGATGAACCTCGACCGCCGGTGGCGCTTCGATTCCGAGTCGGACTTGCCCGCTTTTCACACCCAGCACGACGACACGGATGTCGGGCCCGATCGTCACACTTTCTCCACGTCGACGTGTCAGTACCAACATACCAGCCTTCCTTGGCTACACAGTGCTGCATAGAATTATCGGCCATCCCTGGGACAAACTTGAGAGACGACTTAGCGCAGATGCTTGAGGAGAGAATTGTCGAAGAGCCGCCCGAGCGTTTCTCCTGCTGCTTGAATGGCATACTCTTGCAGGGTGAGATCGGAGATGGTTCGTGCCAAGTCAATATCTTCGAACGCGGAGAGCGTGTTGGTGGCCAACACTTTCGCATCTTCCAAGGCCGAGGAGGTGGCTTCCAATCGATTGGTCAGTGCGCCGACTTCAGCCTGAGCAGCCGACACCTGACTGATCCCGCGGTCTAACTCGCCCAAGCTCTCCACGATACCGGCCTTGAAGTTTCCTCGCAACGACGCGAGAAGATGTTGGACTGTTTCAAACAGATTCACCTGAGGGCCGCTGAACGCTTGATCGCCAAGCACGTTCGTAGGGATCACCTCCCCGTCCGCCACTTCAATTTCATGAGTGGCTGAATCTCCGGCATACCTGCTCTGGCTGACGATATGAAAGAGATCTCCGGCAGCTGGAGACGCCGTCTCGTTCGTGATCGTAAGCTGAATGCCGTCAAACGTGATCGGCGCACCTGAAGTATAGGTTTGTCCACCCAGCACTGTCCTCGGAGTCAGCGCGACGGTAAATCGATCTCCCGTCACCGGTGATCCCGGCTGTCCGTTCGACAGCACGACCCGCAAACCGTCGAATTCGATGGGACTTCCTGACACATACGAGTTCCCGGTTGAAAGAGTCGACCCGGTCGTCGTGTTCACCACGGCATACTGTGTGGGAGACGTGAATTGTATTTCATACGAATCAAGGGTCACACGCTGAGGGTCGATAACCCCCGTATCAATAGCGCCGACTCGTCCCACATTGGCCAAGCCCGCCGTGACCGTGACCGGTCCCGAGATATTGAAAACGTCAAAGCTGCCGGATCCAGTGAACCGGAGGATATGGTTGTCGAACGAGGTGATGCTCGCATTACGGACTTGGCCCTGAGAGATCGTTGCACCTCCGCTGTTGGACGAAGCGGCATGTGTAACCACGGTCGGCACGAACGTTGCGGTACCGTTGCCGGCACTGCCTCCGTTGAATCCGAGCAGCGTACGAGCAGATCCACCGATCACCTCCACCTTCGCGTTTGCTCCATCGGAATTGGAGGCAATGACAAGACGAGCGTTCGCATACGTCACGGACACGCTTTTCCCTGCCGCCAGTAAGGTGGCATCGGTATTGATCCGGCTCTGGACTCGTGCGGCTACTTCGGATCCACTGAGCGTCTCGGTGCCGCTGGTTAAATCGATCGAACCGGATGTCACACCATCAATGCTCAAGGTCAGTGTGTCGGCAACAGCATTCGTCAATGTAATGGGCGTAGACACCGCCAGCCCGGCAGCAAACCCATGGCGGCTTGTCCCTCCAAACACCGGCTGGTTTTCATCAAACTCGGCATTACCCAATTGAAGCAGATGCTGCAACAGCGCACGTACTTCCTGCGCCCCGGCGGCTCGTTCTGCCGCGCCGTTGGTATCAGAGGCAAACTGAACCGCCAGTTGCCTGATACGGGACAGGGTCGATGTCGTCCCCTGGAGAGATGTATCGGCCAGTTCGACTCGCGTCGTGGCGGTGGCGATATTGCGAAGTCGTTGCTCCAACTTTGCCAATGTCGTCTGTTCACCGACGATCCGATGGAAACGACCAGGGTCGTCGGACGGTTGCAAGACCTGTTTGCCGGTAGCGAGATGTTCCTGCAAGCGTAACGATTTCGATCGAGCCCGTTGATAACTGTTGACCAGGAATCCAAACACCTGCTGTTCGGTAACACGCATGGCAGGTTCCTCCGCCTATCGTTTGAGCGAAATCAATGTCGACATCATTTCATCGGCCGCCACGATCATGCGCGACGCCGCTTCAAACGCCCGTTGAAACTTGAGAAGATTGACGAGTTCTTCATCAAGTGAGACACCGGACACCTGAGCCCGAAAATTCTGGAGTTGTTCATGGCGGATCTCTTCTGTCTCAAGACGCTGCCCAGCGACTTGAGACGCCACGCCCAGATTGGTCGCGGTTTTACGATAGGCATCGAACAGCGTCGCGTTGTCGAGACCGGTGACGGTTTTTGACTGAAGCGCAACGAGATCCAAGCCGTTCTTACTGTTACCCGGAACACCTGCTCGCGTGGAGGAGAGCGCGACTTTTGATGGATCTGAGAACACGACCGCCAAGTCTCTTGCCGCGTTGTCACGTGAGTTCACGCTCACAATATCGTTAGCCGCCGGTGCCCCGGACACGGTCACGGCAATCCCGTCCAGATGAAATGTTTGAGGCCCGCTGTACGTGCCGGACGCCGCTGTGCTGGCCCCGGCTGATAATCCGAGCGTGGCTCGCGCCGTTCCGCCGGTCACATCCACAGCACTGGTCCCGCCGCTGGAATTTGACTGCAACACAAGTCGATGTGCTGTGTGATCAAACAACACCGTGACCTGCCGGCCGGCTGCAGCCAGTGTGCTGTCCGCGTTGATTTTGCTTTGAAGCTCCTCGGCAAGCGCGTCGCCAGAGACATATGCCAGACCCGGTGAACCGGTACCATTGAGCGTAATGGTCCCCGAGGTCGTTCCGTCTACCGACACGACCAACGTATCGTTCACTCCCGTCACAATGCTGATCGGTGCATCCACTGTCGGAGGTGTCAGTACCGTTCCGGTGTAGTTCCCTCTGATCCCCGCTCCCGTTGTTGCATCGACGATTGAGTATCCGCTCGGTCCCGTGAATTGAATCTCATAGTCATGGAAGGTCAGGAGACTCGGCGCAGTGACCGCCCCGTTTGCAATCGAAGCAGTGCCACTGTTTGTGGTAGGGGCTTTCGTCGTAACCGATACTCCCGAAAAGAGATCTTCCCCGGTAGACCCATCGAGACCATACCCCGCTCGGTGAATCTGGTTCACCTCGGTGAGGATCGAGCCGGCCAGAGCATCGACTCCTCGTTGGACGGAAGGAATCGTACGATCCCGGACATCCAGGAGTCCACGTAACTTCCCAGTACTTATCAGATCGTTAATGACGTACGGTTGAGATCCCCCGATATCGTACCCGATATCCAGCAGCGCTTGATTGTCCGGAGATTCGACGCCGACGAGCTTACGAGTTGTTTCCTGGTCCACTAAGACAAGTCCACGGGCGGTAAAGACTGAAACCGTGCCGTCCTGACGATCAAGCGTGAGCACATCAACACGCGTGGCAAGCTCATTCACGGCCAAGTCCCGCTGATCGCGGAGATCATTGGCATTCTGGCCGCTGACTTCAGCGGATTTAATTTGGCTATTGAACTCGGCAATCTTCCCCGTCAAGGTATTGATCTCGCTGAGCGTCACACCGATTTGCACATCAACGCCGCGACGGGTCTCGACCAAATTCGTATTGAGCTGATGAAATGCGCTCGACAACGTCGTGGCCCGTGAGAGCACCACAGAACGCGGAGCAATCTGAGCAGGTGTCGTGCTCGCATCCTGCAGTGCCTTGAAAAAATCGTTCAACTTCCCCGATAAACCCTGCCCACGCGCATCCCCAAACAGACTCTCGAGCCTGCTCAATTCATCACGCGCCACTGTAAATTGGCCCAGATCTTCATGGGACTGTGCCAACTCCCGGTTAAGGAATACGTCCACCGCCCGTCGGATCTCGGCAATTTTCACTCCGGTGCCGGATTGCCCTGGGCTCCCATCAACAGGACGCTCTTCCGTGAGTATGACTTGCTGTCTGGAGAAGCCCGGAGTGTTGACATTGCCGATATTATGGCCGGTGACCGTCAAGGCCTGTTGCGCCGTAAAGAGGGCGGACTTTGCAACGTCAAGCAGTGCGTTCAATCCCATCGATCGTCACCCCTTCCGTCTGATTAACGTCGCCGGCATGCCGCTGGTGTTTCGACCGCCGAGCATCGAATAGACGTCGCTTTCAGGAGCGGGCTGACGATGAGCTTCCAATGCCCGGGCAAGAAACGACTGAATATTTTTCACAAGTACCTGGTTGACCGCTATATCTTGCTGCACTGTTCGAACTCGCGCTGCAAGTCGTTCATACTGTTCCAAGACCGCGTGAGTTTGTGGGTGCTTCATCCGTTGCAGAATCTGAGTGAATGTTCGACTCGTTTCTGGCACATCATGAATCCTGGCTAGCTCACGCACAAATGCGTCAAACTCTTCTTTGAGACCGTTTAAGCGCTCAAGGATCGAAACTCTTGACTGATTGATTGCGACAAACTCATGGAGCGCCATGCGCTTGATGGCATCGCGTTCGTGGCGGATGTTGTGTGCGAGCAATTCACATTGCGCGGATTCACGCGCAAGGAGATCGATGAACTGATCGAGAGAGCCTGAGACATTCACGATCGACAACCTGCCCATCCTTAGGCCAGAACGGAAGTCCGTCCATTGCTGTCGCACTTGCAGGACACTGACGTGGCTTAGAGTATCGCGTCAGTCAGAACCTGTTTCACAAGAGCATCACCTACCGCACGGCCACTGACATCGTACGTACCACTTTCAAGGGAGCGCCTGATGCTCTCTACTCGTTCAGCCCGCTCAGGATCCGGTTGATTGGTCAGCTCGCGAATCCGTTGCAGTTCCTTCGCCTGGGCGGAAATCTGAACTTCATCCTTACCCGCTTGAGTGCGAGTCGTTGCTTGTCGAGCTCCGGAACTTTCAGCTTCGTGAACTCCAAGCAACACCTTTGCAAGATGATCGACTTTCCCATGACCTGAAATTTGCATATCCCTACTCCTTCCCCACTGTTCTTATCCGAGCTACAAGGCGACACCGTGTGATGGCCTTTACCCCGGTCGTACTCCTTATCGGCTCCTACTCGTCAGAACTTGAGTTCTTTACCGGGGGTAGCGCAAAATGTTTATCCGCATATGCCTGAACCATTTTGGCAATCCCTATCCCTCCGGATTCAGCTGCTCGAACCCCGATTTCCTCATCATAAAATGAGTAAAAATAGGCTCCTTGTTTGTTTGCGATGGTTCCCTCGGGAACCGTTTCTCTCATAACCTTCAGTAAATATGAGATAAAGTAGGCTTCGAATTGCCGACCAGCCTGAATCAACTGTTCGCGATTTTCACCAATATCCTGTGATTTCAATGAGTTAAGTCGATGGCCGAAATGACCAGCTCCGATGTTCCAAGTTGGATCTACATATAATGGTGAAGACCCCCATTTAGAATCATCAGCATGTGACGTGTTGACAGTATTAATCATAGACTTAATCAAATGATCTCAAGATTAGCCTGAAGTGAACCAGCAGCCCGCAACGCCGATAGAATTGCCACAAGATCCCGAGGGGTCACTCCAACCGCATTCAGCGCTCGTACGACCTCTCCCAATGTTACCGTTTCATCCACGACAATCAGACGCGATTCCTGCTCTTTGATTTCTGTCTGAACATCCGGAGTAACAGTTGTTTGCCCGGCTGCGGAACCAATAATCGGAGCCGACGGCTGAGATACGTTTAGCGTATTCTTTACTGAGATCGTGAGATTGCCATGTGAAATCGCGCATGTCGAAATCCGTACGTGTTCGCCTAGCACCACCGTTCCCGTCCGTTCATTGACGACGACCTTGGCTACAGCATCGACGGTGACATCGAGCCCTTCAATCGATGCAATGTACTCGACGACACGACCCTGAAAGGCCTGCGGAATCGTTGCTCTGACATACCCTGCGTTGACGGCGGACGCGCTGCCTTTTCCGAACGTACCTTCGATGGCTTCGGCCGTTCTGATGGCAGTTGTAAAATCAGGCTGCCGGAGGAGCACGGATACCGTTTCCCACGAATCGATATTGACGAGCAGCTCTTTTTCAATGATCGCCCCACCAGGAACCACTCCGGCCGCTTGATGATTCTTGACCACCGTGGCTCCCCCTGCCCCGCCGCTCCCTCCCAAGAACCCCCCGATAGAGACCGGCCCCTGCGCAACAGCAAAGACTTGTTGGTTGGCTGCTTTCAACGGTGTCAGCAAGAGCGTACCGCCTTGCAGACTCTTGGCGTTTGCCATAGACGACACGACTGCATCCAGCGTCATACCAGGTTTTGAGAACGGAGGAAGCTTGGCCGTCACCATAACCGATGCAATATTTCTGGTCAGTAATTGAATGGGGTCAATGACAAGATTCACCCCCATCTTGTTCAACATGGACATCATGGCCTGAATCGTGAACTGGCCGCCGATGACACGGTCACCGGTACTATCCAGACCCACCACCAGACCATAACCCAGCAGCTGGTTTTCACGCACACCCTCAATGACGCCTATGTCCTTGATCCTCACTGCGTCGGCAGTCGCAGGGAAAAGGACACTGGATCCCAGCACCAACACACTCATCCATAAGAGAAGTCGTTCGATCATGAGATGTGACGCCTATCGTATCTACGAACGTTTTGAAACGTGCGATTTCGGCTTTCGACCAAGCATGACACGCACCAGCCATCCTTGCTCCGTGGTTGTGTCATTCGTGGAGTCTCGCTCAACCTCATCCACTATATGCACGCGTGTATGGTTCGCACCGGGAGGATTACAATCGGCCCGTCGCACCACGCCGCTTTGTAGCATCATCTGCAGAGTATGGAGATTGAGCGGCCGCTTTTTCAGACTGCTCCTCCGCACTGGCTGACGTCTCAATGGAGTCGGCATACGACATCCTTCATCAAAATGGATAGACCCAATCGAGAATCCGAACAAACCATCCAGGCCGCTGAACATCATCAAGAACACCAAGGCCAGAATATTCGATTTTAGCGTCTGCAATGGCACTTGAGGCCACGGTATTCTTGGTATCCACATCTACACGCCGGACAAGCCCACCAATCGTCATCAGCTGTTTTTCACTATTGACGCTGACCTCACGCCGTCCCTCGATCCGAAGATCCCCGTTGGGAAGCACCTCTGTCACGATCGCAGAGATAGTCCCTGTCAAGGTCCCTTCACGATTGGTGGAACCTTTCCCATCGAACTTGTTATTGGCGGTCGCATTGATTCCGAATCCACGCTTCGTTTCATCGCTGAAGCGGATCCCTGGAAGCCCGATATATCCCATACCACTGCCGATCATGCCGTTCTTGATCGTCGAATCCCGTTGAACCGCCGTATCGGCTGACTTTGACCCTTTATGAACTTCGGAGATTTTCACAGTCAGAATATCTCCGATCCGCATGGCACGCATATCTTCATAGAGATAGGCTCGTCCGTTTTCTTCCTGCCAGAGCGAGCCAAGCGTCTTTGGAGGAGGGAGCAGCGGCACAGTCACCTTGTTCGACGGGCTCGGCGGGCTTGAACATCCTTGCAGTGCGATAATAATGATCAGACTACGTACTGCAATATAAAAAGACGGATTACAGTGAAAGTGCATGGTGTTCTCTACCACGGTTCAGCTAGAACTCCACCTCAACAAGATTTGGAGCCACTACTTTAGCTCTGAGTTCCCTACCGGAATCCAGATTGGTGACCGTGACCGTCTGTCCGACTTGTCCATTTGCTTTTGTCACGCCATTGGCCCGAATCGACAGGCCTCCACGCCGCGCTTCGATGAGGACTCGATCACCCTTCTTGATCACCAACGGAGGCTTCACAAAGGCTGAGCGTAGCGGTGTATCAGGCGGAAGAGGCCGTGATGCGCTCTTTCCGATGACCTCTCCTTGATTGGTCATGAAGGGATGGTTCACCTGATGAACCCGCAGTCCGACCGTCTTGAGATCGCTCATATCAATCAGTTCATCGGCCTTCAGAAAGCGAGTGACAACAATCGCATCGATCATCGCGGCAATGTCAGCGACAACCTGGATCGTTTTCCGAGATTTCCCGTTTGCCACCGCCTCCACATGAAACATCCGCCGTCCTAGACCTTCTTCCAGAGAGTTGGGAGCAACTTGCAACTCTACCCTCCCGCCGGGGATCATCACAGGATCCACGGGATCCAACACCGTCACATGTACCGTCTTAACCTTGTGCCCCCATTCGCTCTCCAGATGTTTCTGAATGGCCTTCCGAATTAGATCAGGACTAACCTCACTGACCACCGGCCGATCCACAACGGTGTTGGTCGCCCGATGAATCGGACCTCGGGGCACCGACAAGATCGACCGAGACTCACCACTAGACCCCGCACGTGACGTCGTCACGTCGGAGACTACAGATGAAAGGAGCATGATCATGATGAGCCAAATTCTAGACATGAGCCGCTCCTTATCGTCTGAGATTGTTCGCAATGGCCATCATTTCGTCGGAAGCCTGAATCGTCTTGGAGTTAATCTCGTAACTTCGCTGGGCGATGATCATATTGACCATTTCTTCAGCAAGATTGACGTTGGAACTCTCCAAAAACCCCTGCTGGATCGTGCCAAACCCAGTGGTAAAACCACCGGTACCTTGGGTCGGCGGTCCGGACGCAAAGCTGTCGATAAAAAGGTTGTTCCCCATCGCAACTAAACCGGAAGGGTTGTCGAATCGCGTGAGCTGGATTTGTCCCACTTGGGACGCTTGCGTGACTCCGGGGAGTAGGACCGAGACCGTCCCATCCTGGCCAATATCCACCTTGAGCGCACCTGAAGGAATGGTAATGACCGGGTTGAGCAGGTCTCCATCACCAGTCACGAGATTGCCCACATTGTCACGCTTAAACGACCCATTTCGGGTATACATGATCGTCCCATCAGGGCGAGAGACTTGAAAAAACCCTGATCCATCGATCGCCAGATCCGTCTCGTTGTTCGTTTGGCGCATATTCCCCTGAATCCATTCTTTCGCAACAGTCGTTGGACGCACCCCTGCCCCGACCTGGATCCCGACAGGAAACACCCCGACGTTAGATGCATTCGTGCCGGGAAGTCGTTGAATCTGGTACAAGAGATCCGCGAATTCTGCACGACTCCTCTTAAACGAATTGGTGTTGACGTTTGCAAGATTATGGGCAACCGTGTCGACATTGATCTGTTGCGCCGTCATTCCGGTTGCCGCCGTCCACATCGCTCTGATCATCTCACCCCTCCTCGGTCCGTCATGATTTCACCGGCTTCAAGTTGCACGTTTCAAGTTGTGAGAATGCTGCGCTCTCAAAACTCGAAACATGAAACGTGAAACTCGCAACAGACACTACGCCACTCGACCTACATCTTGAATGGCGACCTCGGCCATTCGATCAAGCGTCTGAATCAGTTTTTGCGTGGATTCATAGTTGCGCATGCCCTGAATCATCTTGACCATCTCACCGATCGAGTTCACGTTTGACTCCTCGATATGTCCGACCTGAATCTGCGGATTCTTGCTCACGGTGCCTTTATCTGAAAAGAATAGTCCTTCCGATGACTTCTGCGGCATGTCATCATCAGGAAACTCCATGACCTTGATCGTCGCTATCGGCTTTCCGTCCACTTTGATGTCACCTTGAGCGGAAATTTCCAATTTCCCCGGGGGAATCTTAATTTCTCCCTTGGTGCCCATCACCGGATGGCCCAATCCAGTCACCAGTCGATGATCACGATCGAGCGATAACATGCCGTTCCTGGTGTAGCGAAGTCCTTGGGGTGTCTCCACTTCAAAAAATCCACGGCCCTGAATGGCGACATCCAGAGGATTCCCGGTCAATCGAATTCGCCCGGCTTCAAACGTGGTCTTGATCTGGTGAGGTGCCACAAACGCGCGTTCAGTTGGACCGAACGGTCTGGCCATGATCTGTTGGGCCAATCCGACAGTTCGCCCCCCCGTCGGCATCACCGCATGGTAGCGTGGGAATATCGCCTTAAATGCCTGCTCATCCTGCTTGAAACCGGCGGTATTTACATTCGCCATGTTATTGGCAAAGACTTGCATCCGACGCTCATGAGCCAGCGCTCCCGACAAAATAGGATAGATTCCTCGATTCATGCTGCCGACTCCTTTTGATTGCTCACCACAAACAGCAACCCTTGTGCCAAATTCAGGAATGCGAATCGCGGGAGGTCGTTACCACCGTGAGCTTGAAAATGTGTTGGTTTACTCAGGAGATAGCGACTGGAGAAACTCAGGGGACCAGAGATGGCACGCACCATCATCAACCGGCGGATGAGCCCTAGGCTATTCTTACCAGATCCCGTGAAAAAAATTCCCAGTGGACTGACTGTCCCCCATCGCTCATGGCGTTCTCATGAGTACGGGGTCCAGGTTGATCACGTGCGCTATGGACATACGGAATGGAAGAGAAGCCATTATCCACACACAACGTTTCACGAGTTGCTTACTGTCGATTCAATCAACTCGTCGCCTGCAAATGCGCTTTGAGGCGAATGATCGCCTTGGTGTGGATTTGACACACGCGGGACTCGGTCACCTTCATGAGCTCTCCGATTTCCTTCATGGTGAGCTCTTCATAGTAATACAACGTCAGGACCAGCCGCTCTTTTTCGGGCAGGAGCCGAATTGCTGTAGCGATTACTTCACGTTCGCGTTCATTGACCAAGGACGAGAGCGGATCAGGAGTATGGGTATCCGCCAACATCTTGACTACTTTATGTCCGTCCGGCTCATGCAGGCTCAAATCATCGACACTGATCATCACGGCACCTCGAGCCCGTGTGATGAAGTCGTCCAGCTCCTCCATTGACATCTTCAATTCCGCCGCCACCTCCTCATCCTGCGGCGGCCGACCGAACCGGCTCATGAGCATCACATGCGTTTTTTGGAGCAACCCGATGCGCTCATGAACGGATCGGGGAATCCAATCCATCGAGCGAATCTCATCCAACATGGCGCCGCGAATCCGGAACTCGGCATAGGTCTTAAATTTGGCCTCTCGGGTGGGATCATACTTATCCATGGCATCCATCAACCCAATTGTGCCGACCGAGATCAGATCCTCGGCATCCAAGTAGGCGGGAAGCCGAAAGGCCAGTCGATGGGCCATCGCGCGAATCACGTGAGCGAACTCTTTAATGAGTTCCTCGCGCCTCGCGCCCTGCGCGATGAAAGATTTGCGCACATGTGATACGGCAGTCTTTCTCATATTTGTTCCATTAGGATCTGTTCTCAGTTGCCGGCATGGGTAGCTGATCGTTGCCAAACGAGTTGCACCGAGCCCTTCGGAAGGCCAGGCTTCGGCCACTGAGTCACCTGTTGCGCGAGCCGCTTGAAGGCTTGAGCCGCCGGCGCGTCGGGAAACATATCGGAGACAGCCTTCTGCTGCATCACCGCCATGTGCACATAATCGTCGTACGGAATGGCTCCGACCAACTCGACGGATACATGAAGAAACCGATCGACCGCCACATCAAGTTTCCCAAAGACCTCTGACGCTTCTCGGGGGCTCTTCGCCTGATTCACGAGCACCTTGAACCGGCGTTCGCGATATTGACGAGCCAAGACTTTGATCAAGGCATACGCGTCGGTCAGCGAAGTCGGCTCCGGTGAGATGATCACCATCGTCTCATCTGCCGACGAGGCAAAAAACGTGACGTTCGGCGAAATCCCCGCACCGGTATCGATCAAGAGCACATCCATCTCGGCCGCCAAATCCGCCAGCTGCTCTTGAATCATCAACTGTTGCGATTCCGTCAATGCCGTCAAGCGCGGAACACCTGAACTGGCCGGAAGAACATGGATACCGGCCGGACCCCTGAGCATAATTTCGCTGAGCGTATGGGAACCGACCAGCACGTCTTCGATCGTATGCTGCGGGACGAGTCCCAGTAGGACATCAAGGTTACCGAGGCCGAGATCGGCATCCAGAACAAGGACACGTTTGCCCGCCCTTGCGAGCGATACCGCGAGATTCGCCACCACGTTACTTTTTCCCACTCCACCTTTCCCGCTGGTGACCGCAATGACTTGCGTGGATAACTCCCCTCCTCCATCCACGTCCTCAGATACAAGCGCCGATCTTCTCATCCTAAGTTGCATATCGTGACCTCCAACCAGTTATCCGCGGTGAGTTCCCACTCCTGTCATGGCAGGAGTGGCGACCGATGCTCCCTCCGAATGACGACTGAACACTCGATAACCCGCAGTTCCTTCCGCTGTGAGCAGCGCTGCCAGACGTTCCGATGAGGCGACTTCTAAATCTCCCGGGACTCGCCGTCCAACACTCCAATATGAAAGAGGAATACTTGCTTGGTTCGCCACTTCGAAAATCGTCCCGAACGATTCCGTCTCATCGAGTTTGGTAAAAAGAAGCCGCAGCCGCGGGAGATCTCCGAGACACCTGGTGATACGATGGGCTTCGTGTGTTCCCGTAGAAGCCGGAAGGACCACATCGGTCGTGACCGTCCCTTCCGGGAGCAGACGGTATAACTCTTTGGTCATTCTCAGCTCGTCAGATCCGATCCCTGGCATGTCGATGAGCACAAGATCAACCCGAGTATGACGACGGAGTCCTTCAGATACTTGTCGAGCCGACAGCGCACATGCGAACGGCACTCCCACGACCCTGGCATACCGTCGCAACTGTTCCAGTGCGGCCTCCCGATACGTATCAAACGTGATCAGTGCGACGGATTTCCGTTGTTCCAACCGATAATAAGCCGCTACCTTAGCGACGGCGGAGGTTTTTCCGGCTCCACTGGGCCCGAGGAGAATGCCCACCGTGGGATGCGCCCGGTCATCGAGGAAAGAGCCGCTGGTGGCGACCCGACGTGCAATCGCTCGCTGTAGTGCGTGTTGAGCCGACTCATGGTCACAGACTTTCTCATGCACGATGGTGGAGTGGGCTTCATTCACGAGTACTGTGGCCGTTGTTGCATTGACCCCTCGTGCGATGAGGGAGCGGCGCATGGTACTGAGAACGGATGGTAAGGCAGGACTCCTCGTCTGTGGTGTCTCGTTCGATAAATCCTGCATCAAACTACTCAGTTCGGCCATCGCACTGCGTAGGTGATGGAGGCCCTGCTGCTTGACGGAATGACGGCTTGGTCTCGTTGGATCAGACTGCCCATCTACAGACGGAGCGATACGTTCTTGATTCGGCTGCAGAATCGTGTGCAACGTTTGTTGAAACGTCTGCAGAGCCACCGGGGAAGGCGGTTGAACAGCTGGGGGAGGTATGGGGCGATCACCGGATTGACGGCTGTCCTTCACCTGAGTAGGCTGCTGCACTTCTTGTTCAGCGGCCGCCATTATTTCCAACACCGGTCGATTAAACACCCGCAACAATCGTCCCCCTTCACGCACTTCTTTTGACGACAGGATGATGGCATCCGGCCCAAGTTCTTCCTTAATGGTCCGCATGGCATCCTGCATCGTCAGTGCGTGAAATATTTTGACCTTCATGATTTACCCTAGGACGGCTGCGCCAATTCCAAATCGATTCGGACCGTATCGAGAGATTGCAGGCGGACAAACGAATCCACCTCGTTCAGTCCCATCACAGGTACGGAATGCAACAGCCGATCACTAAGCCGCCGGAGGTGGCGGCGTACCGCTTGAGAACAAAGCACAATCGGTTGTTGCCCTCGAGACGCAACCCGTTCGGCCGCTTGCTTCAAGTTGCTCAGAAGTTTATGCGAGAAGGTCGGGTCGAGGTTCAATGCGGCACCAGCCGGCAAGGCTGCCACTTGATCTGCTAATGACCGGTCGAGACGTGGGTCCAGCGTAATCACCTGGAGCGTACCGTCCGGCGCCTGATATTGCTTGGTGATGGTCCTGGCGAGCGATTGTCGGGCATACTCCGTCAAGATGTCCGCGTCTTTGGTGTTGGTCGCCTGGTCTGAAATGGCTTCCAGAATGGACCGGAGGTCTCGAACGGGGATCCCTTCTTTGAGGAGATTGCCGAGAACACGCACGACCGTCCCAAGCGGCAGCATCGTTGGAATGAGTTCTTCCACCAACTTTGGATGCGATTTCCCGACTTCGTCCAACAAGGCTTGCACTTCCTGCCTTCCCAGTAATTCATGCCCATGGCGCTTGATCAACTCTGACAGATGCGTCGCGATGGCGGAACTCGCATCCACCACCGTATACCCGGCCATCTGAGCTTGCTCGCGAGCATCCTCTGGGACCCAGAGCGCCGGTAAGCCGAATGCAGGCTCCTTGGTCTCAATCCCCTGCACCAAACTCCGCTGACCGGTTCCGGGATCAATCGCCAAGAGGTGGCCAGGCACCACATCCGCCTTGGCGACCTCCACACCCTTTAAAATAATGGCATATTCGTTCGGACGCAGCTGCAGATTGTCACGAATGTGAATCGGCGGCACAACAAACCCCATCGATTCGGCAAATTGTCGACGTAATGCCTTTATCCGATCGAGCAACGCAGTCCCTTGCGTGCCCTCAACGAGCCCGATCAGTCCATACCCGACCTGGACCTCCATGAGATCGAGTGGCGTGACACGAGTTACCCCTTCCTCCACTTTGGCGGTGACAGGAGCTGGTGTTGGAGCTGCCTGAACCTGTTCCTGCTGATACAGATGGTAGGCAATCCAGGCGACCCCACTTCCCAACAACAGGAAGGCCACATGAGGAAGACCCGGGACGAGGCCAAGCGCCAACAGAATACCTGCTGCCACTCCCACTGCTTTGGAGGACATCAACAGCTGGCGCGCCATCTCCCCGCCCAGATCGGTATCTGAAGCGGCGCGGGTCACGACAATACCGGCCGCCGTCGACACAATCAGAGCGGGAATCTGCGCGACTAATCCTTCACCCACAGTGAGCACCGTATAGGTCTGCGCCGCCAGGCCCGGACTCATCCCCTGCTGCAGAATGCCGATCGCCAATCCACCGAGAATATTGACCAAAATGATAATGACCGCTGCGATCGCATCGCCTCGAACGAATTTGCTGGCACCGTCCATCGCACCGTAAAAGTCCGCCTCCTCCGTGATCTCCCGGCGTCGGCGGCGCGCATCAGTTTCATTGATCAGGCCGGCGTTGAGATCGGCATCGATGCTCATCTGTTTCCCGGGCATCGCATCCAACGTGAACCGAGCCGCGACCTCAGCCACGCGCCCTGCGCCTTTCGTCACCACGACAAAATTGATGATGACGAGGATGGTGAACACAACCAGGCCGACGGTGTAATTCCCTCCCACAATAAAGTTTCCGAATGCCCGGATGACTTCCCCCGCAGCACCGGCTCCTTCATTGCCATGCAGCAGGATCAGTCTGGTCGACGCGATATTGAGGGACAACCGAAACAATGTGATCATGAGGAGAATCGAGGGAAACACCGAAAACTCGATCGGTCGCCGAACTTGAAGCCCGACGAGTAAGATGATGACCGAGAGGGTAATGTCGAAACTCAACAACAAGTCGAGCATGAACCGCGGTAACGGCAGCAACATCACCATAATAATGGCCACAACCCCGACGGACATCAGGATGTCCGGGTGTTTAAGAAATTGCGGCGGTCCTACTGGTTCTGTTGCTGTTGCCATTCTACGTGCCTACACAGTGCTCACGATGTGACGCCTCGAGCGCGGTACACAAACGCCAAGATCTCCGCCACGGCGCGATAGAGATCGTTGGGAATCTCTTTCCCGATATCGACCAGCTTAAAGATCGTCCTCGCAACGAACTTATTTTCAACGACCGCCACTCCATGATGCCGCGCCAGCTCTCGGATACGCTCCGCAATCAGACCGGCGCCTTTCGCGACCACGACCGGCGCCGACATCCTGGCCGTGTCATATTTCAGCGCGACGGCCAAGTGTGTCGGGTTTGTGATCACCACATCCGCCGTCTTCACCGCAGCCATCATGCGCTTCTTCGTGAGCTCTCGCTGGACAGTCCGTACCCGACTCTTGATCAGCGGGTCGCCTTCCGTGGATTTGTGCTCTTCCTTGATCTCTTCCTTCGACATGCGTAGACTTCGTTCCCATTCATAGCGCTGATAGAAATAGTCGAGCACGGCGAGCACGGCGACCGCTCCAGAGACGGCCAACCCGACTTTGAGCGCCAATTGACCGGTCACCTGCAAGACGGACCCCATATCGAACTCGATCAATTCAGGAATCCTTAGGATGTCGTAGCGTACGACCCAGATGCCGACACCCGTCACAATTGCGATCTTCAGCAGGCCTTTGATCAATTCCATCACGGAACGGAAGGAGGCCAGCTTGGAGAGCCCCTTGATCGGATTGATACGGGAAAACTCCAATTGCAGTCCATCTGATTTCCATAACAAGCCTGTCTGCAGCAGAGACGCTGCGCCGCCCAGCACCCATACCCCCACGACAATCGGGAGACTCAACGCGAAGACCGTGAGCCCTGCCTGAATCACAACCGTATAGACCTGTTCAATCGACATCCCAGCGTAAAATTCGACCGGAAAGGAGAGCGTTAGACCTTGCCGTGTCATCTCCGTCATTCGCTGAAGACCGACCGGCAACATAGCGGCCAACAAGCCAATGCCGCCCAAGAGAATAGCCGCCGTTGACACGTCGCGGCTCATGGCGACCTGCCCTTTTCTGCGCGCATCCTCCTTTCGCTTCGGAGTCGCCGGCTCTGTCTTGTTCGACTTATCGTCGTCAGCCATGTCCCAACGCTTTCAGAAGGGCCTGAATCGTTAATTGGAGACGTTCCATCTCGCGAGCCAAGAGGTTCACCGTAAACGACATCGAGAGCGCCAGCACGGCCAGTCCACCGGCAATCGTGACAGGAAAGCTTATAACAAACACATTGATTTGACTGACCGCTCGTCCCAGTATGGCCAACAGAAGATTAATGATGAAAATCACGACAAGCACGGGTGCGGCCAACTTCAAGCCAAGTACAAACATGTTCTGAGAAAGGCGGAGAACACCATCTCCCACTTCCCCCGGAAGGGACGCCCCAAACGCCGGAATGGCGTCATAGCTTGACAGAATGGTCGCGACCAGAAACATGTGGCCATTGAGTGAGAGAAACACCAGCGATGCCAGCAAGGTAAAGTACCGACCGATGATCGGAGTCTGTTGCGCCGTCGCCGGATCAAACAGTTGGACCACACCAAACCCCATTTGAACACCGATCAATTCGCCCGCTACCTCAAGCGCGCTGAAAAACAACCGAACCGCCAGCCCGACGGTCAACCCAATCATCAGTTCACTGACAAGTCCTGCAGCAAGCGCGAGCGGGTCATAGGGTACGACCGGAAGACGCACCATCGGAGCCAACAACACCCCCAAGGTCAGAATCAGAGCGATCTTGACTTTCTGTGGAACTGCCTGGCCGCTCAAGACAGGGAACGCTGCAAGCAGGCCCCCGATCCTGGAAACAAGGACCAAGAACGCTTGGAATTCAGGAAGCAGAATGTGGATCGGCTGCGTTACGCTCATCGTACTGTTTAGTGCACGTAATTAGGAATATTCATAAGCAGATTCGACATATAGGTCGTCATCACATTCAACATCCACGGGAGAAACACAAGAAGAGCTCCGAAGAGAGTCAGCACTTTCGGCACAAAGGTCAACGTCGCTTCGTTCAACTGCGTCATGGCCTGCAGTGCGCTGATGGCCAGACCAATGAACAGACTCAGCCCCAGAATCGGAGAAGATACGAGCAACGTTGTTTCCAGTGCTTGCCTGCCTAACTCCGTGACCATCTCCGGCGTCATGTGCTTCCTCCTTATGCTGGCTTGTCACCGCGCGGTGTACTGCCGTCGAGTGTGCTGCCTGGAGCCTATTTCAATATTCCCAACCAACGGACTCACTCACTGAAAGCTTCGTACCATCGACCCCACCACCAAATACCATCCATCGGCTAAGACAAAGAGAATCAACTTGAACGGAAGCGAGATCACTACAGGAGGCAGCAACATCATGCCCATCGACATGAGAATACTCGCGACCACCATATCGACGATCAGAAAGGGAATGTAGATCAAAAATCCGATTTGAAACGCGATCCGAAGCTCGCTGAGAATAAACGCGGGGATGATGGCATGGGTCGGGACATCCTCCACTCGTTCCGGCTTCTGAATTTTGCTCAATGTGATGAACAGTTCCAGATCCTTGTCCCGTACCTGCCGCAGCATGAACCCTCGTACCGGCTCGCTCCCCTTTTTCCATGCCTCTTCATATGAGATCTGCTCGGCCATAAGCGGTTGCAACGCGCTGCTGTACACGGCCTGACCGACCGGAGCCATGATGAACATCGTCAAGAACAACGCCAAAGACAGCAACACTTGATTCGGAGGAACCGCCGGCGTGCCGAGCGCCTGACGCAGGAAGGACAGCACAATGACGATCCTCGTGAACGACGTGACCATAATGAAGAGGGCCGGTGCGAGAGACAGCACCGTGAGAAGGATCAAGATTTGAATAACGACGGCCGTCTGTTTGGGGCCGCCTGATCCAAAATCAAGACTGACGGACGGACCGCTCGCCACTGCATCCGATAGCGGCAGCAAGAGAAACACTGCCGCACAGACGCCACTTACCCACAAAATGCTCGTCCGCCATTTTCGATTATGATTCATGAACGCCCTTATCATACGTGACAGGGACGGCTGAACGACGCCGAAGCCAAGATGCCAAGACCGTATCCTGTATCGATGAGGTCTGCGGAGGTGATGACTCCGCCGTACGTGCCAATAACTCTTGCAATTGCGTCGAATCATTGAGACGCCCTAGCGGAACAAGATCGGTTGCCGTCGTTCCCACGATCAAATACTCGCCGGCGACCGCTACAAGCGTCACCGTCTTGCGCGGCGCGATGTATCCCGTTCCCAGGACTTGAACAAGCGGACGCCCTCCATCTACCCCCAAACGGTGCCCCATCACGCGACGAAAGATGACTGTCGCAATCCCAATCAGCACCAGCACAATGGCCAAGGCGGAGATGGTGCGAAAGAGGCTTTCCCATAGATCAATCACAACTGTTCCCTCAGACCGGTCAACGAAGCTGTTGCACGCGCTCCGCGGCGCTGACGACATCCGTCAGCCGAATACCGAATTTCTCATTCACGACTACCACCTCACCGCGAGCAACCAGTTTGTTGTTGACCATCACTTCCATCGGTTCCCCGGCCAATTTATCCAGTTCAATGACGGAGCCTTGGGCCAGTTGCAACAGATCGCGGATCGCCATCTTGGTCGACCCGACGTACACAGCCACGCTCATCGGGATGTCCAGAAGAAAGTCCATATTTTTCTGGGCTCCTCCTGTTTCCACCCCTTGAACCGACGGAAATGAGGCAGGCTGAGGTGACGCTTTGCCCCCCGCTTGAGGATCTGTGTGCATTGCAGATTCCGAGTCAGCCATAATCGCTCTCTTTGTTCTGTGAAGATTACTGCATCGCTTTGGTCACACGGCACGCATGATTGCCCTTATAGATACCGGGACTGCCCTGAAACTTGTGATAGCCTTCGATATAGCAATCGAGCGGGTCGCCTGGACGCTGATCAAGCAGGATGACGTCTCCGGCTGAGAAGTTCATCACATCCTTCACCGTGACCGTGGCGGTCCCGAGTCGTACCGCGATCGGAAGAGGACATTCTTGCAATCGCTCACGGAATCGCTGACTCCAGTCACCATTCTGGTCCACTTGATCAGACATGATCCCGGAATAGAGTTTTTCCTTGATAGGCTCGAGCATGGTGTAGGGATAGACGACATACAGCTCGCGTGCTGTTTCTCCCAACACGACTTGCAACGTAACAACCACCACAATCTCAGATGAAGTGACCACCATGGCGAACTGAGGATTACTTTCAGATCGCAAATACTCTACCTTCACCGGCACGACGGCATGCCACGCCTTCTCAAGGTCGACAAGAGCCTGGAGCAGTAACTTCTTGATGATCCTTAATTGAACAGGGGTGAAATCCCGTCCTTCCGGCTTCACATGTGTTTGACCTTTCCCACCGAAGAAATAATCCACGATCAAATACACCAGGAATGCATCCATCACGAACAGGGCGCTGCCTCGTAACGGTGGCATATGAAACACGTTTAAGGACGAGGGCATCGGTACCTTCTTTAGAAATTCGCCGAACTTAATCACCTGCGTCCCGACGACGACGAACTCGACCGCATCGCGAAACATGTTGGTCCACACAATGGACTGACGGCGAATGAACCGATCGTTGATCATCTCCATGGTCGGCATTCGACCGCGAATGATCCGCTCTTGGTTGAACAAATCGTATTGCGTGACGCCTTTTGCGACTGCCTCACTTTCCTTGGGAGCCGTATCGACTTCTCCCGATACCACTCCTTTCAAGAGCGCATCGATCTCGTCTTGAGAGAGAATTTTTTCCATGGTATAGGCTTTTACTGCACGACGAAGTCGGTGAAGTACGCAGAACGGACACCGGGTTTAGGAAGGAGACCATTGATTCGTTGCGTGATTTCGTCGCGCAGCTGAAATTTCCCTTGTGTCGTTCTCACGGCATTCACATCCTTACTGCTGAGCAGAACGAGCACGGCATCTCGGACTTGAGGAACTCGTGCCGTCAGGTCACTCGAAACTGCGTCACTTTCCACCTCAAGCTTGATGGTCAGCTTCAGGTAACGGACCTCCGGTGTATCCGCAAGATTCACAATGAATGGGTCTAAATCGACCATGACTCCCGGTGCGGTCGTCTGACCGTGCTTCCCTCCGGTTCCGCTATGAGATTCGGACTTTGCTGCAGTGTCGCTCTTATGCTCTTCAGACGTTTCTGATGCTTTCTCCGACCCACCTAGGAATTTGACCGCCACCACAGCCCCCCCCACGCCGAAGACGAGGGCCGCAACGCAGACGATAATGAGTAGTTTGATCGGAAACGCTGGAGCGGGGGCCGCTACTGAAGCTTTTTCATCTGCTGCGGCTGTATCTGCCATAACTCCTCCTCGAGTGACTCGTTGGCCAGCTCAGGGAGGTTGCAATGCATATGCCATTATTTTCGTCCGTGCCATCATCGGAACGACTCTGAATCTATACACTCGACGCGCAGTTACAGCGGAGGCTTACTCGGAGGACGCCGATTCCTCGGCTCTTCGTCAAGCAATCCATTGACACCGTCAACAAACTGACGCTGTGGGAAGCGGCGAGGTCTCAGGTGGGGATACTGCGTCGCACGTTGAACGATCGTGGCCTGCAACACGCACGTATCACAGGCCACGACCTTAACGCTTATCGTTTCAGATTGACCAATTCCTGGAGCACTTCGTCTGACGTTGTGATCACTCTTGAGTTAGCCTGAAACCCTCGCTGTGCTGCGATCATGTCGATAAAACTTTCTCCAAGATCCACATTGGAGAGCTCAAGCGTATTGGCAAGAACTCGGCCGAGTCCAGCTGACGTCGCTGCTCCAACCAACGGTTGTCCGGACGTCCCTGATTCAGCGAAGGTGTTTTTCCCGGTTCGCACCAGACCCAACGGATCAGGGAATCGTGCCAGTGCCAGCTGCGCTAACGGACGAACCTGCCCGTTGGAAAATCTCCCGTTGATCATCCCGTTAGTCTCCACACTGAACGTCTGGAGTGCCCCGGCACCGAACCCGTTTTGAGATTGCTGGACCAACCCTGAGGCGGCGCCGAATTGTGTCGAGAGATCGGTACCGGCCCCCCCATCGGTCGTCACACTCGTACCGAAGTTGAAGGCGATGGCCTGGTTCGGGGTGGCGCCGACAAAATCGATCTGAGCTTGCCCCACGGTTCCTCCGGCAGTTCCTCCGGCAGTCCCGTCATCATAGCTCGTCACGACACTCTCCGTATCAAGCGCACCGGATGTATTGAAGGTTAACGTACCCGATCCCAACCGCACGAGCCCCAAGGAAGCATTGACATTTGCCGCATTGTAATTGGCCGTGACGATCTCGTTCGTACTCCCCACAATATTATAGGTCCACGTATTCGCTGCCGTTTTTGTAAAGTAGCTGGTGAGAAGATGACTGTTGCCCACAGAATCGTAGACCGTAAGCGATGTCGAGAATTGGGCGGTACCGGCTGGATCTGCAAGCGAAAACGTCCCCGTCGTCGACTGTGAATTCAGGTTTGCACCGATATCGACGGTCGTGGTCGGATTCGGCGGCGCAGTAGTTGTCGGAAGCGTGACCCCGCTGATGCTGGCGGTAATCAAACCGCTGGTGTTGACTTGATACCCTTGGAGTAAGAATCCGCTTGGATCAACGATGCGATTTTGGGCATCCAGATGAAACTGCCCTGCCCGAGAGTAAAAGGCCCCACCGCTGGTATCGCGAAGAATAAAGAACCCATTGCCGTCGATCGCCAAATCAAGCGCGTTACTCGTGGTGCTCAGTGAGCCCTGGCTAAAGTTCCCCTGCACCCCGTTGAGCGCGACACCAAGACCCGTCTGAATTGCTCCGCCCGCGCCGCCGAGCGAAGAACTGATCAGGTCGGCAAAGACGGACCGACTGGACTTGAACCCGACCGTGCTCAGGTTCGCAATGTTGTTCCCAACGACGGACAATGCGTTCCCGTTCGCGTTGAGCCCACTGACGCCCGTAAATAGCGACGACAGAATTCCCATCGGTACAACCCTCCTCTTTATTATCGCAACTCGACGATAGTTGACGGATCGATTGCCAAATCACCGACAAGCAGCTTGGCTTGCCCCTCTTCCATACGGACCCCGGACACAGTGAGCGATGCACGCCCTTCCACCGGCA
>CABVRS010000006.1:0-12567 GCA_902500745.1 uncultured Nitrospira sp.
ATTTGGCCTCAGACTGGGTATCCTTCATTCTCCGAAGCAGAGAAGGCTGCGTCAGGAGAAAGCTTGCGATGATGTCCCGCGCTTCTTCTCGGCTATGGTTGCTCTCAAGCATCACCAGCTTGATCGCTTCGTCTCGATCGCCTTGCGCCAGCGCTTCTATTGCCTTTGGGGGGAGACTGTTTTGAAGAGATTCTTCGGTCATCATAAAAAGGGAGTCTACCAGAAACGACCTGCTCACGTCTTCCTGATTTCCATGGCTCACTTCGGACAGGTTGAGCCCCCCACAACGTGCGGCCTTAGAAGAGCGGGTGGTGTGGAGCCGAGGAAAAGGGGGCGCCCGTCGGGACCTCACCGGCATTACCGAGGAATCGCCAAACACCGCCTTCCTTGACCAAATAGTGAACCTCGCGAAACCAGCTGTCCAGCGTGATCCGATTCCCCGTACGTTCGTCGGTGCCGTACAATCCTCCCGTACAGGTCACTTCCAGGCGAAGTTCATGATTCACCGGGACGACCTTGATATCGGAGAATAGATGGAGAGACTCCAGAGCCTTGTAATGCTCGAACACTTCACCCCACACCCGCCGTACATCGATTTCTTTCAACCCATGGTAGTCATAGGTAGGCGCATAAAACTCCATGAGGGAATCCATATCTTCTTTTTTTAACGCTGCTTCCGCCCGTTCAAACGATGCGAGCAGTTCTTTCACTATTCGATGGTCTTGCAGACGATTTTGCCCTGTAACCTTCTTTCCCTCCACCAACAGTGTCGTCTCCGGCAAGACCTGTACCTTAGCCACGGCCACAAGGGGAGCAAGTGCCCATGACAACGCCAAACTCAGCGTAAGGAACATCGATGTTGTTCGATTACGGTTCATGCTGCCCCCATCACCATCCAGACCAGTCCTGTCTGCGAATATCACGCCTCACACCATTAACACCCATGACTGAGCCATCAAGCCGAGAGGACATTTCAACAGCACAAACCCTACCTCTACGCTCAACAATTGTGAGTGTCCCCGTATGGGATTCATGGTCTTTGCATCACGAGGTATGTAATCCCAGCAGCCAGCACCAGTAGACCGATCAGCCAACGGATGAATCGCTGTTGCGCCGTGGCCAGCACCTGGTCCATCTTCTTCTTGAGCGCCGGTTGGGAGCCGAGATAGGTCTCCACCACCCCTTTTGCCTCAGTCAGACCGATGTTCCGCTCCTGACGAACGACCTTAATCGCCTCGATCAAGTTCCCATGTCGCAACGCCTGAATCGCCGCTTTGGGAAGATCCGGAGAACGTCGTAGTTTGTGTGACATACACGAAAGAGCGGAGCGCAAGGCCTCATATGCTTTTTATACTTATAGCCATTGCCACGACAGGAGCGCAACGCTACGTTTTGGCGAGAAAGCGTGGCCGATCTCTGATGGAGACCATTTTCACTAGGTCTCGTACGGAGAGCACCCCGATAATCTTCCCGTTTTCCGTCACGGCCAAATGACGTATACCCTGTTCGGCCATCGCTTTACTCGCATCGCGTATGGTGCGATTCACATCGATCCTCAATAGCGGGGAACTCATGACGGCACTTACATGAGTGCTGTCTGAATCTCGGTTACCGGCAAGCCCTTTCCAGACCAAATCGCGCTCGGTCACGATACCGACGATCTCACCGGCCTCGATCGTCAGTAATGACCCGATCCGCTTCTCCCGCATGAGCTGAGCCGCCGCCCGAAGAGACGCATCGCTCTGGATCGTCGCGAGTGTGGTTGCCATCAGGACGCTCAGCGGGCGGTACACCTTCTCAAGGTCGCAGACGGGACCACGTTCTGCATCCACGAATGACCGTACGAGGTCTCGCACCGACACGATACCGACGATCTCACCGGCCTCCTCCACACAGAGGTGCCGCACATGATTGGTCTCCATCAACTGACTAGCATCCAACATGGAGCGCTCACCGGCAATCGTCAAAATCGGACTCACCATGACACGATTTACCAGCGTGACCATAGGGTCTAACCCCTCCGCAAGCACGCTCCGCACGAGATCCGCCTCCGTCATAATCCCAGTCGGCCCTCGCTCAGGATCACCGGGTTCCACCAAGAGGCAACCGATTCGCCTCGCACTCATCCGCATGGCTGCAGCTGCGGTCGTCGTGTCTTGCGAAACCACCTCCAGGTAGCGATGCATGAAATCTTTAACGGCTCCTCCCGCAGACGTATCCATCGCAACTCCTTGTTTCATTGATAGATTGCTCATTCGTTCAACGAATCGTCACAGGCCCCTTCGGTCCAAAATTCTTGGCGACTACTATACCCGATTGTGACGGAACGCGCACGAGCACCATTACCTCGATCCACATACAGTGACCCGTGCAGAGGACCGTTCGCGTTTGAATTAAGACTCCCTCCGAACCCTTGTACTTCCAGACCATCCGCCTAGGGTTTTACCTAGTATCATTATGAAACGCTAATCTTTGTACCCTTCACCTCCTACACTTTCATTGACTACGCTGGCATTGTGATGTCTTCTCCTCACCGACAAGACGTTTGACGATAACTCATTATAATTACGTACGAACCTGCCGAAACGGGTGGATTATCGTCACGTGGTTTTTGGATCTTCTCTCCCGTGGCACTCAACTTGCGTTACGACTTGAAGACAGCCTTGGATACCTAAGAAGGGTGAAACTATGGAACGCACAACAAACCCCATCAGTGTTCGTATTGACTGGTGCCGCCGCCAGTCGGCACAAGCCCGTACAGATCAGGAGATAGACGGGTGGCGCGCGGAGGAGGACGGGTTGCGCGATGCTCTGATAAGTGGTGATCACAGTCATGACTATCGGCTCTGCCCGCCGGAAATCCGGGAGCGGTATGCGCGTGGCTTTCAAGACGGAACGGTGTTGCTACGCGCCGCGCGAATGGAGCGCACAATGCATGCGGCTGGAACCCACGACCAGGCTCCTCAGATGGAACGGGACGGCCTCCAAGGAGATGAACCATGAATTGCCTACGGTGCAACGGCCTGGCCGTTAGTGACGACAGCATCGCGGTCGAGATTGGAGCGTCGTCTGATTTTCATGGTTGGCGCTGTGTCAATTGTGGAATGGTCGTCGACGATGTCATCAAACATAATCGGCGGGCCCCCCAGCGATCGAGGAGATCCGGAGGCACGGAACGACGCTGCGAAGCCGCCTGATCGGTGACCGTCTGTCCCAGGCTCATACATTCTTGCCCCCGTTCTGACCGTAGGTAACAGCGGCTGCCGAATCAACCCGGTCGCGCCTCGTATCAGAGATTCTCCTAGGCAAGAGGAACGCTCTCGGCTTCATTCGGCTCTTGATCCGGCTTTTGACCTCCCGAGCGCAGGAGTTTGTCTCCGAGTCCGACGGCTAAGTTGCGGTAGATGATCACGCCGATATCCGGGCGACGCCGAATGAGATCCTCCAAGTCTCGCCGGGGGAGCTCGGCGACCTCGATGTCATTCACCGCCGTCGCGGTGGCGGAGTGATGCCTGGCCGAAAGGAGCGATACTTCTCCACAGGTCTCGCCGGTGTGGACGGTGCCGATAACGCGAGAAGATGAGCCGCTGCTGATGGTGACGTGCCCTTGAAGCATAAGATAGAGCCGGTCGCCCGGATCATGCCCGGAAAAGAGCCGAGCACCCGCCCCTATGCTCCTCACGGTGCAGACTCCCGCTAACCTCGTCGCCTGTTCGGTGTTCATTCCTCGAAACAACGGCACCTCTTTGATCGCCTGTGCCATGCGAGGCGCGATGACACACGTTGAAAATCCCCGCATCACGACATCCGCCACGGCCTGAACCGGCTCGGTCAACCCGAGCGGCCCCAATTCTTGCAGCTTGTTCAAACGCACCATCTTCACGATGTCGAGCCGTTCCACTTGATAGAACACCATGGCCGGCACATAGGCGACCGGAAGAAAATTTAGTTCCAGCAGTGTTCGCTGCATACGCGGAGCATAGGCGCTGACATCGATCTCGATATACTCAATCCCCATCTCCTCCCGACACTTGCGCTCCAGTTCGGACAGAAGAAATCGCACCACATCGTCGGCCAGCGCGATGAGCTCGAACACTCGCACGATGTGCTCGACCGGGTCCATCGTGTAGCCGACGGCTCCGACGATCTGGCTACCGGATCGGGCAAGAAAGTAATTAGTCTGACGCGCTTGCAGCTTGAAGAAGCCATAGTCCAGACGCATGGGCCCAAAGATCTCGCGATTCCTTACTCGACCTCGTTCGATACGCAGCAATGCCGGATAGCCTTCAGCCTGCAGCTGTTCAAGGCGATAGTCGCCACCAGCCGGGTAGGAGGCGGAGTCTTCGTCCACGATGAAATCCGGTGCGAAGGGCGGCTGGCTCATCACGAGGTTGGCCAAGGCATAGACCTCGGGGATGATTCGTGGATTATTGCGGCGCAGAGTCAGGGCATCGGCAAAATATCGAGCCAGCAGCGCAAAGCTCTCGCGGTGGCGAAAGAAGTGCTTGAGCGGTAGAAAGCCTGTGGCGATGAATTCCTGAGACAGACTGATGCGCTGGGCATATGGATGCACGGTGCGCGCGACCACGAGTCCCACGTGCAAACGGTTTTTGATGGCCTCCAGCCGCTTGTCCATGAGCAACTTCCCGACCTGCATGCGACGATAGTCGGGATGTACGGCGAGACGACCAAATTCTCCAACCAAGTCGGAATGGGCTCCGAAGTCGAACAGCACGGAAGCCGTCCCGACAACACGGCCGGCTTCCGTATCTTCGGCGACGAGAATGAGGGCATCATCGGTGAAGACGGAGCGCTTCAACCAAAGTTCATCGTAGAGTTCGCGATGCGGATAGTCAGTACCGTAGACCGCAAGAAAGATCTCGCGGATCTGGCTCACATCCTCCTCCCGAGCTTCTCTGACTCTGATCACAACTTCCCCGTTGCGATGGATCAGACGGACGCTGCCTTCTTCTCGAGTTGCTGGCCGGCGATCTTGGCGATGGCGTGATAATACGCGGCTCCTACGGCCAGAGCTTCTTCATCGAAGTCAAACTTGCTCGAATGTGCCGGATAGCCTTCCAGACCAGGAACTTGGCTGCCGAATCGGACATAGGCGCCGGGAATTTGCTCAAGGTAGTAGCTGAAATCTTCCGCCCCCATATTGGCCGTCTTCAGGGGCAGCACATTCTCCTCCCCCACCGATTCGATGGCGGCGCGACGCGCGAGAGTCGCCATCTCCGGATGATTGACGAGCGGCGGTGTGCCTTCAATGACCGCAACGTGAATCTTCGCACCGTGCAACAGTGCGATGGATTCGGCAATACGGCGAACGGAATTGAGCAATTGTTGGCGGACAGACGGATCTTGAGCTCGCACCGTCCCTTCCAGCTTGGCCTGTCCCGCAATCACGTTCGGCGCAGTCCCGGCGTGAAACTGGCCGACCGAAACAACCGAAGGGCGAGCCGGATCGACTTCGCGTGAGACGATGGTCTGCAGCGCCATGATCATGAGGCTCCCCACCACCACCGCATCGATGCTCTCGTGTGGCCTGGCGCCATGAGCTCCTTGCCCGATGATCTCAATCAAAAAGTTGTCCGATGACGCATTGACCGGTCCCTCACTCACTACAATAGTGCCAGGACGGTAATGCCGATCAAGGTGCCCACCAAAGATCAGGCCGGCTCCGTCGAGCACCCCTTCCTTGATCATGGCAATGGCGCCGGTCCCTTTTTCTTCCGCGGGCTGGAAAATCAGCCGCACCGGTGCCGGCAAGTCCTTCTCTTGGGACAATAACGCCGCGGCGCCGAGCAACATCGTCGTATGCCCATCGTGGCCGCAAGCGTGCATGACGCCATTGTGCACCGATGCGAACTCAAGGCCGGTTTCTTCTTGAATGGGAAGCGCATCTGTATCAGCCCGCAGCACCACACAAGGAACTCCGGCCTTTCCCGGGATATCGGCAATAACACCGTGACCCGCGACATTGGTGCGGCACTGAATTCCATGACTGTGAAGAAATCTGCTGATGACGCTGGCTGTACGCGCCTCCTGCCAGCTCAATTCTGGATATCGATGCAGATCTCTCCGCACCACAACCAAGCGGTCATAGAGGTCTTGCGGAACTAATGGCACGCGGTTTTTCTCCCTACTCAAATACGCCGGACCAAGCCGCTTCGGCAGAACAGCGGAACTCTACCCTTCCTTTGCTTCGGCACCTGGCTGATAGGTGGCGTACACGTAGATCGGAATGGATAAGTGGCCAAGATGCCTTTCAAGCAACGGCTTGACCTCTTTCCAGTCAAGACCGCCGACACCGGTCGCCAAGCGAGGAAGGGCGAGGCTTTTGACCTTTTCGCTCTCAACCAACTTAGAGAGTGCCTTGAGACAGTGATTCACGTTTTCGATCGTGGCTTTCCCAGGCTTGGCCCCGTGGCTGGGAGCGGGTTCCTGCGTAAACAAACTCACGATTCGTACTCCGCCAGCGCCCGCCCAAGCCCATAACTCACCGGTCTTTGGCGTGAATGTTTGGCAATAATGCCTGAAATCCTTGTACATGGATGGCCATTGTTCCCTTAGGGCTAATGCCAGGCCGTTTGCATAGTTGTCGTTCGGAGCAACACCGTGCGCCACCATTGCTGCCTTCGTGTGTAAAATATCTCCTGCCACTTCTTTCAGCATAGAACCTCCATTACGTATCCGATCACAATAGTATGGGGCGACGCGAGGTGCCCCGCCTCACATCTGTCAATGTCGAGTCAGTCGTCCTTGCGAATCTCGTCTCCTTCCGCTATGAAATGGAACGCTCTTCACGAACCCAGGATCTCTGTCGTGGTTCATATCAGACCAGCTACCAAGTCAGATTTTCCCGCACTCCTCCAGGTGCAACGGGAGGCCTTCGGAGAATATGCCGGCATCTACACCCTCAGCGGTTGGACAACGGAAACCCTCGAAAGCCTGAAAGAAGATGCGAAAGAGAAGCATATTTTCGTAGCCGAGGCGGAAGGAGAGATCGTTGGCTCCGTGCGCTTTTGGACGGTGGCTGGCGTATGCGTGATCAGACTGCTCTCCGTGATTCCGGGGTACCAGTCTCAAGGGGTCGGCAAGGCGCTGATTCACGAGATCGAACGAGCGACGACCGATGCCCATAAGTTTTACGCCTGCACCATGCTCCGCACGGCCAAAAACATTCAGTTCTTCATGGGCCTTGGATACAAGGCCGAATCTCTTCTCCCAAACCATTATGACCATCTCGACTTGATCTGCTTCGCCAAATATCGTTGAGCCGTGTCTTTTGAATCAAGGAAGCACTCCGGCATACCCAACGCCCCCTCATAAACCAGTGCCGCCGACAAAAGGGTTACGGCGTCTTCGCACAACGGAACCCGTATCCAAATTGGTGCCCTGATGGATCGGCATTGAAACGGAATGAGGCGCGCAAGAAATCGGGAACATAGAGCCACGACCCGCCCCGCACGACCTTCGTGTCGCCCTTTGCTGGCCCGATTGGATTCTTTTCAGGACCTTTCTTGTAAAACTCATTCCCGTACCAATCAAAGACCCATTCCCAGGCATTACCGGCCATATCATAAATGCCATAGGGGCTTTTCCCGGCCTCGAAAGACCCAACGGGAGTTAAGGCCTGATGATTATCCCAATCCTTTCTTCCATAATTCGCATGGAGTCGAGTCGGCGCTTCATTTCCCCAGGGATAGATCCGACTATCTGTTCCTCGCGCCGCCTTCTCCCACTCCGCTTCCGTCGGTAAGCGCTTACCGGCCCATTTGCAGTAATTGACCGCATCCTCCCAGGTCACGTTCACGACCGGGCGTCTTTGATGTTGCGGTTGATTCATAATGCTCCAGTCCGGTGGCTCCTCCATGTCCGTCACCTTCAGGTATCTCGCATACTGTCCCACCGTCACCTCATACTTATCCATGTAGAAGGCATTGAGGTAGATGCTCCGCACCGGCTTTTCATCATCCGCGTGACTGCTTCCTCTTGTGAACTTCCCGGCCGGCACCAACACCATCTGCTGATCCAGCGTCTCAGGCTCCAGTCCACTTTCTGCGGCATGTGCGGTTGACCCCATAGCCATGAAGAGGCATAACACAATCCTTCTCACCAGCATGTATCTCATGGACCCCCCTCCAAAATTGTGACGACCAGGTACATCAGATCCCACCCGTCTGAAAACCTAGGAAGCCTGAACATGTCCGACTCGGTTACCTGGCAACACCTACAAGATTAATGCCTGACCGGAATGGCACTGGTGTTTTATCAACTGTCTGTCCTTCCGGTCGCATTTCCTCACACCCATTCCGGTGCCTCCTCTTTCTTCACCTCACGCCCCGCAAACATGCTGTACAGCACGGGCAACACGATGAGCGTGAGCACCGTCGAGGTAAAGAGTCCACCGATCACCACGCTGGCGAGAGGTCGTTGAACCTCAGCCCCAATTCCTTGGGCCAGCGCCAACGGGAGAAGCCCCAGTAGCGTGGTCATCATCGTCATGACCACTGGACGGAGTCGTAGACTGCAGCCGCCCAGGATCGCTTCATCGATCGGCTGTCCCTCGCTACGCAGCTGGTTGATGTAGGAGACCAGCACGATTCCATTCCCTACGGCAAGTCCGAACAGCTCGATGAACCCAATGGAGGCCGGCACACTCAGATACTGTCCGCTTAACCACAGCGACACGACACCGCCAATCAACGCGAACGGCAGGTTAAGAATGATCAGAGTCGCGTACCGCAGCGAATGGAACGCCCAGAAAAGGAGGAAAAAGACGAGGCCAAGCGTGATCGGCACGACGATCATGAGCCGCGCGTTGGCCCGCTCCATATTTTCGAATGCCCCGCCCCAGACGACAGAATACCCTTCCGGCAAGTGAAGCCCCGCCGCAAGCTTCGCACGCCCTTCATCGACCACCCCGCCAATATCCCGGCCCACGACATTGAAACCGACGAAGATTCGGCGCTTCACATGCTCCCGACTGATGCGGAGCGGCCCTTCTCGCATTTCGATTCTGGCCAGATCGCTCATGGGGATGAGTGCGCCGGAAACCGCCTTCACCCGAATCTCTCCGACGCTCGCGACACTGTTCCGATACGGCTCCGGAAATCGCAGGATGAGCTGGAACCGCCGCTCGCCTTCATACACCTCTGTTGCCGATGTGCCGCCGATCGCAGTCGTGATAATCTCTTGCACATCGGCTACATTGATGCCGAAACGGGCGATCTTCTGCCGGTCGATGTCGATGGTGAGATAGGGCTGTCCGGAGATCTGTTCGATCTTGATGTCTTTGACCCCTGAGATCCGCTGCAATAGAGCTGCGATTTCCTCTGCTTTATTCCACAATACGTCGAGATCGTCGCCGAACAATTTGATGGCGCATTCCGTTCTGATCCCCGAGATCAACTCGTCCACCCGTTCCTGAATCGGCTGACTCATGAGGACGGAGATGCCCGGAATCTCCGCCAGCTTTTTTCTGATGGCATCGGTCAGCTGCGGCTGAGTCACCGCCGATTTCCACGTACTTCGGTCTGTCAGTGACACGATTGGGTCACTCTCATTGGGTTCTTCCGGACCAAAGGCGATATCCGGTCGCCCGATTTTGCTCACCGCCATCCGAACCTCAGGAAACTCCAACATTACCTTGTGGGTTTGCTTTTCCATCTCAATAGATTCCGGTAGCGAGACACTCGGCAGTCGAACTACCTGAGGAGTCAGCGCGCCTTCCTCCAGTAGGGGGATGAACTCCCGTCCAATGAGCGGCACAAGGGGCACACTTGCAAGTACGATTGCCGTCGAGCCAGCCAGGACAACGGTGCGATGTTGCAGAGTCCATTGCAGCACAGGGAGATACCGTTGTTTCATCCAGCGGGTAAGACCCGTTTCCTTCGGGTGGTCTCCGCGCAAGAGCAGCGACGCGAGCACCGGCGACAAGGTCAGGGTCACCGCGACGGAGGCCAAAAGTGCGATCACCAACGTGTAGGCCAGCGGCGCAAACATCTTCCCTTCGATACCCTGAAGTGTCAGAAGTGGCAAAAAGACGACGCTGATGATCAAAATGCCGAACAGGATCGGCCTCCCCACTTCTTTCGTGGCATGAAGAATGACGTTGAGCCTGTTCTCCGGCGAGGCACCGGTATGTTGGGCGAGGTGCCGATAGGCATTTTCCACCACGACCAGCGATCCATCAGCGATCTCGCCGATGGCGATCGCCAATCCACCCAGCGTCATCAAGTTGGCCGAGAGCCCGAATCGCTCCATCGCAATGAAGGTCACGAGCGGCGTGACGATCAGCGTGACCGTCACGATGAGGGCGCTGCGGACATGGCCCAGAAAGAAAAAGAAGACAAAGATCACCAGGACAATGCCTTCGATTAATGCGTCACGGACCGTGGCAATGGCAGCATTCACCAATTCAATGCGATCATAGAAAGGGATCAGTTTTGTGCCTGCGGGAAGGACGTTGCTCTGCTGCAGATCCTCCACCGTGGTCTTGACCGCCTTGACCACCTGCCTGGCGTTGCCTCCTCGGATCATGAGCACGGTACCGGCCACGACCTCCCGCTCACCGTTGAGCACCACCGCGCCATGGCGAACGGCGTGGCCGATACGGACCTCGGCAACATCGCGAACAAAGACCGGGATCCCGGCGGATTCCTTCACGATGATTGATTCGATATCACTCACGCTCTGGATCAGTCCTACCCCCCGGACGATGGCACGTTCGGCATAACGTTCTAGGACATTCCCGCCGGCATTCGCATTGTTCTTTCCGACGGCCTCGTAGACCTCGTGCAGCGTCAAGTTGTATTTGCGGAGTTTGGTCGGCTCGACGAGGACCTGGTACTGCTTGACGAACCCGCCCATGCCGTTCACATCGATCACACCCGGCACGCCCTTGAGCACCGGCCGCAGAACCCAATCTTGGATCGTCCGCTGGTCCGTCAATTCCCTCTCGACGACCTGCGCATCGATCACCGTGGCACTGGGCTCTCTCCTGAGCGTCGTCGAGGGACCCTCCACATAGTACTGATAGACCTCGCCCAATCCGGTACTGACCGGCGCCATCACGGGTTCGACCCCTTGTGGCAATCGTTCTTTGGCCGCGATCATGCGTTCCAATACCAACTGGCGGGCAAAGTAGACATCGACGTCGTCATGAAACACCACCGTAATTTGAGACAGTGCAAATTTGGAAAGTGAACGGATTTCTGCCAGACCAGGCAGACCTGTCATCTGAATCTCGAGTGGATACGTGATGAACCGTTCGACTTCGACCGGCGAGAGGCCAGGCGCGTCGGTCAGCACCTGTACCTGAATGTTCGTCACATCGGGGTAGGCATCGATCGGAATCGACTCGAAGGCCATCACACCCATGACGGACAACACACTCGCCAAGCCGATGACCAGTATCCGCTGTCGCAACGAAAATTCAAGAAGTGAGACAATCATTGTGAAGGCTCGATCTTGTGCCGTTCCATCTCAGACTTGAGCGCGAAGGAGCCTTTCGTCACGACCTGTTCGCCTACCTTAAGCCCATCCAGCACCTGGACCACGTCTCCCTCTTCGTTCCCTAACGTGACCGTCCGTGCCTCAAAGGTGCCGACCTCTCGTTGAACGAATACCGTCTTACCGGCAGGCCCATCCTGGACAGCCGCAATCGGTACACTCAACACGTCCGGATTCGAGGCTGCCAACATGCTGATGATGGCAAACATTTCCGGCTTCAACAGTCGATCCGGGTTTGACACGGTGACGCGAAAAGCCATCGTGCGAGTGGCCGGATCGAGCACGTCTCCGACATAGGTGATGGTCCCGCTGAAGATCGCATGGGGATAGGCCGCCAGGACCACACTCACGTTCTGATCCGTGCGGATGAATTGCACGTCCTTCTCCGGCACGTTGCCGATCACCCACACATCCGTGAGATTGGCCACGGTAAAAAGCTTCTGTTCTGTTTCAACGACTTCTCCCCTCGTGATATTGCGTGTGATCACTCGCCCATCGAACGGTGCGCGTAGAGGCATATCGGCCCTGATCGTCAATTCTCGATCAAGCCTCTCGATTTCCTCCGGCGGCACACCAAGCAATTGAAGACGGTTTTGCGCTTCCCGCACTTCGGCTCGCGCCGTCTTCATGGCCGCCTCGCGACGCTGAAGTTCAGCCAGACTCACCGCCTTGTTGTCATACAGTTCCTTGGCCCGTGCGTACGATCGTTCTGCCTCTTCCAGCCTAGCCTTAGCCTTCAAGTATTCCCCCTCAGCGACGCCAAGGTCCACGCTGTGGAGCATGGCCAAGAGAGCACCCTTTTTCACATCCTGCCCGACATCGACGTGGACTTTTACGACCCTGCCACGGATCAACGTGGTGACCTCAGCCAATTCGTTTTGGTTGGCCTGGACAGTCGCGGGAAACTGACGGTGCGAACGAATCTGACCTTCCGCCACCGGTGCAAGTTCCAGCTGGATTCTGGCCAACTCTTCTGGTGTCAGGCTCACTCGCCCTGATTGTGTAGGTGATAGCGTCTGCTTGACGACCGCCGTATCGACTGGCTTG
>CABVRS010000006.1:12667-52491 GCA_902500745.1 uncultured Nitrospira sp.
CCCTGATTGTGTAGGTGATAGCGTCTGCTTGACGACCGCCGTATCGACTGGCTTGCTCTCGCAGGCCATGCTCACCACGACGACCACGCAGGCTACCTGACTACGCATCAATCGAACGAGCAATCCGGTTACGTCTTGATTCAGCCGGCTGTTTCTCACGAACCACAACCCCTTGGCATTACTCATCGACTTCAGGGTGCCCTCGCTCTCTGTTGATCTCCTCGCACGGGGCATGCCCTCCCGATAACGCCGTTTTCGTCGCGCAAGCCTGAATATTCGTTGCTTTTTGCTACGATGCGGATTTGATGGCGTGGCGAAATGCCACAGTCGCTCTCTACGACTTCCTCACAACATCGATCGTTGATATGAGATACTGGTACCGTAACGGATCGGTTTTGTATGAAGATTGAGGCGCAGTTTCCTGACGAACAATCGCCGGGTGGTGAGTTTACCCGCCAGCCGGATGCGTTCCGTAAATGGGTCACGGCCGACGGCAGCTCTGGCTATCCGGCCGAAACAGGGCGCTACCATCTCTACGTCTCATGGGCCTGCCCCTGGGCTCATCGTACGATCATCGTGCGCAAGTTGAAAAAGCTGGAGACGGTGATCGGTATGACCGTTGTGGATCCTATTCGTGATGAGCAGGGATGGGCCTTTCGCGAGGGTTCTGACCATTCCCTCGACTTCATCAATGGATTTCAGTTTCTCCACCAAGCCTATGTGGCCACGAATCCAAACTATGTTGGCCGCGTCACGGTCCCGGTCCTATGGGATTGTGCCACGAAACGCATCGTCACCAATTCCGACGATGATCTGATGAGGATCTTCAACGTTGAGTTCGACCGATTCACTGATAGTCCGATTGATTTGTATCCGGCTCAGTTGAGGCAGGAGATCGACGAGCTCAATCGGTTCATCTATGAGAACGTGAACGACGGGGTCTACCGAGCGGGGTTCGCCACATCCCAACATGCGTATGAACGAGCGGCACGGGGCTTGTTTGCGGCACTGGATCAACTCGATGCAAGACTTGCAACACGCCGTTATCTATTCGGACCTGAGATCGTTGAAACCGACTGGAGGCTCTATGTCACCTTGGTACGATTCGACGTCGTGTACTATGGGCATTTCAAATGTAACCTTCGACGAATCGCTGACTACCCCAACCTCTTCGGCTATCTCAAAGACCTCTACCAAACCGATGGAATTGCCGACACTGTGAATTTCGACCATATCAAGCGGCACTACTATGTCACCCACGACGACATCAATCCTACTCGCATAGTCCCGATCGGACCTGAACAAGACTTGTCTGCACCGCATGGGCGAGACCATCTCGTCTAGTCTCGACCCTTCACCCCCGCGTTCCTATTCGAGTTCACGAGCAGAGTCTTCCTGCGGGTTGTCCAGCCAAATAGACAGTCCTGAGGATAATTTCCCCAATGCTCCCGAACCTCATAGTCTAGAAGTGGCCGTCTACGACTGTTTCTGCAGAGTTGGGTGATGGTTTTGCTGTAACGACTCAAGCACAAGAGTTGCTCTCTTTACACAGCAAGTGTCAGTGATCTTTAAAACAGAAAGGAGCCGTTATGGATATGATGTGGCTGTTTGCACTCGTGATGGGTGGACTCCTCATCGGGGGGCTAGTTGTGTATAAAAAGAGTGTCTAGCGTGAGTCGCGGCAGCTTCCTCTGCTGGAAGGCTTCATCTTTCCAATGAGCGATCTTCTCGTAACGCGAGATCCGTTGAGAGCGAAGATTCCTTTTACAGTGGGGTGGGATGCTCAATTTTGCGAGCTGTCGGTGACTGCTCTCTTGCTCGCCTCGTGAGAGGCGAGCAAGGTCTCGCCGAGTAGAAGGATCTCTGCCATACGTAATGGCCTTACCTCACGACCAGGACGGAACACGTACTCTGCTGAACCAGTTTGGTTGAGACGCTTCCTTGGAGAAAGCGGGCTACTGCGCTCCGTCCTTTTGCTCCAGTTACGATCAGATCCGGCTGTTCACGATGCACCACCTTCGTGATCTCTTCTGCGGCTGGTCCGACACATGGGAATTGTCTGACTCGATACCCCACTTTCTCGAGCTTACCGGCCTCTTGCGCGAGCAACTTTTCCCCTGTTTCCTTCACCGCGGTATAGCGCAGAAACGGCATGACGTGGACCAGTAACATGATGATCGGTTCGGTATCTGGCTTGAGCGTGAACTGCTTAGTCAAGAACTGAAGCGCTTTTGCGGAGGCTGGAGAGCCGTCCGTCGCAAACAGTATCCGCCGAATGGTTTGGGGCGGTTCCTTGATGATCAGGACGGGAGAGGAGGCGTGCAGTGTAATCGCCGTCGATACACTCCCCAACATGAACCGGTCGATTGCATCCAAGCCGCGGCTGCCCACCACGATCAAGGCAGTACTTCCCGCATGCTTGAGCAGCGCCTGTGCAATATGCCCGTGCTCCACACGCACGGAACCATTCAGACCTAGCTCCTCCATCCGTTGCTTCGTTTCCACCTCCACCTGCTTGGCCCGAGTCTCCAGGAGATGAATGGCCTCGCCGACATCCGGTTCATATCCACTGACGGTTGGATGCATGACGAACGGCGCCCGAGCGGAATTGAAATCAATAGCATGAATCGCGGTCACGCGAGGCACGGAGCGCAGTGGAATCCTGCCCAGCCATTCCAGCGCCCACTCCGAATATTTTGACCCATCGACTCCAACCACCACCTTCATTGTCATATTGTTCCTCCCGGTGTTCGATCATTTCGTTCAATTGCTTCATCAGAATATGACCTATTCCCAATGTGGCATCACCGAATTCACAGCTGGCAACTGCCTGAGATTCCCAATCATGGACAAATCAAGCAATGGTGATGCCATGCTTGCAAGGAAACCTGAATGTGTCCGGTATGGCCTTCACATAACAGCGAGAAATTAATGATTGGCGAGCAACTCGGCTTTTGATACAGTGCAGGGCTGCACTGTCGCCACTTAATTCATTAACTTCAAGAGGGTATCTGAAGAATGAGGACACAAGCTGGGTGTAGGCCGGCCCGCTTCAGGGGAAGAGGCTGTGGATTCGTCCTTGCCGTCTCGTTGATCTTCCTATCCGGTTGTGCTGCACAGAAAAGTGCGACCCACTCCCTCGCCCCTCATACGGAGCAGAGTGCTCCAGCAATTCTTGCCGCTGACGCGTCATCTCACACTCCGCCAACAGTTGGAGTCAACGATTTATCTCCGGACGAGCCATTCGATCCCTTCGCCAAACCGGGCGAGGAAGGGATCGACGAGTATGATCCTTGGGAACCGCTCAATACCAAATTCTTTGAATTCAATCGACAACTTGATCGGTGGGTGCTGAAGCCAGTCGCCAAAGGCTACAACGTCGTCGTCCCGAATTTCGTCCAAGTCGGGATCAGCAATGTCTTCTACAATAGTCGTGTGACCCCGCGATTCCTGAACAACATTTTCCAGGGGAAATTCAAGGGCGCGGGAATCGAAGCAGGGCGGTTTCTCATTAACACGACTGTTGGAATCGGAGGCTTTTTCGATGTGGCCCAACGGTTCAATCTCACAACGCCGGAAGAAGATACCGGGCAGACATTGGGGTTTTACGGAGTCAATCCCGGCCCTTATCTCATGGTGCCGCTGCTGGGTCCGTACACGGTCCGTGATCTTGTGGGGTATGGCGGAGATATTGCGCTGAATCCGATTTATTGGCTCATCTTACCCACCATGCATAACATCGAGTCGATTCCGACGGTGGTTGATATCGAGGAACGAGCGGCCACGTATGCCATCTCGATTGGAGCACGTGCGGCAGAGATCGTCAACGACCGCTCCCTGAATTTGGAAAAGTTTCAGGGCGTTGAAGAGTCTACGCTGGACCTCTATGCCGCGGTTCGTAATGCCTATCTCCAAAAACGAGCCAAGGCAGTCCGAGAATAATAGCTCGCCATTCCCCGAGCGCTCGCGTCCTTTTCATGACGTGCACTCGATGGCCTCAACGTTAGCCGTTTGGATGGCCGTCGAGTCAGCGTATCTGTGTAGCAACGCGCTGTTTACACGCTCTTGTTGTAGACGATAATGCCGACGATGAAGATCACGAACATCACGGCTGCAAATGTTAAGAAGGTACTATCCACGGTTACTCCATTCGCCCGGACCCGTCACGCAACGAAATGGCACACCACAGGACAAGCATTCGGCCCTATAGATAGTAGGAAGCCAAAATCTTCACAAACTTATTCCGGAGAAAACATACTGTCAAGCAACCTGGACAGAATACCCATGGGGAATTGATCAGTGCACCGTACGGCAAGGCTGCTGAGATGGCTAAAATCTGTTCTGAAAATCAAGACTAAGCCCACCAACCTAGCTGAAGGGGAAACCGAATACGTTCGGTTCCCTTAAGTGAGGTCCTCTGCGAGAAGATCACTGACTTGATGCGTCAGAATAAGATATGAAGATAGGTTCTCTTGTCTGGCTGAGTCTGATGAGAATCTCGTAAGTTTACGAGACGGTGCTGTGAACGGCGGCTTGCCTTGAAGAAACCTGTGATGGCTCACCGGTTAATGGATAAGCCTGAACTGAATAGGTCCTATCCGGGTCCAGTGTTACACGAACTTTTCCGGTCTTATTTAAATAATCGATAGCCAAATAGACTTGATTCCACGTGAGGTCAGGACACAACCCAACGACTTCCTCCATCGAACAACGTGCCCCAAATTCTTCTAATGCCTGATGAACACGCTCTATTATGGCTGAAACCTGCATAATCCCATTCCCCAATAACTTCTGGTAATGGATGATAACGAGTTAGTACCGCACTTGTGAACTAGGGATGTCACTAGTAAACTGCTGGTATGTTACTAGCGGTTTGCTGCCGTACTTGTTAAAAGACTTCGTCTCTACCAGGGAGGTGCCCCGCGATGTCTCTTATGTCGATACGCTCACGAGACCTTCGGCAATTGCGTACTTGATGAGCTCGGCGGTGGAATGCAGATCGAGCTCGCCCATGATGCGAAACTTATGGAATTCCACGGTCTTCACGGAAATATTGAGAATAGAAGCAATCGTTTTGGTGCCTTTTCCTTCGGCGACAAGCTGAAGCACCTCACGCTGCCGCTGCGTCAAGGACGAAACCAACAGCTTACTTGGCTGCCCCTCCGGAGATTGGAGCGTCGCGGCCAACACATCCTTCGTGATCAACGGAGTCATGTAGTGTTGGCCACTCATGACTGCCTGAATGGCTTGCTTAAGTTCCACCGCCGCTGACCGCTTGATCAGATACCCTGCGGCTCCAGCCTTAAACGCTTCTGTTGCATAGGTAGGAGTGGCATGCATGGTCAGAAAGATGAGCTTGCTTTCAGGCACCAACTTGGTCAGCTGACGTGCCGCATCCAACCCGTTAAGCAGCGGCATGGAGATATCAAGCAACACGATGTCAGGACGCAGCTTCTCAGCCATTTCGACTAGGGTACGCCCGTCCTCCACCATCCCAACGACTTCACCCTCGGCTTCTACCAGCTTCCGCAGGCCAGCCAAAACTATGGCGTGATCATCTGCCATCAAAATACGCGGCCGCTTCATGTGCCCTCCTCCTCGAGGGGTACCCAAGCACAGACCTTCGTGCCCTGGGACGGTCTCGATTGAATTCTGAAAAACCCATTCAATTGCCGCAACCGTTCCTCCATACTGCTTAACCCTAGGCCCTGTCCATGGGCGCTCTGGTCATTCAGGTTGAATCCCTTCCCGTTATCAGTGACCGACAGACTGACCCCTTTTGAAGACCCACGTAGGTAGACACTCACCAACGTCGCCTGAGCATGTTTCACAACGTTCTGGACGCTTTCCTGCATCACCCGGAAGAGACAAGTGGCTCGATCGAGGGAGAGGGCAGTGGGAAGTCCAACGATCTTTAGACGAATCGGCAAACCTGCACGCCGGGACACTTGCTGGACATGGTCTTCGACAGCCGGGCGAAGCCCGGCATGCTCGAGAAGAGAGGGATGAAGGCGGTAGGCGAGGCTATGTACGTCATCCGAAACCTGTTCCAAGCCGTGGCGCAAAATCGTGAGCGCTTGCCCAAGTTCATCAGGTGCGACAGCGGGATGGTTCTCGATCGAGGCGATCTCCAGAACCAACGCCGCCAGTCGCTGGCTCACATCGTCATGCAGGTCTCGAGCGATTCGTCGTCGCTCCTGTTCTTGCGCGGTCAGGAGCTTCGAGGTCAGCTCTTCTAACTGCGCCTGCTGTTGACTCAACTCCATCTGATTGCGATGAATCGCCTCTTCCGCCTGCTTACGCTCGGTAATATCGCGATTTGACTCCAAAGCATATTCTTGGCCACCGTATATAACCCGTACCTGTCGACTCTCGACCATCAGCTGCCGACCATCCTTGGCCAAGTGGGTAAGCTCGCCATACCAACGACCCTCTTTTATGAAATACGCCTCCATTTCCTTGGTCGCTATCGAAGGGCGCGTGTTGAGGAGCGTATGGCTGCTGCGTCCTATCACTTCATCCGATCGCCATCCGTAGAGTTCTTCCGCCCCGCGATTCCAGTACACGATGCCGCCACCGATCTTCCATACAAAAATGGCATCGTGGGATTGATTCAGCAAGTCTGCTTGCTGGCGAAGCAGCTCCTCCGCTTGCTGGCGTTCGGTGATGTCGACCGCGACACCTCCGAACAGAACCGGAGCCCCTTCATGATCGACAACGGGGAATTTACTGACAACGGCGTGCCGAACCTCCCCGTGTTGTTGAATGAACGACTCGACGGTATGCAGCGGCACTCCACTTTCCCGCACTTTCCTATCGTTCAGCGCATACTGTTCCGCGACATCCATCGGCCACAATTCATAGGCCGTCTTCCCTTTCCAATCTAGCCCCTTAAGAACAGATTCTTGGAAAAGTCGATTGACATAGACGTACCGTTCTTGACCATCTTTGATCCACGCAAAGCCATGCAGATTATCCATGAAGGAAGAGAATTGACGCTCACTGAGCTTCAGTGCTTCTTCAGCCTGTTTACGTTTCGTGATATCGATCATCGCTCCCAGGGTTCGTGTGGGACGACGCTCGGATCCTTCGTGGTCGAACAACGTCCATGATCGCAAGCTCAACCAGCGGATACTGCCGTCAGGCTGCACCACGCGGTGCTCCATCAAGTTCAGATCGTCAGCTACAGAGTTGTTGGTAAGCTTCATCGCTGTCATGACCGCTTCGCGATCATCCGGGTGGATAAGCTTAATGTACCCCTCGACCGAGGCCGGCTCGCTGGGTCCCACACCATAGATTTCTCTCATCACGGGTGACCAATAGACTTTCCCCGTGCGATGGTCGTGATCGAAAATGCCGAAATTCGCGAGCCGAATGACTTGGTCCGATCGTTCCTCGCTCTCATGGAGTGCCCGCTTTGCTTCCACACGAGCCGTCACATCTTCTGTGGCGATCACAATGCCGCCGACCTCATTCCCGTTATACCAGGGACGAATATTCCATGTGATCCACTGCACGGAACCATCGGAACGGACGAACTCGTCCTCATCTTTACTCAGAATTTCTCCGGTCAGACCCCGCCGGTGGACATCCTTCCATCGAGCCGGAAGATCGGGAAACAGGTCATAGTGCGACCGCCCGAGAATTTCTCCTCGCAGGTGATACTCTTCCGTCCAGCGGCGGCTCGCCGCAAGGTAACGCATGTCGAGATCGAACATCGCGATGGCGGCAGGAGCATGCTCGATGAATAAACGAAACCGCTCCTCACCTTCGCGCAGCGCTTCGTGCGCCAACTTTTGGCTGGAAACGTCCACGTAGAAGCCAATGAGCTCGAGAGGCTCACCAGCGCCATCACGAAGCAGACGCACCTCATCGCGAAGCCAGCGATAGGTCCCGTCCTTATGGCGGAATCGGTATTCATGTATATGACGACCGTGTTCAAAGATTCTCAAAAGACCGGCCAACACGTATGCACGATCATCGGGATGAATATGACTGATCCAAAAATTGGAATGGTCGGTGAAGTCCCGCGGACTGTACCCGAGCTGCTCCACCACGTTCTCACTGACGAACGTCGCACCATAATCTCCGCTTGCCCGACAGGCATAGAGCACCACCGGAGTGGACGTCAGCAAGAGCTGCTGTCTTGCCTGCACCGTTCTCAATGCCGTCGTACGTTCTTCGACTCGCTGTTCGAGTGTCTCGTTGAATCGGCGGAGGGTGTCCTCCGCCAGCTTGCGCTCGGTGATGTCGTTACCGATCGTGAGCATGCACGGCTTCCCATTGAGCGTGATGACGTTCGTGGCAATCAGGAACTTCCGGAGTTCTCCGCCCCGCACCCGCATGGTTACTTCAAGATTCCTGACCGCTCCCTCCGACCGAAGTCGATCGATCAACCTCGCACGCTCGTGGGGATCAGGCCAGATCCCCAACACCAACGTGGTTTTTCCGATGACTTCATTCCGCTTAAAGCCGAAGATCTGTAGGCATGCGTCGTTGATCTCGAGGCAGAGCCCGGTCTCGAGTTCCGTGATACCGATCGGATGAGGACTCAGACGGAAGGCTTCGGCAAAGAAGTCGTCCGTTTGGACGGCGTTTTCTTGCCGAACTCCTGCGTGAAGTGCGGGTGAAAGCGGTCGTGCCCTCACCCAACGCTTTTTCTTGGCGGCTTTGGGTGTCATGGCGAGAGAAATTGATTCTAGTCTACTCGTATAGACGTCGCAAGACTAAATTCCTGGACGTATCCATGTGGGTTCCCGAACAAGTCTGCGCGCTTGATGAGGAAAGATGCGGTAGGGAGAGCGTTCACCGGTCATTGTCCCACGACGATGTTCCCTCCCATGTCTTCATCGGCACGATGCAAGGGACAGTAGAATCGATACGTCACCACCTCGCCATCGGCAGCCATCGCATCGCTCACCATCCGATTCTTGTCGATTACGATCTGCTCGGTCTCCTCTGGCGCAATGGTAATCCGAACCGGCCTGGTGGTCTGTACGCCGCTCTCCTCGACAGACTCAAACAACCCCGGAGCTTCAAACACATGGGTCCGTGTGGTTGGATTGTCAAACCGAAAGATCAACGGCTCCGTGAAATCCGTGCGTCGGTGAATGACGATTTCTCTGGGAAGCCACACCGCCTGCTGGTCTTCGATATCACGAGCCACAAATGCAATCTCCTTGGCCCATCCGCCTGACGGCACAGCAATCACTCCTCCGACAAGCACACACCCAATCCCTACACTCTTGGCATGAGCAGAGAGCCGCCTGAATCCCTTCATGTGTTGGGTCCCTTGGTTACTAGATATCCGGCCGGCCGTTCACCATCATGTCACCATCTCAGAAACAGGACTGCCAGTCCTAGCCGAGTTGTAGTATGACCTGTCACTGGCCAGGACTGGAATCCTCACCATCCCGTCCTCTCCCCGGAAGAATGCACACGGACTTGCCCGCATGGACAGGAGACCGTCTTAAACTGTGGCTCAGCCACCCCCGATATCCCCACGCGTTTCAATCACAAACAGCTCGCCTTTCACCTCGGGATGGATATCACACCACAAGGCGTGCCGAATACTTTCAGCACCACCGGTGACTGGATCGAAGTTCGAGGGAGCCGTCGAGAAGCGAAGTGTCATCGTCTTTCCCGCATCGACATGGAACGATTTGAACTGTTTCCCCCGTACCTCAATCCCTCCCTCCACCTTCACGGGAATGTTTTTGAACAACGTTGATGCAAGCCCGTGCGTCACGGCATCCTGGTTTCTCACAACGATGATCGTCTCTTGCGACGGCATCGTGAATCCAGCGGTCTCATAGCCGTGCTGACGGTCCTTGATGGTGATCTCCACCTTGGAGGGCGGTGCTCCCATCCCCGCAGCCTGTGCATAGACGCTATCATGGCTCCCGGCCAATACCGTCCACGCAGTGACGGCAAACCACACGGCTGACTTCACTGCCCCATCTCGACGCACCCTCATAATCTGCCTCCTTTTTTGATATTGATACCGGCACCCTCCTCACTATTACTTTGCCAAACTCCTGATGTAGTGGATCAGCTGCCACACCTGTTCGTCCGGCAATGACGCAAAGGACATCATCCCGGTCCCCTGAGACCCATTTTTGATGATCCAAAACAGCTGGCCGTCCGGAATCTCGTGCATCATGGCGCCACAGGTAAAATTTCGTGGTGGCGGCACTAACGCCGCACCCATCAATCCCTTCCCATCACCTTGCTCGCCATGACACATCGCGCAAGCCGCCGGCTGCGCCGTTTTCAGAAACAACTCTTTTCCCGCCCGGATCGTACTCGCGGACGATGGGAGCGGACTCGTTTTGGCTAGGAAGTCTTCCGGCGCCTTGGCCGTCTTGCGTGGCTGCGTACAGGCCGTGCCTTGAGCACCACCACTCGCAGCGGCAACATCCGGTACTCCCTTGAATGTCACTTTCAAATACGCGATCACATCCGCCACGCCCTGTTGACCAATCGTCAAATTCCAATAAGGCATGTTCGGTGATTTGCCGACGGCTGGCCCTCCATGGTTGATGACATTGTAGAGATATTCCATCGGCAGTTTGTCGAACGGCATGTTGGCGTGGATGGCGGGCTTGGGTTCCAATCCTGATGCAGCAGGGCCGTCGCCCTTGCCTGTCAAGCCATGACACTGGGCACAGTATTCCCTATACAACACTTTGCCGCGCCCAACGTCGACCTTGCTGAACTCAGGGCTGGTCCACGGCTCATAATACTGAAAGTCTGGTACCCCTTGGACCATCAGATAGCCGATCACCGCCCGCAACTGCGGATCAGTCGCATCGGCTAGAAATTCCCCGTTGTGCACCGTGAAGTCTTGCGGGTTCTGACCGAAACGATACACCCAGTCGGGGTTGTACCGCTGGCCGGCATTCTGCAGCGCCACGCTCTGTGGCCCTCCAATCAATTTGCCGTTCTCTTCGATCGTGTGGCAGCCGAGACAGGCATGGGCTTTATAGGCGGCCGCACCAAATTTCACCTCGAATTTCGTCACCTTGGACAGGTCAAAAGCCCCAACCGTCACACGTGGGTCTTTCTTGTGTTCCGCGAAGTAATCGGCAAGGGCGTTCGCCTCCGGCTCCGTGACGATCGGGTGCTGAGTCGGAAAGTTCGTCAGATCCCACAGATACCCCTTGGCATAGAGCGGAGGTTCCTTCCCCGTCAGCCAACGAATGAGCCAGGGGCGTTGATATTTGCTGCCGGCCCACATCAAGTCAGGCGCGTGCAGTTTAAAACGCGATTCCGCGGTACCCTCAAATCGGTGACAGTGCACGCAGGTCTGTTGGATCAACTCTGTTGCGCGAACGTGGTCGCCGGCAAAGAGAAGGTCTGGTGAAGACATCATCCCCACCAGCGCGAGCACCAGACCTCCGCTCATTACTCCCTTTGGCAGATTCATGATCATCCCCTTCCTCCGTGGTGAACCCCATCACGGGCATCTCACTGTCACCATGCCTGCATGTCCGCCCTATCGGGATCGTTACGTTCGATACCCAAGCAAGCATCGGTCCATATCCGTGAAGCTCCCGACTCATTTGCTACCGTTGTGAGACCACGCAATGAAAAAGGATTCGTGAATCGATCCGCTATTGATCGATTTTTCTCTCTGCTTCTTTTTGCCACAGGTTGCAGCCGTGCCATGTAGCAGAGTTCCCCAATCCCGCTGCCTTCCTTGCCTGTACTTCTGCTAACCCCTGGAGATATCTCTCTTACACCTCTATGGAGAGTGAACCGGTTCTGGTGTCGACCTTGCTAATTCATCCACCAGGAATTCGCATTCCTGGCACAGAGATCGATCAGCGAGTAGCCGCGCACCTGCGGATAGGAGGAAGGGAGGGGTGTTATGTCCGTCGCCAAAATCATCGAGCTGAGCGCTGAATCACCGACGAGCTTTGAAGATGCCATCGTCCAAGGAATCACCAAAGCATCCAAGACGGTCCACAACATCAAGTCGGCGTGGGTGAAAGAGCAACACGTCGTGATTGAGAATGCCAAGGTGGCCTTGTTTCGTGTAGATCTGAAGGTGACATTTGTCTTAGATTGACGAGACAGAGGGATCGTACGCGGAAGCGAGGACGGAGTTGCAGTCTGAGAAAACGACGATCCCGATGGATGGTCGCCTATTTTAACAGGATGTCTGGTGGTCAGCCTGCGACATCATCCACTGGATTAGTTTGGTCAGTAACTAACAAGCCAGTTTCAGAAGATCATCCGTGAAGCTTCCTCATGAGGCGCCCGTCAAGAAGTTGCGCGAGCGAACGGCGATCGACGAACCCAAACCAAAATCATAACGAGGGGCAGAGACATCCTCTTACCCAACGACCGGATCTCCCTCAAGTACTAGAGCGCGCTTATTCTCTTCACACCAGCGATGACTGCTGGCCGCATGGTCACCCTATTTTGATGGATCACCGCCAGGGTTGACGATCAGTGGAACATTCAGCTTGTCTGGCACGATAATCGTTTTGGCATTGGGGCTATCGTAGAGCTTGTACTTCAAATAGTCCGGCGTCAGCGTCTTGGTAATGGTTTCCTGGGCCTGCGCCTGTCCCATCGCGCGGATCCTCATGCTGTCGGCCTCACCCTCCGCACGAATTTTCAAGGAATCCCCCTCACCCTTGGCTTGAATCCTGGCAATCTCAGCGTTGCGCTGAGCAATGACCACTTCGAAGTCCTTCTGCTCCTTCTCCTGCTCCTTGGCTTGCTTCTGTTCGATGGCCCGCAAGACCATCTGGGAGAATTCCATTTCGGAAAGGGCCACGTTGTAGACATCCAAATGGCGACCTTTCAGTGTTTCGACGACGACGGCTTCGATCTTATTGCCGATTTCGCTGCTACGCTCCGGAAGCGTCACCATCGAGTAGTTGGCGACGACTCCGCGCACAGCCGACAAGAGTTGAGGATGCACGAGTTGCTTGTACCACTCAGGCCCGACCTCCTGGGCCAGAAAGTAGATTTCATCGGGGACTGGGCGCATCGTGATCGTGGCATAGACGGTGACCGGCAGATCATCCGCAGTCAGCGCATCCACCTTTTCTCGAAAGCTTTTCCATCGCGTGTCGTAGACCAAGACGTCATTCCACGGCGCCCGCCAGTAGATTCCTTCCTTGAGCGGTTCCTTCGCTAATCCGCTGGTCAGGGGAGACCACCTCAACCCTCGACTTCCCGGATGAACAGTACTACTGCAACTCTGAAGGGTCATCAGCAGCGGGATCAGCATAAGCAGGAGCCGAACGATCGAAGACTGTTTCATAGATCCCTCCTCATTCTTGTTGTATGCGTTCCAGCCGATTTTACCATTCACCGAACAGCCGCAGGTGCTCGCTTGTTCCGATTAACCGCCTCATGTGCTTGCGCCACTCGCTCTAATTCCTGTGCGGTCTGCTCATAGTAGTGCGCCAATGACTTGGCACCGGAAACCAAGTCGGCCTCTGGTCCAAAGAGCGCTTCATAACGCACAGCAGCCGTCGCTTGCGCGTCGGCCTTCTCGCGCATTGCAAGGGCTTGATTGCGATAGTAGTTGGCGATCTCCGTCTGATTGTGTGACGGGTCAAAAGAATCCAGGTCGATCGATTCAGTGGAGGCGCATCCGGTGAATACCCCTACGATGAGACAGCATAGTAGGAGACTTCTGCGACTCAAGGTAATCGCCTGATCGCCATGCCCCTTTCTCTTTTCACATCTACGGCTGGACAGGTCGATCATCAGTGTCAGACGTTTCCAGACTGAAACTGTAAGCTGAGGGTCTGCGAGTATTGTACTACGCGGAATTCTCCTAACAAGTAGGTATGAGAGGCTGCTATTAGCAACACGAAGGGCGTCTGTTCCCTTAGTTGATGACCGGGGGCCGTTTCTGATCGATGATCAACATGAGTCGGTGATGTTTCAACGGTCGCTCGGGGTCTCGCGCTCCTCCGGATCAATCCAGGGGATGATGTTCTTTCGCTTTTCATGGTTGGTCATGCCAGCTGCTCCGCGTCTTGAACTAAACCGTGAGAAGGACGATAGTTCAGTATTGCCTTTGATCATCGAGCCAGCCGCCGGATATAGAGTAAGACATTCTGCTTGTCCTTTTCCGATAGCTCCCATTTCCAGGACCCCATCGCCGTACCCCGCTCACCTTCATGAATGGTCTGTGTCAGGTCGGCATCAGACTTTTTCTGGACGGCCTGGCTGGTGAGATCCACCGGTGGAGGCGTCACGTCAAAGGCCTTCCCTTTCCCCTCTGCTCCATGGCAAAAGCGACAATATTGCTCATAGAGCCGCTGACCTTCCTGTAAGTCGTAGTATTCGCGTAGCGCTTTCTCACTGCCCTTCTGCTCCGCTACGGCGTGCGAAACGATCACGTACGACAGCCAGAAAAAAAGAAACAACACGATAGATCGCATGGCATAGCCTCTCCCTTTCTGATCTTTCCAGGACAATAGCGGGCAACCATTGTGCCATCGCAACGAATCCCCGTTGGGTTGCGGTCAAATTTGAAGCTGTTGAATGTACTGGCCTTTGCCAAGTCTAGAATTCAGCCTAGGCTCGGAATCAGGAAAAACTCCACAGAAGGTGCGTTGAGCACTGTCGCGGAATGCGACATTTCGCTCGGTACGATTCAACAAAGACAAGAGATTCTGAAGGAGCGCTAGCAGATGCGTGGGAGTTGTTCGCCCGAGAGAAGATCAAGCACACGGTGCGTACCAATGACAGTCCGTAAAATAACCATGGGAGGATCGCTGTCCGTCACAATACCGATGTGAGCCGATTGATTCCCCGCCTTATGTCGCCGCATCACGGCAAGCGCGGCCTCGGCCTGCGATGCCGGCACCATGGCGACGAAACGTCCTTCATTTGCCACATAGAGTGGATCAAGCCCTAAGAGCTCGCAGGCTCCTCGTACCGGCTCGTTCACAGGAATAGCCGTCTCGTCTACAGTCATGCCGACCTTTGCCGCAGCCGCCAGTTCATTCAGCACGCTGGCGAGCCCGCCACGGGTGAGATCGCGTAGGCAATGAAGTTCAATGCCGCTTTCAATTAGATCACTCACGATGTGATGCAACGGGGCCGTATCGCTTTCGACATGGCCGTCGAATGTCAGTCCTTCCCGCACGCTGAGCACCGCCACGCCATGGGATCCAAGATCGCCGCTCACAAGAATCGCATCACCAGGCTGGATCAGCGTCGGCAATACACGGACACCGGCTGGCACCACACCAACACCGGACGTATTGATGAAAATTCCGTCACCCTTGCCGCGATCCACAACTTTCGTGTCGCCCGTCACTATCGGCACGCCCGCCGTTCGTGCGGCCTCGGCCATGGAGTTCACGACTCGCTGCAGCACCTCCAGGCTTAGTCCTTCCTCCAGAATGAACCCCGCGCTCAGATAGAGTGGCTTCGCACCACACATGGCTAGATCGTTGATCGTGCCGTTCACCGCCAAACTCCCGATGTCACCCCCAGGGAAAAACAGGGGACGCACCACGTATGAATCGGTGGTGAAAGCGAGCGTGCCTTTCTCAACCGGCCAGGTTGCCCCGTCGTGCAGAGACTCCAGCATGGGATTATGAAAGGCCCGCACGAAGACGTGTTGAATCAACTCCTGCATGAGCCGACCACCACCGCCATGGGCGAGCTGCACCGTCTTTTTCCCTGAACTGGGTAAGGGGCAGGTTGGTTCAAATGGCTTGTTGTTCATGATCGTATTTCGGTCTTGAGTTGCTAGTTTCGAGTTTCATGTTTCAAGTTGGAAGTTTCAGGCTGCGCAGAACCCAAGAACCTCAAACATGAAAAATAAAACTTGAAACTGTGGGCCGATACGTTTCACGCTTCACCCTTCACGTTCCGTCGGTACCGATAATACGCCGCACAAGCCCCTTCGCTCGACACCATCGGCGCGCCTAATGGTTGCTCCGGTGTGCAACGGGTCCCGAAGGCTGGACAGTCCATTGGCTTGAGCAAGCCCTGGAGAACCAGCCCACTCTGGCATTCTGGATCTTCAATGCCTACAGAGAGCTGAGAAAGGTTCCGCTGAAATTTCAGTTCGGCGTCGTAAGCGCTGTAGGCCGACTTGAGGCGCAGGCCGCTCGCTGGAATTTCTCCAATACCGCGCCACGCACGGGAAGCCGGTTCAAACACTTCGTCGACAATGGTCCTCGCTGGTCGGTTCCCCTCCCGGCTGACCGAGCGCACGTACTGATTCTCGACCCTGACCCGTCCCTCTTCCAACTGACTGACCAACATGGCCACACCTTCGAGCACATCGAGGGGTTCAAACCCGGTCACAACGATCGGGACTCGATACCGTTGAGCGATGGCCTCGTACTCCTCATAGCCCATCACGGTGCAGACATGTCCGGCCGCCAGGAAGCCTTGGATTCGGTTCTGAGGTGACGACAGGATCGCCTCCATTGCGGGAGGCACCAGTACATGGGCGATCAGCAGGCTGAAATTGGTGATCCCTGACTGCTTGGCCTGCGTGACCGCCATGGCCCATGCCGGGGCGGTGGTCTCAAACCCCACGGCGAAACAAGCCACTTCGCGGTTGGGATGTTTGCGGACCAGTTCGAGCGCATCCAGCGGTGAGTAGATAATGCGGACATCTCCACCTGCCGCCTTCACGCTAAACAAATCACCACGTGAACCAGGCACACGCAGCATGTCGCCGAACGAGCAGAAGATCACCCCCGGCAAGGATGCGAGGCAGACAGCCTCGTCAATCAGGGATACCGAAGTCACACAGACCGGACAGCCTGGTCCATGAACAAGCTCAAGGTCTTTCGGCAACAGGCTATCGAGACCGAACCGCACGATCGAGTGGGTCTGTCCCCCACAGACTTCCATGATCGTCCAAGGTTTGGTGACCGTCTGCTTGATCCGCTCCGCCAACGCCGCCGCCACAGCACGATCGCGAAACTCATCCACGTACTTCATGACTGGGATCCCCTGCAGATCCGTTACCCAACGCCATTACTACGATCACCTTAAGATCAATTTTGTTCTTCCTGAATACTGACGATCTCCAATAAGTAGCGAAGTATTGATGGCCTCCTTGTGGATCGGTCGCTGCCCCAGCGTTCGAGGTTGCGAGCGGGCTTGCCGAAACCAAACAGAGCTAGAGGCACCGGTTAGAGCAGCGCGTTAGGTTTCATTGCTTGAATTGCGCCGCTAGTTCGAGCTTGTTAACCACATATGGCAAAGATGGGTTCTTGCTCTGAAACGACATATGGCTGACGATCTTGACAATCTTACCTGCTCTTTCTCGCTCAACAGTTGGTCGCGAGGTATCCATTGATATCGCTTCATACTCTTGCAGCTCTGCCGGCTTGTCGTGCCAATGAAGCTTAGCAGCAATCAAAAACGCCTCTGTCACAGCTCCAAAGTGCGAGTCGAGCATTTCAACGCCGCCCTTAAGCGTCTTTAGCTTCTCAACAAGTTCCTTCGTGCTCCCACCTTCTAAAGCATACTGCCGATACGCTGTAGGAGCACCAACTTTAAGCACAGACAGCACCGCTAATATGTGCGGGAAAAGGTAATGGTCGTCTGGTGTCATCATCATAGCTACTCGAATTCTGGTAAAGCACTGCTCTCTGGCACGCAGACTCATGTCAAATATGTCTGACAGAGCGACAAATGCTTCTATCAGATTGTGCTTTTCATCGCGCAGGTCTGGATGTGTCCGTTTCTCGAAGAACTGATCAAACGCAAATCGATCAAATAGGTTCTTCGTGAAGGCTTTCGCATCTGGCCTAGGAAGTAAATACTCCAGGTCGATAAATCGTCTAAGATATTCGTCTGACCGCATGTCTCGGCCATACACGGCTGATAGACTTGCGTGTAACTGCTGCTTGTCTAGGGAGAGAACAAATACTACGTTATCGATGTTGAATAGATGCTTGATGCGCTCAAGCAGATCCACGGCGTAAGTTGGGCGGCACCTATCCATCTCATCGACGAAGATGATAATTTTGGATTTCTTCCCATCCTCATTTAACTTCTTGATTGCGTCACCTAATGAAGTACGGAATTTCTCAATGAGGGTTCGTTCAGCAGCGTACGCGTCAACAGCATCAGTTATCGAGCTTTCAACATACTCGGCAATCGACTTTTCCGTGAACGAATCGAGGTCAAGTAATCCTCCTGTCGCTACTTTGCCTGCTACTGGTATCGCCTTCTTGGCAAGTAAGGTCGCTATCTTCTTTGCCTTTTGGAAATGTTTTGCAACGGCTGATTCATTCCCTACATCGCTAGAAACAAGAGTTTGAAGCTCACCAAGAAAGGCGACCATTGGATCGGTAGAAAAGTCGGTCGTCCAGGCATTGAAATACAAGCATGCATATCCCTTCGATTTAAGATCCGACATCAGTAACCGAACAAACGTCGTCTTTCCGGTTCCCCAGGGTGAATCAATAGCAAGGACAAATGGGCCTTCTAGCTCATCCAGAAGCAATGATAATGCTTCAACTGATGGACGTCGATTGAGGGCGTCGAATTTAAACGGGTCTTCTGCAGGAATTTCGAGTGGCTTCAGTTTGTACTTCATGTGATTATCCGTACCTCATGGCTGCTCCGCGTGAGAGCAGGAGATGCCAGGTTTCATCTGCCTAACACGCCATCGACTGTTCCGAGCATAACGCCATCATCTTTAGCGTTTCAATGAGAGACGGCTGTGAAACCCTTTACGAAGACGTTAGAAGAGGGAAGAAGGGAAACCGGAGGCGAAGAGAATGCCGGGCGAGAGTCTAGGCGGCGTCTGCCCCCGCGCTGGATTTGGCATGCAGAACCGTAACGCCGACCAGTTCTTTCCCGTCGTAATGATAGATGAAGCGTCCGTCCATCTCGCTGTCGGTGGCCCGTTGCGGTTTTCTCAGGCTGATATACAGCACGTCCGCTTCGTCGTCGTAATCAAGCCACAGGTGGTTGGAACGCAGGTTCAATGAGTGTGGGACCAGGCTGAGGATATCTATGACTTCTGCCATTGTATGCCTCTTTTGAGTAGCTTATCGATCTTCGAGGTCATGAACGCTGTGATCACGAACCCATCCTGCCCCTGTTCCTTATAGGCAATCACGAGATGCTTCGCGCCGATCGCAGTCTGGTCATAATGCTTGACCGCCAATAGTTCGGCTTTGATGCCGGTCACGATAGAATCCGGATCACCAACCGTTTCCACAACAAGATCGAGGTGTCCTGCCAGATAATCATGCGACTCGACAATGTGGCTCCACCGTTCATGCGTGAGGCACACCTGGTTGCTATTGCAAGTTTTGGAGACCTCTGAGTTTTGCTACCTATTTCTGCTGACCTCGGTACGGCAGTCGTCGGAGCGACTTCTCAGGCAGCGTCGGTCTCGATCTTGCCGGGAAGCTTGCTTAGGATCAGTTTCTGTAGTTGGACCTTGTTGGCGGCATTGTCGATATCGTTCCTGTTAGCCGTCCACTCGAATCATAATCGAGCACGACACCCTCGGGCACTTCGCGACTTTCCAAGCCCGGTCTTTCAGCAAGATCGATATACAGCGAATCCGTGTCGGAACGATAGGTGAGTTTCATGGTTGAAGCCCTCGGTCTGGAGAAATAAGATCAGAATACGCTGGAGCGATTTGTTAGGCGGTTGTTTGCCGGGCTACTTTTCCAACAACCTGCCACCGGGCCTCGATCGTGTCCGCTGACAAGTCGGCCCCACAATTCCATTCGACAAAATACCCACCATTGACGACCTTCTTAAATTCGGTCTCGTCTCGAAGCGCCTCGAACGCCTCGTACTGTAGATAAGGGCTGACATCAAACCGGCCAACCCGGCCATCGTCTGCCACAATCGAGAGTATCCAGTTGGATCGTGCCTGGAGTTCTGCGATTCTCATTGGTCAAGGCTTTATAACACGTCACCGAATATTCCTAGGATAACGCCATCATTATTGGCGTTTCAACGAGATGCGGCGGCGAGACCACTCGTCACGCATGTTCATGAAACACAACGGGGTTAGGCGTTGTGGCGACACTGGACATTTCTCGCATTCGGCTGTACAGCATACATTTCTGGAGGCTGCCATGGATACGCTGACCTATACCGCCGTTCGTGCCAATCTCGCTCGCGCCATGGATCGAGTATGCGATGAACACGAGGCCTTGATTATTACCCGCGACGGCGAACAGTCTGTCGTGATGCTGTCGCTCGAGGAGTACAAGGCGTTGGAAGAAACTGCCCACCTTCTACGAACGCCCGCCAACGCCAAGAGACTGCTCTCAGCCGTGGGGCAACTGAACACAGGCAAAGGTGAGCTGAAGCCGGCCAAGTGACGCTGGTGTTCGTAGACAAGGGAAGGGAAGACTACCTGTATTGGCAGAAGCATGACAAACGCATGGTGGAACGGATCAACAAGCTCATCCGCGACACACAACGCGAACCCTTCGGTGGCGTCGGCAAACCGGAACCATTGAAGCATGCGCTCTCAGGGTTGTGGTCGCGGCGGATTACAGATGAACATCGCATGGTGTATCGCATTGTGAATGATGCGCTGGAAATTGCACAGCTCCGATTCCACTACTGATTCAAGATGTCTCTCACTGTTCAGGCCGATCCGCATAGGCACCATTTACGCACTCAACCCTCGGTACCATCCGGCGATTCTAACACCGCCAGGTCGATAACAGGCCATGTGTGTCTTGCATCAAGTTTTATCGGGAATAGCAAGCAGCACCGCATACTGCATACCTATTGTGAGACGTCATTCGGCCTGGCCCCAGGAAACCATTCTGTGTGTTGATCCCCTTGACGACCGAAATAGGTGACTCGCTTTCCTCGAAGATAGGCCATATATCCCTGCACACCGGCCTGCATAGCACGCCCACAGAAAGCCCGAAACTTTTGCCCATGCTGTTGACTGTCGAGAATTGCCGCCTTGAGTGCGGCCACATCAAAGCCTTCGGCTATCAAGGGAAGCCCCTCAAAGATGATAGGTGCGAGAACGGTAGCTCCTGACGCGCTGTAGAAGGTGAATGAGCGAGTGGCATAATCCACGTGATAATACTCGACGCCGTTCGCGATAAGCTTCCCCACAATTTCAGGAAACGGCATTGATCCATCCTGCGCAGCCCGTGCCAGTAGGGCAATTTCGTTTGCGTTCACCTATGACCTCTTGGGTGATGGTATCACGTCAATCGCTGTATATTGGGCCGCATGAGAGCCAGATATGCTGGTATTTATCCATTTAGCATTTCACCGAGCGGTCCGAGCATAACGCCAGACTCGTTGGCACTGCCATGAGAGCGGCCGGAGCTTGTAATACGGTATATGACTAAGCGACCAACCTGACGGCTGCCTCGTGCGTGAGCTTGTCGCGCTGCCAGATTTATGTCCGTCTTGAAGAGCCACGCATCAGGTTCTCTTCGGATCAATGTGCTTCGTCCATTCATCCATCGTCGTAACCGGATGAATGGCGCCGATTTGAGTCGGCGCCAACGGTTCGAAAAATTCCAAGAGAGACTGATAACTCTTGGCTTGAACGGTGATGTAGTACGTATGTTCCGTCACCGCCACATAGGCACTCAGGATCTTCACCCCTTTCATGGCGGCGAGGTCCCGCTTGGCCCAGAACTCATTGAGCATCGTGGCTCCCTCTTTACTTCTTCCCGGGCAATTCTCAGGCGTGTGCGTCCAATGAGCTACAAACAACATCCCGTCGCTCTCATCCATAACTTTCCTCCTCGTTTAATCCCAATAGGGGTCAGCGTGCAATTTCAGAGGGGCAATCAGCCCGTTTGGACCGCCCGCATTCCTCCCCATTAGCAGAATGCTGAAAAAGTCCTCCAACTGCGTTCTCACATCACTCAGAGGCTCAACGTACCGAAGCGTACGCCTCGCCCCTTCGCTCGCTGCGGCCTTGCTGGATGGCCTTTTTGAGCATTCTGAGGTGGAGAGCGCCACAGCTCTTTCTGTGATCGTGCAACGCTGCGCGAAGCAGACACCGAGTTTTTCAGCAGACTGTTAGGTGCGCTTTCCGTCCGCCACCCTGTTGGGGAATGACACCTCGAGCACGACACACCCGACATCGGTCTTAAACGGACCATGCTGTTCCCCGGGAGGGCGGCTTGCGTACTCTCCCGCTTCAAGCCAGCGATCGAAGGTGTGGTCGTATAGCCGGCCGCTGACAATGAAGACCTCTTCCGGGTACGCATGGGTCTTTCCCCCGAACGCCGATGTATCGGCGCCAGGCAAGAAGCGAGTCAGCCTGGTGTATTCGCCCGTCACTGCATCGATACTCAGCGTGACCTCCTCGGCCATCCCCTCCAGACCTTTGATGGGAGTCCAGCGAGTTCGTTGGTCGGGAGCCAGCGGGTTCCAGTACGTGGTGGTCGATTTCGACATTTCCGTCCCAACACAATGTGTGATTCAGTTCTTCGGTCCGCCGTGGGGTCGTTTCCGCTGGACCTTTCGGAACTCCCAGGGAGGAATGGGTTCAGGATCTTCCCACAGCCCCTTCTTTGCCTCTCTTGCTTCCAGTTCAAACCGTTCCAGTTCAGCGTCGCCCGGTGCAGATTTGCGAGACCACCAGCATCGGCCATCCTTTACCAACGCGTGATTCACGTTGGTGCCATCCGCAAGCAGCACATCGGCCATGATTCGCCCGTGCTTGTCCTTCCCATGAGGTTCGACTGTGACTTGCATGGCGAACACAAGGGCCGAGATCGCTGGCTTCACATCGTCGCCGTAGGGTTGGCCCTTCTCCGGACAATCGAGACCATGCAAATGGATACGTTGCGTCTTCCCAAGGCGTACGACTTCGATGGCGCTCCCCTCAAGAACTCCGACTACTTCCCCGCTGAAGGGCAATGCTTCGGTTGAGATCAAGAGGAAGAGCAGAACCAGTGGAAGCACACGTAGGCTCATGAGACGTGCCATCGTAATGGTGAATAGGTTCATGACGCATCGATAGCCGGCCCCACTCCCACACTCGTTGCTAACAGGGATGGGGACCGGAAGACGACAGTGGTGACTGAGAGGAGTGGGCATGACTGAAAATCCTGAAAGAAAATCCAGGAGCATTGTAGGAGGACCACCGCCAGAGGCGCAAGCAGCTTTGACCAGGTTTCTGAGACGATGACTCGTTCAAACGGCCTCTGTACCTGCTGGACAACCCGGTTCCTCACCTTACACACCATGTCTTGCGTTCACCCCTCGGGTGCATCTCGTGAATTGAAGGCAGCCAGGTCGGCATAGGTCTCCAATGTCCGGCGAGCTGCGGCTTCATCCAGCTTGCTGATGGCAAAGCCGACATGGACGATGACGTAGTCCCCGACTCCGGCTTCCGGGACCAGCGCGAGTGACACTGATTTCGTCACTCCGCCGAATGAGACCGTTGCAGTGCGAAGCTGGTCGTCCCCGATATTCAGAACTTGCCCTGGGACCGCGAGACACATTTTCGCTCCTAACGCTCAAGTTTCACGTTGCGAGTTCCATGTCTCAGGTTTCTGATCTCCATCTTCATAACGTGAAACATGAAACCCGAAACTAGAAACGTTCACTCCTAAACGGTTCACGCTTCACGAGATATGCGCCGCGATCACTGCTTGCCCCAGCGACAACCCTCCATCGTTGGGTGGAACCAGGCTGTGACTATAGACCTCGAATCCCGCCTCGTCCAATCGTCTCCGGACAAGCGACAAGAGCAGCCGATTCTGAAAACAGCCGCCGGTCAGAACGATGCGAGGCAAACCGGCCGCTTGGGCCACGCGAACGGTCGCTGCAGCAAGTCCGGCATGAAACCGGGCGGCAATCTGTTCAAGCCGATGGCCTCTGTGAAGATTATCCAGCATGGCACTCACCATGGGACGCCAATCGATCAACCATTTGGTATCGGGGTTCTGATAGGACACGAGATCCATCGGATAGCCTTCTTTGCTTCCTTCACTTGTTTCCATTCCTCGCTCCGCGGCAAACTGAACCGCCATGGCCGCTTGCCCTTCAAACGAGCTTTCGCGGCAGAGTCCTGTGAGAGATGCAACCGTATCGAACAGTCGTCCCATGCTCGTGGTCCAAGGCGATGCGATGCCGGACCGGAGCAGGCTCCCCCATTGCACCCGTTGACCGTGTGTTACTCCCCAAGAGGGAAGATCATCCTCCAGCATGTTTTCGCCCATCAATTCCCACAATACCGCCGCGGCAGATCGGCTCGGCTCCCTTATGGCCGCTTCTCCGCCCAACAACCGAAAGGGTGTGAGGGAGGCAAACCTCGTGAACTGTCGATAGCTCGTGATCAAGAATTCTCCGCCCCAGACCTGTCCTTCTCCTCCATAACCGGCTCCATCCCACGCAATGCCAAGCACCTCGCCGTCAAGTTTGTGTTCAGCCATGCAAGAGGCCACATGCGCATGGTGGTGCTGCACGGGAACCAACGGGACAGACAGCCTCACAGCCAGTTCTCGCGCGAAGCTGGACGAACGATAGTCCGGGTGGAGGTCGCAGGCGATAGCCAACGGCGTGACGTGTAGTAGCTGTTGGAGATCCTCGATCGCTTGCCGGAAGGCTCTGTCCGCTTCAACGGTGGAAAGATCGCCAAGATGTTGGCTGAGCATCACGCGATCACCTGTCAGCAGGGCGACGGTGTTCTTGAGATGTCCACCCACGGCAAGGATCGGGCTCTGCATCCCATCTGGTAAGGTATCACTCCATCTAATAGCCTGAGGAACATAGCCTCGCGCCCGGCGAACAATCATCACCTCAGGTCTGGACTTGCTCACCACACCCCTGTCGTGGTTCTCCGCCGTACGACTCTCAACCACCAGCACCACCGAATCATCCATCGGTCTTGCGATCGGCCGGTCATGCACAAGGAATGCATCGGCAATGCCTTTCAGTCGAACCACCGCATCTCGCTCGTCTGTCACAATCGGCTCTTCGGATCGATTCCCACTTGTCGCAACGACTGGGTGCTGAAGCGACGCCATCAAAAGATGATGGAGGGGTGTCGTCGGCAACATCACACCGAGATAGGGATTGCCCGGCGCCACCGCGTCGGCGAGGCCGGCGTCTCGCCGCTTGCGAACTAACACGATCGGCGCTTGCGGCGAGCGAACCAACGCCTCCTCTTCCAAGGACAACAGGCAATAGCGTCTGATCCCCTCGATGGATGGGAACAACAGCGCAAAGGGCTTGTCAGGTCTTCGTTTCCGATTTCGCAAGCGCTGGACAGCCTCTTGGGACTTTGCATCAACCCAGAGTTGAAATCCGCCCAATCCTTTCACCGCAAGGACGAGCCCTTGTTCCAGCAAAGACACTGCCTGTTGTAACGCCTCTTCCCCATCGGCGACTTCCCGACCCTGCTCATTCCACAAGCAAAGACGCGGACCACACGTATGACAGGCAATCGGTTCCGCATGAAAACGTCGATCGGTTTCAGCGGCATACTCTGCGTCACAGGCGGGACAGAGTGTGAACCCAGCCATGGTCGTATTGGACCGCTCATACGGGATGGCCGTAAGCAGGCTATACCGAGGGCCGCACTGGGTGCAGGTGAGGAACGGATACCGGAAGCGACGGTCGTGTGAGTCGGTGAGCTCTCGCTGACAATCGGCACAAGTCGCGAGATCCGGCGGGATGACGAGGGCTCGTTGTCCGGATTCCCCGCTCTGGTTGATCGAAAAGCCAGCGTCGTCGAGCACTGGAACGACTATCATGCTCATTGCCTCGACGGAAGCTGAGGGCGGGGCGTCGGTGCGCATCCTCTGGAGAAACATCTCCACAACTGACACACTCCCTTCTGCTTCGATGAGCACGCCGTTTCGTGTGTTCTGCACCCATCCAGCTAACTCCAACTCATGTGCCAGCTGATAGACGAACGGGCGGAATCCCACACCTTGCACCGTTCCTTCCACCTCGACCCGTACGCGCTGAGCAAGAGCGTCACTCATTCCTGGACGACCAATTCGTGAAGCACGACTTCCGAATCAGTGGGTCTCGCGATTACTGCGTTCCCGCAAACCGGACAGACATCGTCTGATTCCGTAACCATTGCGTCTCGAGTACAGCGAGGACACCACGCGTCTCCTGGGACAGGCATGATTTCCAATGCCGCCCCTTGCGCCTTCGTGCCACGAGCAGCCAGCTCAAACGCGATCTGCAACGCGGAATGATCATGGGTCAGCAAGTGAGATAGCGCGCTGACCTTGAGTCGCACTGCAGATAACCTGGCGGCGCCCGCTCCGCTCAGCTTTTCCTCTACGGCCTTCACGACTTGTGTCATCAGATGAAACTCATGCATGACAGGCTTCACATTCCTGGATGATCCGTTTCACAACGTGATCCAACGCCTCGCCCATAGGAGATGACAACGGTTGGCCGAGTTCAGTATTTCCAACCTCGACTCCGTACACGATGACGGTAGCCGGCAGGACGTCCATTGCCCGGGCCAGCTCGATCGCCTCCGATACCCCGATGGCATGGCTGGAGCGAGGAAAGACTTGTCCACCGATCCGGCTCACCGACGCATCGAGTCGATAGATACTGCCGGGAGCCTTCCCACCGCGCGCAGCATCGATCAGAATCACAACGGACGCGCCCTTCATCAGTTCGATGAGGTCAACGCCCGCCATCCCCGCTTCGATCACCTCGGCACGGTCACCGATTGTTTGCCGAAGTCGGCGGACAGTCAGAAGACCGACGGCATCATCACCTCGCAGCTCGTTGCCAAGGCCGATAATCCGAATGGAGGAGGAGCGAGGACCATTTGTTTTCACGCGCTGCCCTCCCTCCTGATTTCCAAATTCAGAAAGTGGGTCGCACAGGAAATGCACGGGTCGTAGCAACGGATGACCCGCTCACAGGCCAGTGCCGCCTCCTTGTCGGGAAGAGAGAGGAGGCGCGGCATGAACAGACGCAGGTCCTGTTCAATGCGAGATTGGTTCTGCGAGGTCGGTGGAACGATCTTGGCCTTACGGACGATGCCGTCTCCGTCCACCTCATACCGATGATAGAGAATTCCTCTGGGTGCTTCCGTGCAGGCCATCCCGATGCCCGGCTGCACCGTAATAGGCGCTGCCGGTATGGGTGGAGGTTCGTACCGCTCAATCAGTCGTAACGATTCTTCCACGGCATAGAGAATCTCGACCGAGCGCGCGATGATCCCGTGAAACGGATTACGCAACGGCAATGCCACCGCACAGTCGGCCAAGACCTGCTTGGCCAACGGCGTCACATGTTCTTGATTCAGGTTCACACGAGCCAACGGACCGACCAGATAAGACGAGCCTTGTAGGGTACAGTGGAGCGCGGTGGAATAGGCGACCTGGTGTTCGGTGAAATGTTCCTCGAACCCGTTGACCGAGATCTGTAACCCGCTGGAGGCGACGATCTGCCCTTCATTGAACGGATACTCATCGGGGTGTCGGAGCGCCACGTCATTGTAACCGGGAGTAAACTCTGGATAGTCGAATCCCGCAACCCATCGCACGGTTTCCACCGCCGCATCGCGCGCCCATAAGAGTTCGTCTTTCATCCCTTCCAGCTCACGGCGCAATGGAACCCGCGAGAAGCCTCCCACCTTCACGGAGACCGGATGCACCGACCGGCCGCCAAGTAACGTCATGATCGCATTGCCTGCTTTTTTGAGCCGCAAACCACGAGTCACCACGGCCGGATGGTCTTTCGCCATCGCGATGCCGCTCTCGTACCCGAGAAAATCCGGCGCCTGAAGCAGGTAGACATGCAGCGCATGACTTTCGATCCACTCGCCGCAATAGATGAGCCGCCGCAAGTCTCGCAACGCCCCCTCGACGCGCAGGCCAAAAATCTGCTCGAGTGCATGGACCGCGCTCATCTGGTAGGCAATCGGGCAGATCCCGCAGATCCGCGCGACGATGTCCGGCACTTCGTCATAATGCCGACCCTGCAAAAAGGCTTCAAAAAACCTGGGTGGCTCGAAAATCTTGAGTTGTACGTCCTGGACTACGTCGCCCTTCACCGTGACACGGAGCGCGCCTTCCCCTTCCACGCGGGCCACCAGATCGACGGCGATGGTCCTCGTGTGCGTGTGCTTTTCAGACATTCAGCCCTCAAAGGACGTTCCGCTTCATTACACAGGTCACGTCTTTTTCTCCCAAGCCTCGCTCTCCGTGCGAAAGGGCGACACAGACCCGTTGATGCCGCGAAAACGGCGCACGACTTCGACGGGGATCAGTTGCAGCTCGCGATGGAAGCGCGTTGCGAGCGAAACCGTGTTGGGTGGAAGACCTGGACCTTTCCGTTCTCCCTCGCTTGGCCCAAAGCAGCCGTAACAGTCACGACCCATGCCGGGACAGATGGCCCCACAACCAGTCCGCGTGACTGGCCCAAGGCAGGGTATCCCTTTCGCCACCAGCACACAGACATGTCCCCGCCGCTTGCATTCCAGGCACACACTGTCGCCCGGCAAACGAGGCTGGACCCCCACCACGAGATCCGTGATGACACGAAGCAGCTGATTCTTATCGATCGGACAGCCCCACAGCTCGAAATCCACATGAATATGTTCGGAGATGGGAGTGGATGTACTGAGGCTCTGAATATATTCCGGGCTGGGATACACGGCCTGTTTGAACGCCTCGACATCGGCCCAGTTGCGCAAGGCTTGAATCCCGCCGGCCGTCGCGCAGGCCCCGATCGTGATCAACACCTTCGCCTGTTGCCGCACCGCGAGGATACGACGGGCATCTTCTGCGGTGGTGATCGACCCTTCCACCAGCGCAATGTCGTATGGCCCGGGCTTCATCTCGCTGGAGGCTTCGGGGAAATAGGCAAGATCCAGCGCTTCTCCCACGGCAAGGAGGTCTTCCTCAAGATTCAGGATGCTGAGTTGGCATCCGTCGCAGGAGGCGAACTTGAAGACCGCCACTCTAGGGCGACGCTGCTCACCAGAACCTTTCTGACGATCCAACATCACACTCCCTTCACGATGGGCTCGTCCATCGTCTCTCGTGAAACGTATCGGTCAACGACTTGAAGTGTCATGTGTCAAGTTTCAGGTTTGAAGTTTTTGGTATCGATAACGTGAAACTCGAAACTTGGAACTCCGGATCGAAAGTCGATCGACGCTTCACGCTTATACTCCCGCCCGCCCTAACCACTGCTCGACCCGGTCGTAGCGCATAACCGGTCCGTCTTTGCACAAGAAGTACGGACCCATTTGACAATGACCGCAGAGACCGATGCCGCATTCCATATGCCGTTCGAGCGACACATACATGGCCGTCGCCGGAATCCCGCGCCTCATCAGAATGGGCACTCCCAGTCGCATCATGATCTCAGGCCCGCACATCAGGACCATGCTCTTCTCAGGATCGATCGACACCTGTTCGAACAGTTCCGTCACAACACCGACATGATAGCGCCAGGTCTTATCCGGCTGATCGCTCGTCAACAAGACTTCGGTATCAGGATGCCGCCGCCAGGCATCGAACCGCTCGCGATAGAGGAGGTCGTGCGGTGTCTTGACGCCGTGAAGGATCTTGACCGAACCATACTCCTCGCGACGCCGGAAGATGTATTCGATCGCGCCGACAACCGGTGCACACCCCAGCCCACCGGTGACGATCACGATGTTCCGTCCCTTCGCCTCTTCCAGCGGCCAACCTGCTCCAAATGGACCGCGGATGCCCAGGGCGTCACCAGGCTGGAGAGCGGCAATCGCCTTCGTGGTTCGGCCCACGGCACGGATGGTATGGTCGAGCAGTTCCGGTTCATCCGGGTCGGACACGATGGAAATCGCTACTTCACCGACACCGAACAGATACACCATGTTGAACTGGCCGGCCTTGAATCGGAATCGGCGTTGGGCTTCTACATCGACAAGCTGCAAACGGTAGGTCGTAATATCTTCGGCTTCTCGGATCTTCTCCACAATGGTCGCGGGATGGATGACATAGGGATTGACCATTGACTCAACCTCCGGCACACGCGGCTACGGACCATCCTTATGTTGGAGTGCAAGCGGCGGCTGGACATCCGGTGTCAGCAAGGCCGACAGTTCCTCCGTCACGTCGATCCCGACCGGGCACCAGGTGATGCATCGACCACAACCGACGCAGCCGGACGTGCCGAACTGATCGATCCACGACGCCAGTTTATGCGTCAACCACATCCGGTACCGATCCTTAATCGTCGGACGAATGTTCTTGCCGTGGATGTAGCCGTGCTCCTGCGTAAAACAGGAATCCCACAATCTGGCATGCGCGGCATGTTGGTGCGAAAGATCCGGTGTCTCCTCAACCGTATGGCAAAAGCAGGTCGGGCAGACCATCGTACAATTCGTGCAGGCGAGGCAACGCCCTGCTACGTCGTCCCATCGAGGATGCTCGTGAGCCTCATAGAGGGCTTGCGGCAAGCGTGAGTGATCCAACCGTCGGATCTGGCTCTGGGCACATGCATGGATCGAACTTGCTGCTGCACTAATCAGTTCGTCCGAGGCGGCAGGCACAAGGATGGTTGAGAGAATATCGCGGCCGGCTTCGCTGCCCGATTCGACCAGGAGCTGCTCGTCCACTTCGGTTACAGCGAGATCGTATCCGCGCTGAGCACGAGGGCCGGTCTCCATCGAGGCACAAAAACAGGTCGCCAACGCCCTGGTGCAATTCACGGCGATCACGAAAAGCCCTTCCCGGCGGGTCGCGTAGTAAGGATCCCGATACGTCTCGTTCATGAAAATCCGGTCTTGAATGACCAGTCCGGCGAGATCACAGGCGCGGGCCCCAATGACTGCCACCCTTTCCGGCTGAGGGAGTGTTGGGCTCGTGGTGAATCCATCTTGGCGCCGCGTGATCTGTAAGAGCGGCTCACGCGGCGCAAAGACGAACGGCTTCAGCGATTGCGGTCCATGAACGACACCGAAGAGTTCCTGTGAGCCGGTCTGTTCCAGCCGGTAGCGTCCCGGTTCCTGTTGATCACGCCAGCCGATCGGCAGCTCGGACACCGAGCTGATCGTCTCCCAGACAACGGATCCTTCTCGCACGGTGGGCCCAACCACTCGATACCCCTCCGCGCTCAAGGCATCGAGCAATCGCTGGAGGTCGACTCTTGGTAGAACACCGCATGATTGACTGACCATTGGCATGACGGAGATCCCTGATCATCGTCCTTGTTGCCATGGTACGGGCTCTCCTCTTCTCGCGCAAGCCGAGAAGATCAGCTCTACGTCATCACGTTTCTCCCGCGCGCATTACCCACCCTTGACTCTTTGCACATCGCTCCCCGGAGGGGCATCGTAATCCTAATAATGACGAGAGATCTTGAGGTCGTTGATGGGGAGCGCTCAACCACCACCGAGATCGCCCCTCGTTTCTACTACATACAACTCCCCCCGGACTTCGGGGTGCAGGTCGCACCAAATTGCGTGACGCATACTCTCGGCGCCCACGTAGCGGCTCAATTTCGTCGGCGCCGTCGAAAAGCGGAGCGTCATGATCTGTCCTGGCTCCACATGGAACGACCGGAAGTTTTTCCCCCACACCTCCTTGCCATTTTCCACCTGGACATCGATATCCCGAAACAGCCTCGAGGCAAACCCATGGGTGACCTTATCCTCGTTCCGAACCATGATAATCGTGTCTTGCGACGGATGGGTCACACCGACAGTCTGATAGCCGTGCTGCCGATCTTTAATGGTGATCTCCACCTTCGATGGTGGGCCGCCCATCTCCTGAGCTTGGGCGTACGCGGTACCCGTTCCCGCACCGAACAAGCTCATTCCTGTCACAGCAATGCACGTGGCTAGTCCGAGACCTGAAACCGATCTGATCCTCATTGCTCTACCTCCATGTTCGACACGTGAACTGCATCGTCTTTCTATTGCCCTACTGTTCTTCTTGACCACATACCAGCCCATCCCAACATTCATCGCGCTCCCCCTTGGCTCGTCCGACCAATCACCATGCCGCCTGCTCTCATTGATGACTCTTCTCGTGCCTGATTCCCACCAACACATAACGGTCGCCGCTATGGCGGCTGTTCGACATTCCAGGTATACGCAACCTGCGTACCACCCTTGTGCAACTCCCCTTGAGTAAGAAAATCCACAGAAACTAATCTACTTTTAGGTGTTTGGCCGCATGAGGGAGAGATGGTGGTGTGGTGAGAGGTGCTACAGAAGATCAGGATGGCGTGGGGCAAAAGAGGACACAGAAGCAAGCATTCTCGACCCCCCTTTCTGTTCCGGTCTTTTGTTTCACCGCCAGACTATTCAATGTAGTGATCACTACTCGAGCTCATCTTCTCGAGACCCATTCGCTGTAGGCAAGGAAGGTTTAGTTCAGTCGGCGCTTGCCATGATCGACAGAGAGTTTCTCGGCCTCCTCACGCACAAGTTCTTCCGGACGATGGACCTGACGATGAGCGAGAATGACAGGATCGATCCGCTCGCCACAGCTCACGCAACGGAAATCTATTGACCTGATTTCTACCACCTGTTCGGGAACCATGAGGCCGCCACAACGATGACACCGATCTCCCCATCCACTCCTTTTCTCAGCAACTGTTTCCGTCATGATGGGTCCCTCCTTTTCATACGAGCCAGACTTACACGATAAGATTCACAGGAAGGGTCCCTCCGTCCGTTCCATACCTCCGTCTACACCGATCAATGGTGAATGAGGCGACAGCCTCACGTATGTGACTGCCCCGTAATGCTACAGACCGCTGACCGTTCCCTATTGGATTGGAATCTAACTCGCTGTTTTTTCGGGAAGACGGCCTTTACTGTTCCACCTCTTTCATTCATGGCACCGTCAATGCACAAGTCGGGAGTAGGGCCTGTAGCTGATCATCACTTTAAATTGAAGGAGGTTGTGGCCATGAGCACATTGACACGATGGGAACCGACGACGCGATGGAATCCATTCAAGGAACTCGAGGAGATGGAGAAGCGACTTTCGAGTTACTTCGGTCGTACATCGGTTCCTTCCGGTGGGGATAAGCAGGAGGCTATCACCGTGGCGGAATGGTCTCCGCTGGTGGATATCTCGGAGGATGACAAGGAGTACGTCATCAAAGCCGAGATCCCGGAGATGAAGAAAGAGGACATCAAATTGAATGTCCATGACGATGTCCTCATGATCACCGGCGAGCGTAAATATGAAAAGGAAGAGAAAGATAAGAAATATCATCGAGTAGAACGAGCCTATGGCAGCTTTATGCGGAGCTTTACGCTTCCGGAAGATGCCGACGGATCCAAGGTGAACGCCGAGTACAAAGACGGGGTCTTGAAAGTCCATCTTCCAAAGTCGGAGAAGGCCAAGCCGAAAGCGATTGAAGTTAAAATTGCCTGATTCGAGAAGGAGGGCATCATGTTTCGCCATCCTCGTTACCTCGAAATTCCCTGGGAGGTACATTGGGATGACAAGGAGGCAGCGCCACACCACCATTCGCTGCTCACACTCATCCTGATTCTACTGGCACTGTTTATGATCGGAGTCGGGGTGACCAGCGGTCTCATGTAGAACGGCGAGCCCACTGGGCGGAAGGAGCGAGTGTGACGTTCAAGAATCGTGAAGAGGCCGGTCGACGGCTTGCCGAGCGACTGACCAGCTATCAGGGGGACGAAGCAGCCATCATCTTGGCATTGCCCCGTGGAGGGGTCGCCGTTGGGTACCAGCTGAGCCTCGGGCTGCATCTTCCGCTGGATGTCTTCATCACTCGTAAACTGGGAGCGCCGGATAATCCTGAGTATGCGTTGGGGGCGGTGAGTGAAACAGGGACGGTCTATGTGAACCTCGATGCTATGGCGGCGTACGGTCTTTCTCACCCGGACGTCGAGGAGGTGGTTCAGGTGCAACAACGAGAGATCGCGAGACGGCAGGACCTGTACCGCCAAGGCCGGCACTTTCCCGCACTTACCGACCGCAACGTTATTCTGGTGGATGATGGGATCGCCACCGGCTCCACGTTCTTCGCAGCTGTCCAGTCGATTAGACCTCTCAAGCCACGCCGCCTGATTGGTGCCATTCCGGTTGGCCCTGTGGACATTATTCCCGAAGCTCGCAAACAAGTGGATGAGTTGATAATCCTCGCCACACCGGATCCCTTCTGGGCCGTGGGGAATCACTATATCAACTTCGCCCAGGTCAGCGATCACGATGTGGTCGAGTATCTGAACCTCGCGGAAGAGTCAGAGTTGGAATGGAAAGAGCGGACACATTCTCAAACTGGTTTACCGTCACCATGAGAGAGGCACGTACGATGACACAAACCAAGACACCGGCAAGTTGGTGGCTCGACTCCCGAAGGAGGCTCACGTGAGCGTACGAGGTCGTGCTGGTTCGGCGGTCGTCTCACTCGTTCTCTTTATCGCATGTGCTGGCGGAGTCGGCACCGCAGCGGCAAAAATCGTCGTGCCGTCCGGGTCGGTGATTGAGGTCGACAAGGCGACGGTCAACACCGTCGTCGAAGCCTTTGAGCAGGCGGAACAAGCGATCAAAGCCCATGACCTCGAAAAGGTGATGGACATTTATGCCTCCCAGTACAACTACCATGGGTTGAAGAAGGACGATATTCGCAAGATCTGGAAGGATCTCTTTGATGAATACAAGGAGATCGCCAGCACCCATCTCTTCACGAAGATAACCAAGATCGGAGCAGGGAAGGATGCCGTGCTGGAGGTCACCTGTACCGGCCATCTCTGGGCCAGGTCGAAGACCACCGGCCTGTATGTCCCCATCGACAGTTGGCATGAAGAAGTGCACTACCTCGTCCCTGAAGAGGGTGCGTGGCGGCTTCGGGGCCATCTCGGTGAATCGCCGGGCGTGCTTCCGTTCGGCACTGCGCCCCATCCACTGTTCTGACGGTCGTGATGAGAAAGGGCATCGCATGAGAGTCGTCATAGGCGTTGACTGGTCCGATCAGACCTTCGCAGCGGTTGCCCAAACGTTCCAACTCTATCATCCCACCGACGTCGCACTGGTTCATGGCGTTGATTTAGGGATTTGGCAACATCCGGTCGTGGCCCAGGCCGGCAACGTACAAGGATACGACGATTTCCGAAAGGCGATGGTCGATGCCGGGCACAAGGCTCTGGATCACGCCGCGACCATGATTCCACCAGAGATCGAGTCTATCAGGAAGGTCACTGAAGTCGGCAGCCCCGCGCAGCTCATCCTCGACAGCGCCGACAATCTCTCCGCCGATCTCATTGTCGTCGGTGTGCGTGGACGAAACCGTCTTTCAGAATTCGTCCTCGGAAGTGTGTCCCATCGTGTCCTGCTGCATGGCTCCCGCCCGACGTTGATCGTCAGAGGTGCGGCACGCAAGATTCAACGGGTGCTCGTCGCCATCGAGGATCGAGACGACGCCGATCGAATCGTGAACTGGCTCACGCACCATCCCTTCGCCGACCCTACCGAGCTCTGCGTGCTTCATGCTCTCATTCCGATCGGCGTCAACGACCCTTATGACGCGCTCGGAACTGAAACATGGTGGGAGGGCGCGGAGCGCTATGCGGAGGAACTCGTCACGTCGACCGCCGCCAAACTCTTACACCCTCGCTATACGGTGAGCACGAAAGTCGCCACGGGCAATCCCGTCGCGGTCATTGAACAGGAGGCGAAGGGTATGGATCTGGTGATCGTCACCTCTCATGGACGCAAAGGCATTTCACGCTTCCTCATAGGGAGTGTGTCTCATGCCGTCGTTCACCATGTGACCTGTCCGGTGTTGGTCCTTCGGTGAAAGGAGTAAAGATGAAGACCTCGCTAACCCTCGCACTGTTCTTCGTTGTTCTCTCGACCACTGTGGTCTTGGCTCAAGCGATTCGAGGAGATTCGAAGGCCGGACAGAGCGTGTATGAACAACAATGTCTCCGTTGCCATGGAGCGAAGCTGGACGGGAATGGACCGGACAGTCATGATTTGATCGTCCACCCAGCCGACCTTCGATCCCAGATCAGTCGTTCGAAGACGGATTGGGAACTGCTCGTGGCGATTTCGAACGGCGTCTTGTTCAGCCCGATGCATGGGTTTCGTGACAAACTGACGGACCAGCAGATGTTGGATGTGCTGTCTTACATACGATCGATGTCACCACCCGACATCACTAGTTAGAGGACACCCTCTCAACGTATAGACTGAAGGCCACGGAGGATGTGCAGCTACCCATCGTCCACCTCTCCGAAGCGGTCCCAGAGATCAGCGAACTAGATCTGAACTGATCTTCACCCTCACGACCAGCCAAGCCTGCCGCATCGTGGATGAGAGGATTCTGGTGTTCCATGAGACTTCTGAATACGTGAATATCCAAAGGCTTTCTTGTGGGCTATTATTTCTCTAGTCCGTCAATTGGATCCTTTCCATTTTCTCTCCAGTCCATCCGTATGCCCTCTCCCAAGACTCATACCCAAAATACAAGATGATGTCGCCTTTGGCTGTTGCAATTCTCCCTGATACATATCTACAAATTCATCGGCGAGAGCGTGCCAAAGGCTGCCGGGATTACCTTCGTCCTCCAATACCTCTACCTTCCAACTCTGAGTTTCCCTACCCGCCAAGAGTAACTTTCCCTCCTGCTCCATCCCTCGCTCATTACGATCTTTTTGGATAACAACAGCATAGACAGCTCTCCCATCTCCATAGAAGTCCACTTTGACAATCCCTGGACATCCGTGTGTGGAATCTTTCCTCGTACGTATATGAAAATCTGGATAGCGCTCGCGAATGATCTTCTGAACAGCGTGCGGGATGGCCTCGGAACAATGCCTCCTGGGAGCCGCATCAGCGCCAGTACCCTGGCTGTCTAAAAGTATCTAGACGAACAGAACTCGTGCTGACAGGCCAACCAGCTTTACTACCAATTCAGCTGCAAACATTTACTATTCAGCCTAACTCTACACGGACTGAATTCACAGGAAATCGATTCAACACGCTGCAAACTCCACCCGCACTTTCCGACCAATTCGCGCTTCAAGCGTGAGGAGCATTTCCAAGCTGAACTTCTCTCACTTGCTGCTATCCGGCCAAGTCAAGCGCTATCACCTTGCGTTGCACCAACGTACCAATGGTCCGCCGTGCAGCTTCTAACTCGTATCGCTGTTGAAGGTTCATCCAGAATTCCGGCGTCGTGGAAAAGCATCGCGCGAGTCGCAGCGCGGTGTCGGCAGTGATCCCACGCCGCTCGTTAGCAATCTCGTTGACTCGTGCGGTCGTCACGCCAAGACGTTGGGCAAGTGCGTTGGCAGACAGATTCAGCGGCTTCATGAATTCTTCCCTCAAGATCTCTCCCGGATGAATAGGCGGCAATAGTTTCTTACGCATGGCCGATTCCTCTTAGTGATAGTCTACAATTTCAACATCTTCCGGACCATCGCTCCAACGAAAACATACGCGAAACTGATCGTTCACTCGAATGCTGTATTGTCCAAGACGGTCTCGCTTGAGAGCCTCCAGTCGGTTGGCCGGTGGACTCCGTAAATCATCCAGCCTCTTGGCAGCCGCAACCATTTCCAGCTTCCGACGAGCCACGGATTCGATACTCTGGAACCGCTTCACACGTTCGCCGTGAAATAGCTTTTCGGTATCGGTACAGCGGAAGCTTTTGATCATCGACCTGCATTGTATATCGTTATTCGATATGCAGGCAAGCCGACGATCGGCTCGATGGCGATATGACCTGGCGCAAACCCTTGGTCTACTGCTCCGGATTGGGATCTTTTCTGATGAACGCCAGATAGAATAGCGTGTCGGCAAGGTCCTGATTGGTCATCGTCCTATCGGGAAACATGCCAGTGCCGGGATGGCCTTCCCGGATGGCGCGGGCTCGTTCCTTGTTCGTCTTCAGGCGGAGTACACCGGGATTGCGCAGATCGGTGGGGGGAGGATTCAGCCGCGCGATGAGCGCGGCGATGTCCTCTTTCATTTGTGGCAATCGATCAAGATAGCCGTCCATTCCATGGCAGTAGGAGCAGGCCCCTTTGCCGTGGAAGATGTCCCGACCTCGTTCAACATTCGCTTTGCGCTTCACACCCGTTTGTTCGACGGATGACTCGGCCCTGGCATTCCCGTCTGATCCCAGCGGTGACAGCACCCCGAGCCAGCCCACGAGGAAGATCAGGCTATAACCGATCAGGCGAAGCGCCTCCGATCCCTGCTCAACCCTTACTTTGAACTCAATTTCTCTCACACTGTCCTCTCGCTGTCCCATTCAGCTCACCTCAGTGTTGACTGCAACAAGCATTGTATTGGTCTTCTGGAATATTCTTCATGTCGCTGAAGATTTTTACACATTCATCCGGGCTGATGACATTATCAATAGCAGGATACAGTGCCCGTTCTTCCTTTCGATTATGCGAGCCCAGTAGCTGTACGAGTGCCTGTTCATCCCGATCGGTATCCAGATTCTGTCCTTCTATTTTGTGGTGGATCGCATCGAGCAACTGTTTGATCTGGCTATGCTCATGTCGCATCATAGGCGTCGGCCCGTCCTCGACCATTCCGGTTTTGTCTTCCCATATCGGGAACAGCAGTTCTTCTTCCCACACGATATGCCGCTGGAGGCCGATTTTGAATTCCTTGAAGGCTTCCTTCGCCTTGGCCAAGTCGGAGCCTTTGGATGCCTGAAAGGTCTTGAATAACTCATCCAGACGGTCGTGATCCTTTTCATAAAATGCCGTGATGGTCTGTGGTTCACTCATGGTGTCGTCCTTGTCCTATGAATTGATTTCCTAGGCAGATGGGCATGAAGCGGCAGCTTCTCGTTTATCAGAACCGAATGCTCCATGAGCACGGTGAATGGATCGCATGATCGCGATCAGTCACGGTATTTGTCCATTTGTTCTTTCATCGCGTCTCGACCGGCCTTCACGGCCGCTTCCACATCCGCTCGCCGTTCATCCACGAAATGCTTCCCCCGCTCGATCACCTCATCAAGAGCCGCTCGCGCCTCCTTTGCCCGTTCGATAATGTCGTCTTCCGTCCTTCGGGTATGGCGTTGGATCACGCGACGCGTTTCCTCACCGGACTTAGGAGCGAGAAGGATGCCGGCGATCATTCCTCCGATTGCTCCGCCGAGAAATGCGAGGAACACCGTTTCAGGTGAGCTTCTGCTATCCTGATTTGCCATGATGGATCCTCCCTACTGAAGATTGTTCCCATTGCTTGGAGCGCGCGGTCGATACCAGGGGCACTCGTCAGTATTGTTAGAGTAGTGCACTTTGATGAGATCTTACGCCATCAATATTGGATCAACAACCAGTCATTCTACTGATTTGGCTCTCGGCAACAGATAGAAGGGCATCCTCGTATCTTGGATGGTCATGCTGATGTGAGAACCATTTCCATCCTCTTCGTATTCCTCCCCTCAACTAACCGACAGGGTTGAACGGAGCCAAACTGCGAATGTAGATGAGCACATCCCGAATCTCCTGATCCGACAGCCGATCGGCCCATCCATGCATCGGGCTGAAAAGAACTCCTTGTTTGATCGCAAGATACAGATCCATATCGGTCTTGGTTCGATATTTCGGTGCGCGAAAATTCGCAGGCGGAACGATCAACTCCTTGATATCAGGACCCAACCCATCACCCGAGGCTCCGTGGCAGCCGACACAGTGTTGCTGGAAGATTTTCTCTCCGTTCTTCGTAACTGCCGTATGGGTTTGAGCCAGAACCAAAGGTCCTATCAAAACGACCACGACGGCGCTGATCATGAGGCGTAAAAACATGCGAGTCCCTCCGTTACGTTCTCTTCTGGAACACACCATCAACTCATGGACATGTTCCAAGGGTGGACAACGACGATCGATTTTCAATGCTGGTGTTCCTGTGCTCCACCGGCGTCTCCGCCCCCATGATCTCCACCGCTCT
>CABVRS010000007.1 GCA_902500745.1 uncultured Nitrospira sp.
TCGGATCGACGACGTCGTACCCGTGGAGGCTACCAGGTACTGCCCGAAAATAGGGGGAGCAATAGAGATCCGTGATCCCAAGGTCGTCCAAATAGGGGATGAGTTGTGTCGCGTCCTGAAACGTGAATGTGCAGTTAAGCTGAAGGCGGTACGTGGCGACTGGAATTCGTGGCATTGCGATTGATGTCAAGAGCATGTCCTCCAGCACGCTGGATCAACCCGGTCAACATTATTCGAACGCTCAAATGAGATGGCAAGGACACGGCTAGTCGGCGATCACGTGCGAACTGGTAGATTTGGTGTTCCCCCAGTTCTCATCGGCACCCACGTTTGCCTGCAGGACATGCAATAACCGTCTTTCGGTTTGTCGGTCGTGCTGTCCTATCAGCTGATCAGTCTCACGAACGCGTTTCCTGTCCTCCATCAATACGTAGGTCAACTCGGCCAGGATCTTGTTCTGCGCCTGGACCTGCGCCCGTAACATTCGGACCTCGTGAATAAGGTCCAGCTCATGTGGCACGGCTTCCACAGCGGATGATGCGGCGATCTGGAGCCGCTCTTCCGACACTCGGGGTCGAGGTCGAACCCATCCGGTTGCCTTGGCTGTTTCATCTCGAAGCGCGTGAGCCGTCGTGCTGGCACCCTGAAGAATAAACGACACTCCACTTCCCAGCGCTTTGGCGGTATTCCACCCTAGTTCAGTCGCTCTCCAAGACTTTCGGTGTAACCAACTCACGAAGACGGCTGCGTGTTGGACACAGGTCTGTGCCACACGTTGCGCCCGTCCACAGGACAGATGGACTCGAGTCCGTAGTGGAACCAGTTCCGACCCGACCGGCCTGAGTGACGGATCAGGACGCGCCACGATGGTCAACATCTTGACGGGCCTGGTCAGGCTCATCCGTTTCTTGCTCATACGATTCCTCCCTGTATGCCTTCCTTCCTTGGCCGATCATGGGGAATTCCACGAAACTGTCTGGGTAACACAACCAGGTTGGACCGTGAGACGTGATAGCGTTTGCGATCTTGTGCCGGATTCAATCCCATTTCGGAGCCGGCGGGAATCACGTTGAACCGATCGGCGATCACTCGTCGCAGATGCGACTTTGCGCCGACGATCGAACCGTCGAGGATGATACACTCTTCGATCTTGGTGCCCGATTCGATGCGCACATTACGACCGATGACCGAACGCCTGATGTCAGCATCAAGAACCTGACTTCCCTGCCCGATCATAGAATCCTCGACATAGGCCTTCGCCAAGCTTGCGGTCGGGCCATCGAACGTGTCGCTCAAGATGGGCCATTCTCCATTCCGCAGGTCGAAGATCGGACATTCCCCAAGAATATCCAAGTGTGCCTGCCAGTACGCCTCCAACGTCCCGACATCGCGCCAATATCCCCGTTCTTCATAGGGTTTCAACCCAGGAACGACATTCTGCATAAAATTATAGGCCACCACGTGGTTCTTTTTCATGATGGAGGGAATCACGTCCCGACCGAAGTCGTGAGAGCCTCCTTTTCTGGCATCCTCGGACAACACCTTTAATAAGACATCCGTCTCAAAGATATAGTTACCCATCGATGAGAAGGCATGTTCCGGATCAGAGGGCATCGGCTTGGGATGTCTGGGTTTTTCCGCAAAACCCACGATGCGATCAGTCGTATCGGTCTCGATGATACCAAACCCACGTGCGGCATGGAGCGGTACCGGTCTGGCTGCGACCGTCACATCGGCCCGTCGTTCCTGATGGAACCGCACCATCTGGTCGATATCCATCCGGTAGATATGATCAGCACCGAACACGGCTACCAGGTCCGGCGAGCAATCTTCAATGAGGTTCAGATTGTGAAAGACCGCATCGGCAGTCCCTTCGTACCATCCGCCGCCTGCCTTCATCTGCGGCGGGACCACTGTGATGAATTGCTGCTTAATCCGCCCGCCGATTCGCCATGCCCGCCGCAAGTGCTCGATCAGCGATTGCGAACGGTACTGCACCAGCACGTACATCGCCATGATGTCGGAGTTCAAGAAGTTGCTGAGCACGAAGTCGACGATACGATATTTCCCTCCGAACGGCACCGCCGGCTTGCTGCGAAATTCCGTCAGCGGCATGAGCCGTTCGCCTTTGCCTCCGGCCATCACGATCGCCAGCACACGCTTGCCTGTGCTGCTCAATGCACCATCTCCCTCACCATTCCACGCAACCTCCCCATCAGAGCCTCTCGTGCGTCATGATGCACGCCTCCGCAAAGCCCTGACACGCCGCGCGACCGTGAACATCGTTGTTCGACCACCGGCCAGTTCATGGCTTTCATGAACGCTTGCGACGTACGACCTTGAGCCTCACTCGCCTCTCTATGTTTCTTCAACCGCATTCTTCATTGGCTGCAATCGCTTCAGAATTCATGAGGTTCGCGATTGTAACCCCATACTGCCCCTTCCACATTCTTTCCGCAAGCAGCTTCTTCCTTCAAAAGCCATTCTGTCAGCATCGCTTGGCGACATCTCCACAGACCCTCCAATGCGAAGGCATTCTCAATCCGACGTTTAGTCGCCCTTTTCTCATCGAGATCCATTGCCGGCTTTCAGCAGCGGCTGGAGGCTGCGATCAAGCACGTCCACAAAATATTGACGCCTGCGCCCGGTAGATTCTTGACCTTCAAACAACACCTCATAGGTCAAGACTCCCGATGTATAGGCTGCCATCGTCCTGGCAATGTCTCGCGCGCTGCCAGGCTGACCATTCCCCATAGCCGGTTTGAGCAGTCGCGCAAGCCGATCTAGATGGGCGTTGTAAATGGCCCGCAAGTCACTGGCCACACCGACCTGAAGCTGCATCAGTCCCCTGACCTGGTGAAAAAAGAGCAAATACTCGGGGCCATTCAGAAAGAAGTCCACGCGCGCCTCGATGGCCGCCGATAGAATCTTCGGTCCTGTCGGGACCTTTTGAACAGCCTGCTCCGTCTTGGCGAGCAAGGTATCCAACCCCTCTTTGAGTAATGCGCAAATGATCGCCTCCTTGGAGTCAAAATACTTATAGAAGGTCCCTTTCCCCTGGTCGGCCAATTCCGTGATGTCTTCGATCTTCGCCCAATAGATGCCCTTTTCGGAAAACAGTCGCCGTGCGACCTCCAAGAGCCGCCTGTTCGTTCGTGCCTTTCGTCGCTCGACCCGTGAGAGCGAGGGCTCATCCTGTGCTAATGTGTTCATCGCTGTTTCCTTCATCTCTCTATGAGGTAGGGCCAAAACTCCCGTCGACATTGATCCCAACATTGCGTACGGAATTGAAAGTACCGTGTTCGTTCATGACCCGTTGGAGGTTGAGCGGATCCTCTTCCCATCGCTCCCCATTCACCACAAACTTATATTGATAGGTGCCTGGAGCCAACAATACTTTCACCTTCCAGAGTCCACCGGCGTCCCGTTTCATCGGTTTGCCCTGCGGATTCCACTGATTGAAGTCTCCCACCACAGTCACGACTTGGGCCGAAGGATCGAAATACTCAAACACGACCGACTCTTTCTTGGGTCCCTTCTGGGTGCGAGTCGGTCGAGGCGAAGAAGACTTTTTCTTCACTGGCTCTTTCATGTAGTCCTCCTTAGCATCCGTGAACCGATCTTTCGTTCTCCAATGAGGTACCTACCACGCTCTTCCCGACACTGGACTCAAGAGCTTCATTGTTAGTCATGATCGATCGTTATGCAACCCCAACCAGCTCAACCGGAAACGTCGGGGCCTTCCCAATCTTGTGGAGACTCTGGGCAATTCGCTCTGGCCTCCCCCAATCGCTCCAGTCCACGTCCGTCATATCTAAGGCCGAGACCTTGTGGTACACGTGCTCAAGAAAATCCCTTGAGAAATTGTGCGTCGGCATGGTCCGATAGATGCCATGCAGCGCTAGATCTTCTTTCGTCGTGCCGACGGCTGGCACGAGCGTTTCGAACAGGCGCATCATCGATGGCAGCACTTTTGTCCCAAGTTTCCAGAGCGTTTCGACTTTCGCGACAACGATCATGGTGTTCCACAGTACCTGTCCTTCCGCGAATGTCCTCATCATGTGCCGTTCCGGCTTCTCCACAAATCGTCCGACGTGCCACAGGGAATGAGCCCCGTACCCCGCCACATATCGATCCACCTGGAGATAGCCATAATCCAGATCGACTCCATCCGGCTGCATGCCCAAAAGAATCAGTCGATCCTCAAGCAAGTCAATCGCATGGGTGGCATGCCTGACCGCATCAACCAACTGCTTTTCGGGGTGGACAAAGTGGTCGGATGGGTAGATTGCGACGGTGGCGTCGGGATCCGCCGCCCGGACATAGGAGAGGGGGAGAAAGACTCCCGGAGCCGTATCACGGTTTGCCGGTTGCACCACGAGAAATCCCCCTCTACCATCCAACTGGCTGCGCGCGGTCTCTTCCTGACCGGCACCGACGACAGTTACTCGCCGGGTGGGAGCAGCGAGTCGGTCAGCCCGGTCCACGGTGTGTTGAAGCATAGACCTGGTCCCCGTGAAGGTACAATATTGCTTCGGGCGCTCCTCGCCGAGCCACTGTTTGATCATTGGGGCCAATCTCGTTCCCTCTCCGCCGGCCAAAATAATCGACCAGAGGTGAGGAATGACATCCACATCCTTTCGCATATTCCATTTTTCTGAAGTTCGGATGGTCATTCGCTCCCTCCTTTCGCTCATGTCCTTCGGTTACATTTAACCTCTCTTCTTGCACCTCGCAGTACAGTTCCCGATCTCCGCATCCTCCTACGAGGGTGCGGCCGCAGCCCTTCGAAACAGGGCTCACATCATCGGTCCTTAACAGCAGAACCTGGCTCTTTACTCACCAGCCTTCACGGTTTCCCTGGCACCAGCACAATCTCAACCCGGCGATTTTGAGCCTTCCCGGCCGGCGTTGTATTGTCTGCCAGCGGCTTGCTTTCCCCATACCCTTTGATGTCCATCCGTTCTGCCGTAATCCCTCCGGCAAGCAGAATCTTTTGGACCGACAGCGCACGCGACTCAGAGAGGGACAGGTTATACTCGCTCGACCCATCCGAATCGGTATGCCCCTCGATGAGGAGCTGCTGATCTGGCACTGCTGCCAGCGCCTTCGCGATTTTCGTCAACTGTATCTGCATCGCCGGCTTAACGTCCGCCTTATTGACATTGAAAAAGATATTCCCGGGCAACGTGACGATGACCCCCCTGGCCTCCTCGCGCACCTGGGTCAGACGTGACAACGTGTTGGTCAACTCTGCCCGCGACTTTTCGTGCTCGGCACGAAGCCGAACGAGCTCATGTTCTGCCTGTTCTGCGCGGGCCTGCTCCGCCGCCAGCGCCGCGAGCTTTTCTTGTTCGTCGCGAATCCGGACAGCCTCTGCCTCGGCACGGGCCTGCTCGGCTGCTAGCGCAAGCTTCTCCTGCTGCTCGGCCGCCAGTGCGAGTTTTCCCTGCTCTTCACGAAGCCGAGCGGCCTCCTGCTCAGCGCGGGCCCGCTCAGCCGTCAGCTTTTCTTTGGCCGCAAGCAGCGCCTGTTCCTGCTCCTGGGCCAGCGCCTTCATCCGTCCCAGCTCTGCTTCCTGCCCTCTCTTTCGGAGCAAGATTAGTTCAGCATCACGCAGGGCAATAGCCTGACGGGTCTTTCGATCTGTTTCACTGCGGAGGGCTTCATCTGCCGCCTGCGCTTCTGCCGCGTACTGCGCTTTCCTGGCCTCAGCTTCGGCCAGCCGTGCCTGGTGGAGAATGGCCGACGCGTCATGGTCCTTATCCCAGGACTTGTTGGCAGCATCTAAGTTCGCCACTGCGGAGTCGTAGGTCCGCGTTGCGCGTTTGTCCGCCTTCGCCTCTTTGGCATCTTGGACGGCAAGGCGTGCCTCGACCAGCTCTTTCGGTGGTGGCCCAGGAGCCGCACAAGCCGCGACGGTCAAGACGCCCAAGAGAATGGAACTGAGACTCACCCTTCTGTTTCGCATAGGATCTCCTTTGTCCACTTGGTTCTTCATAGCTTCAGCTTCTCGCTCCTCAGACTCCAGACACAGGCCCGCGTTATTCAGCGTGCAGTTGTTGTTGCATCGCTTTGGCTTTGGCCTCAATCTCATCCGCTTGCTGCCGCACCATGGCCGCCTCGCCCTTCTTCTGTTCCGCTTGCGCTCGGACCCGCGCCGCTTCGGCATAGGTCGTCGTCTCAAGAAGGCGCTTGCGAGCTATCTCATGGTCGCCCTTCCCGGAAGCCTGCTGGGCGGCACTCAGCGCCTGTCTTGATTTCTGTAGCAAATCAGACGCGCGTTCGAACGCACCCGCTGATTCAGCGCTCCGGATCGTGGCTTCAGTGTCCGCCAGTTGCGCCGGTGTTACGGGGGCGACTTTCGACGCACAACCGATAGCAATGCACGATGTTGCTATAATCAGGCCTAGTCTAATCACATTCCTCATACAGAACTCCTTTTCGTCTTGGAGGATTCCCCTTCCCTAAAACTGCACGTATTGGTTTTCTTTCTGCAAACTCCAAACACCAAATATTTGGTTAACTTCCTCATCCACTCCATCTTGAACGCTGACCGTACCATCCAATGTTTTTTGATCAATCGGAGTCGGCTGGACTGACAGCCGTCTCTCCTTCAGCGTTTCCCTCTCAGTCACATCACACAGCAGTCAAACGTTCCCACGTGCGACGATCCCTCGTTTGCCCCCGATAGGGTTTGGTCGGCACATCAATCCGATGCGTAAGCACCACCGGATCGACGACTTCGCCGCAATTGATACAGCGCCACCCTTCGAACAGTACACGTCCTGTATCATCTCTCAGATCGACGAAAGAATCGCGAATCATGCACCCTTTGCAACGTTCGCACCTCATGACTATCCTCCTTCAAGCCTTCCAATTCCCGACAGAAGGTCGTCATTCACTGCTCACCTCAGGTATTGACAAAGTTGCGGCCTCGTTCAATGGCTTTCTGAAACTTCTCCGTCGCTTGCTCTTTTGCACTCTGGATCTTTTCGGTTGCCTGCTCAGTTACATCTCCGGCTCGATCACGGACATCTTCGGCAAAATCTGCGATTCGACGACGAGTTCGAGTCCCCGATTGTGGGGCATAGAGCAAGGCGGCCGTTCCTCCGACCACACACCCCGCTAAAAATGACAACCCTGCTCCCAGCACTCCGCAACGTCCGTCTGTCATACTGCACCTCCCTTTCTGGGTCATGAAGTTTAGCTGCGCACTCATCAAATTTTCGTACTATGCCTAGTGCTTTCCCCCATCTATCAGGTCTGGACCGGATCCTTGCAGCCTATGTTGTTGCAAGAGCAGGCCGAATCCTGATTGGTTTTTAAATTCATCGTCCTGCGGACAGTGCCAAAGAACCGTTCCTTTGGTAAGTTCCTGCCCAACAGCATCCCCTTCTTTAGGAACAACGCTGATGGTCACTTCCGAACCAACAGGGGCCATCCATACCGATTCAACAAACATCGTTGTTTTCCCGATACACGGTGTTTTCCCCTCGTGACAGCTTCCCTCTTGATCCCAGATCAAGAGCTTCGAATGTCCCCTCACTTCCTCTCGATGGCTTTCTACGTTCCCGGAAGCTCGATCCACTTTGGCTCCGTCCACGGCCATCGGGTTGACAATTGACACATCAACCCCCTTCTCCTCTGCCTTTCGACGGTCGACGAATCTTCTCTCCATATGACCGCCCCCTGGTTCAACCACTGCCATCAACACCAGAACCACCTCACTTTCCTCGCATAAGTCATTTATGACTGTATATTCATAAGTGACTGTATGGTCACTTATATCATCTTACTTTAATCCTGTCAAGCCGTTCCACCGCATACCTGTTGCAATCACATTGATTTACTCCTCTCTAGTTCGCTAATGCCCTGAGAACCCGATGCCCCAGGATCACGACATTGATCATTGTCGCGAAACCATCCGGAAATGGTATGCCACTTCCCGGGTCGTCCTGTTCTGGTCTTCGCAGATGATTGTAGATGCTTCGACGCTCTTGGGGATTCTTGGGGCAGGGCAGAATCCAACACTGTGGAACAATACAGCATTTTTGTGATAATCCATGACTCACTTCTGGAGTAATACAGTAATACAATGTATGTGCCATCCATCGGACCATATTGGTCTGACTCCTGCTACGAGAACACGAGCACGAACTCGTATCATCAAATGGATAATCAAGGCAGTCAGATGCACGCGCTACGTCCTCGCGGCGCACAAAGGGAAAGAAATCCGCCCACACAGGGGGAGGGCACCGAAGTCTTGGACGAGTTCAGGGTCGGCAACTATGCCAGGGGCGATACGTCACCGGTGGAACCCTTCATTGCGATCCGCCTAACCCAATTCGCGAGGATAGGACACCATGACGTCTCTGTTTGTGGCACTCGGCTTGGCGATTCTCATCGCCCTCTTTGCCTTGCAAAATACGTTTCCCGTCACAATTCAGTTTCTCTTCTGGGAGTACCAAACCTCATTGGTCCTGGTGATTCTTGGTTCGACCGCCATTGGAGCCGCTCTCAGCGCCATCGCCGCATTAGGCGCACGCTGGCGCCATGGACGAGAAACCCGTGTACTGACCGCAGCCTTGGAAGAGGAACGAAAGCGGATTGCCGACTTGGAACGGCGGGTCCGGGACATGCCGTAACTCCGATGCCCTACCCTCTCATGTTTAAGTGATCGTCGTTGAGTTCGACACCGAACGATCCGCCTCAGCGCCGGATGTCATGCAGGCGAGCTTTTGTCTCGGGCATCCGATCTCGGTGCGCAAAACCACCCGACTTCGGCTCCAAGAATGAACACAAGAGAGGCGTAATACAGCCACATAAAGAAGAACATCAGGCCACCCAAGGTGCCATACAAGCCAAGGGAAGCTTGGGCCATGGATACATACCAGGCAAAGCCCCAGCGCGCCACTTGAAACAACAGCGACGCGCTCAAAGCCCCGATCAGCAGCGCTTCGGGCGGCAGCGCGACTGCCGGAGCGACACGATACAGCACGTAGAACAACGCGACCATCGCCACGAATCCCAGGACCCGGTCCCACACCGTCAACGCGGGCATAAAGAACGGCGCCAATGATGGATAGTCCTCCGCAAGGGTCCACACAATCGTCACGAATGAGGTATTGATCACGATGCCAAGCAGTAACGCCGCGACAAGCAGAGTGATGAGGAGATCGATCCCGACCCCTCGGATGAACGTACGAGACTGCTGGGCACGAAACACCTGATTGAGCACGATTCGGACGGACCCGAAGAGAAAGCTGCTCAACACCACAAATGATACGACCCCAGCCACACCCAGGAGGCCGCGGCTGGCCACGACTGCGGCCATACTGTCCGCCATCGCCTGCTGTGACTGGGGAAGAAACGACTGCAAAACCGATTTGACTTCGTTCATCGCGCGCTCAGAGTCCAGTACGGTGTGCCCAAGCAGCGAGACCATCAGCAGTGAAAGCGGGATGAAGTAGAGCAAAATGTTGAAGGCCAATGCACTCGTGAAAAAGAACCCGTTGTCCGCTAAGAACTTCTCCGCGACAGACTGCAGAAACGTCCACACATGACCGAACCACTGTGGCCGTGTCGCACTCATGATTGGATGCGTCGTACCACCACGCTGGACCGTTTCGCTCGATAGCTGTCCACGAGCGCGAAACTGACGGCGACGACTAAGGGACCGGCCACGATGCCGACCAATCCAAAGAACTGGATGCCACCCAATACCGCGAAGAAGGTCAGCAGCGTGTGCAACTTCGAGGCTTCACCGACGACGATGGTCCGAACCACGTAATCGAGGACGGCGATCGCCAATCCCGAGACGCAGAGGATGGCTCCGGCTGCATAGTCGCCCTGGATGAACAAGTACAGAGCTACCGGCAGCCACACAATCCCGGCTCCGACGAGTGGCAAGTACGCCAAGATCCCCATCACTGCACCCCACAACAAAGGGGCTGGTATCCCGGCCAACCAAAAGGCGAGGCCCCCGACGATGCCCTCGAGCGCAGCCACGAGCGTATTCCCGAGGACGGCCCCCCGCACCACCTCGCCGAATCGGTGGACCACCAACTGTTGGCGGGATTCATCGAGAGGCAGGATATCTTTCACCCAATCCACCATGCCTTTGCCGTCACGAAAGAAATAAAACGTACAGAGCAAAATGATGCTGAGTTCCATCAGACCGACAAGCACATTCTTCGCCACCTGGGTCAATTGCTCTACCAGCGCGCTCCCCAGTTGCGCCAAATTGTCCACCAACACAGACCGCAGGTCGGTGCCGGTCATCCGCTGAAACTCCTGAAGCTGCTCCAAGATCACCGTCGCCCAGGGGTGCACGCGCCATTGTTCGATCACGCCCGGTCCCTGTTCCAGGGTAGACACGACCGTCAGGTAGGTCCTGGCCAATTCTTTTCCGATCAAGAACGACAAGTACGCGAGGGGGAGAATCACACCGATCGTGACTGCGATGCTCATCACCAATGCGCTCAGCGATCGGCGGTCGCCGGTCAACTTCACGATTTTGCAGTACTGCGGATAGAGTCCGTAGGACAGAACGGCGGACCAGATCAGTGCGGAGAAATAGGGTCGAAAGGTGGCGAAGAGGAGGTAGCCCAAACCGACCAGGAAAAGCAGCGTGACAAGACGAGCGGTTGGGTCGAGAGTCTGCTTCCGCTCTTCGTCCATGAGAGGGTCCCCTGTGCTTCTTTCGTCAGCCGTTTCGCTGCATCGGCGCGACTCGTCGCGATGGCCTCTTCGGATGCACTTTTTTTCTCATCCCCCCTTTCTTAGCACGAGCGATCTGCTTAGGATAGACTTGAATCGAAGATAAGGAGGACTAGCTTTATGATGCAGTCTGAACACATTGAACGACTCATCAACGCCGAACATTGGAATCCTCGCGAACTGCTCGGCCCCCATCGCACCTCTGTGAACGGGTCGGACTCGCTCGTGATTCGAACCTTTGCGCCGAACGCCCACGAGACTCACGTGATTCTCGATACCCCCGGCCGCAAGCGGATACCAATGAAACGCGTTCATGACTCAGGATTGTTCGAGGCGATCCTGGACGCGCCGAAGGGAACGCCGAACTACCGACTCCGCGTCACCGATTCTCAAGGAGCCGTCACGGAACGCCACGATCCCTACGCCTTCTCTCATTTGATCAGCGACCATGATCTGCACCTGTTTGCGGAGGGGAATCTTTTCAAAGGCTACGAAAGACTGGGCGCTCATCTCACGACCGTCGACGGAGTTACCGGTGTTCATTTCGTCGTCTGGGCTCCGAACGCCATGCGCGTCAGTGTCGTCGGCGGCTTCAACTGCTGGGATGGCCGGTGCCATCAGATGATGAGTCGGGGGGCGACCGGCCTCTGGGAATTGTTCGTCCCGGACATTCCCGAAGGAACGCTCTACAAATACGAAATCCGCTCTCGCCAGGTCGACGCTCCCTTCACCAAGGCCGATCCCTACGCATTCTCGGCGGAACTGCGGCCTCGCACGGCATCAATCGTTCGCAATCTTTCGAGCTATCGATGGAACGACCATGTGTGGATGGACGCCCGCACGACGCGTGATCCGCTTACCGCACCCATGTCCATCTATGAGGTGCATCTGGGATCCTGGATGCGGGTACCTGAAGAGGAGAACCGCTGGCTCACATACCGCGAATTGGCCGATAAACTGATTCACTATGTCACATACATGGGCTACACCCACATTGAACTGATGCCGGTCACAGAACATCCGTTCGACGGATCGTGGGGCTATCAAGCCACCGGCTACTTTGCCGCCACGAGTCGATTCGGCCCGCCGGAAGACTTCATGGCGTTCGTCGATGCCGCTCATCAAGCGGGAATCGGCATCATCATGGACTGGGCGCCGGCCCACTTCCCTGACGATGCGTATGGGTTGGCGTGGTTCGACGGCACACACCTCTATGATCACGAGGATCCGCGGCTTGGCTATCATCCGGAATGGAAGAGCCGCATCTTCAACTACGGTCGTGTGGAAGTCAAAAATTTCCTCCAGAACAGCGCACTCTTCTGGTTGGACAAATACCATATCGATGGTCTTCGTGTAGATGCAGTGGCCTCGATGTTGTATTTAGACTATGGGCGAAAATCCGGAGAATGGATCCCCAACCAGTTTGGAGGGAACGAAAACTTGGCGGCCGTCTCGTTTCTCAAAGAATTGAACGTGCTCGTCCATCAGGAACATCCCGGCGCCGTCACCATCGCCGAGGAATCCACCGCCTGGCCGGGCGTTTCAAAACCAACCTATACAGGAGGTTTAGGCTTCACGTTCAAATGGAACATGGGCTGGATGCACGACATGCTGGACTATTTCGAAAAAGACGCCATCCATCGCAAGTATCACCAGAATCAAATTACATTTGGATTGCTCTATGCATTCCATGAAAACTTCGTCCTCGTGCTGTCACACGACGAAGTGGTGCACGGGAAGAAAGCATTGCTCGACAAGATGCCAGGAGATCTCTGGCAACGCTTCGCGAACCTGCGCGCCCTCTATGGCTACATGTACGGCCATCCCGGGAAGAACATGCTCTTTATGGGAGGGGAATTCGGCCAGTGGTGGGAGTGGAACCATGACGACAGCCTGCAGTGGCATCTCTGCCAGCATGAATCGCACGCGGGCCTGCAACGGTACGTCCGCGATCTCAACCGGCTCTATCGGAACGAACCGGCGTTGTACGAGGTCGATTACGATTGGAGCGGATTCCAGTGGATCGACATCAATGACACGGAGAATTCCGTCATCTCATTTCTCCGCAAGGCGAGAGACTCGAACAATCACGTCGTCTGCGTCTGCAATTTCACGCCGATTCCACGCCATGGCTACCGAATCGGTGTGCCCTCTTTGGCCCACTATGGTGAGCTCTTGAACAGCGACGCCGAAACCTATGGTGGAAGCAATATGGGCAACGGGGGTGGCGTGATGGCCGAGCCGATTTCCACTCACGGATTTCCGAACTCGATCGTCCTGACCCTGCCTCCCCTCTCCGTCTTGTACTTCAAAGCGGGATGACGGCCCATCGTCAATCACCGATCCGGCTCGGAACTGGAGTCGTCCTATCGGAGGGGGTCACGTGGGGATGCCATCGTAAGCCAAGATCGAGGATGCGTTGCAGTAACGCAGGATAGGGTAGTGCTGCGCCTGCAGCCGAACGAGCAAAATCCTCGGTCGTCGCGATGTGCGGATTCGGGTTGGCCTCCAACACATAGACCTGTCCGTCCGGATCAAGTCGAAAGTCGATCCTCGCATACCCGCTGAGTCCAAGGCTGCGATACACACGCTTTGCGAGATCCTGGAGAATCTGCCGTTGCGACTCCGTCAGGTCACCCGCTGCGGTGGAACGGACAGCGTATTTCTGCTGGTAGACCCGATTCCACTTCACCCGAGCGGTGGCGATCTTTCTGGTCTCTTCCGGCATTTGGCTCATATCGAGTTCCCAGACCGGAAAGACTTGCAACCGTTGATTGCCCATCACACCGACATACAGTTCACGTCCTTCGACATACCGTTCCACCAGCGCGCCCGTGCCGACGCTTTGATGGATGAATTTGACTCGTTCCTGTAGCTTATCGTCATCCCCCACGATCGAAGCTTGGGAAATGCCGAGGGAGGCTTCCTCCGAGACGGATTTTACGATTAAGGGAAACGATAACTCCTTGGGCCGCTTGATCGATCGCCCCAATGGAACTGTAATGAACTCCGGAATCGGGATACAGTGATAATAGAGTATCTTTTTGGCCAAACCTTTATCGCGGGCCAACATCAATCCCCTGGGATTACACCCCGTGTACGGCACCTTGAGCAATTCAAGATAGGACACCACGTTCTGATCATAGATGGCCACCCCGCTGAATTCCTCCAGCAAATTGAAGGCAATGTGAGGTTTCCATTCATCCACTGCTTGACGGATCACGGCGAGTTCATGCTGAACCCCAAGCGGACGCACCTCGTGCCCGATTTCACGAAGTGTATCGACGACTTCATATTCGGTCCTCCACTTGGCTGTGGTGAGATCGACCCCCTCGACCGTATCCGGCGGGACGAGGTCTTCATGGACCAGGACAAGGATGCGTAACGACTTCATAGCACCACCCGATCATGACCACTGTGCAAATAGCTCATCGTCGCGTTGCCTGCTGCACAAAACCCCTTCAACTTTTGGTTGGTTGAGCCTGTTGCAACCCGGCCACATGTAGTGGTGGCGGTGTTCCCTGTTTCGGTTCACCCCAGTAAATTGTTTGATGCGGGAACGGGATTTCGATCCCTTTGGCATCGAAGGTCTTCTTAATTCGACGATTCATCTCCCGTCCTATCCGCCATTGTTTGCTCGGCCGAGTCTTGATTCGGCACTTGATGATCACGGCTGAGTCAGCGAATTGATCCACGCCCAACATTTCCAACGGCTCCAGAATATCCTCGGCAAACTGAGGATCTCCACGGAGGTCGTCCGCAATATCTCGCAAAACCACCATCACGTCGTCAACATCTTCTCGATACGCAATGCCGACTTCGAAGAGATAGAAGGCATACACCATGGTCATATTCTTCACCTTGTCGATGACTCCGTTCGGCACCACATGCACATTTCCAGACAAGTCACGAAGAATCACCGTCCTCAGCTTCACCTCTTCCACCACCCCTCCCACTCCCGCAATCTCGACGACATCGCCCACTCGGATCGAATCTTCGAGAAGGATGAAGAACCCGGAGATCACATCTTTCACCAAACTTTGGGCACCGAAACCGATGGCCAATCCCCCAAGGCCGGCTGCCGCTAAGATCGGCTTGAGATCGACTCCGACCTCCGACAAAATCATCATACCTCCCACGGCAAGCATCACCACACGAGCCACATCGCGAATCACATGTGTCAGGGTCGTGGCCCGTTTCTGCTGTGCTTCGGTCGGTAACGTGCCTTCGTACACTTTCTGAAATCGATCCATCGCCCGTCTGACAATCGCGAGCCCCACAGCCATCAGGACGGCGATGATCAGGACTCGCAAGCCCGACGTCGTCGACCATTCGACCCATCGCTCGATGAACCCCGCCCCGTACGAATCCAGCATGCCCTACCTCCTCACGTTAAGACTTCTTACCGCACATACATTCACCGCTCGGTGTCAGGGGTCGTTCTCTGCTAGGAAGTCAGGAATACGGCCGTACCATACGGCGACATCGATATCGAGGTTCCTTGAGGCGAGACAACGAGATGTGGAGGCATGATACCTTGGCCATTCCCGCCGAATTCCTTGTCTATAGAATCAAGTCGTCGCAGCCATGTTCCCTGCGGCTCAACTAATTGTATCGTCACCGGTGACTTATTGAATCCACAGACCACCAGCGATGCGGCATGGTCGTGTGTCCAACGATGGATCATCAAAACCTGCTCATCCTCGAACGCCCAAACACGATGACTCCGAGTGGTGCTGTGTTCTGCGCCCAATGACGATTCAGTTTTCCTCAACCGAATCAAGGCATTGGTCCATCGCAATAATGCAGCTTGCCGATCATTGAGGTCCTCCCGACACAGCCGACTCCGCTCGAAGGTCGCCGAGTCCTGAGGATCTGGAATGTCTTCCGGATTCCAGCCAAAGGGCGCAAATTCACGTCGTCGGCCTTGCCTCACCGCCTCGACTAAACCGGGATCGCCGTGTTCGATGAAATATTGAAACGGCGTTGTTTCGCCATATTCCTCCCCCATGAACAACAGGGGGATACCGGGAGACAATAATACAAGAGCCCGGATCGCTTTGAGCGCCTCCCATGGCAACTGGGTACTCAATCGATCTCCGACCGCTCGATTGCCGATCTGATCGTGATTCTGAGAAAACACCACGAACTGCGATGGGCGGCAATGCTGAGACGAATTCCCATGCCGGCGGCGCCGATGTGCGGAGTAGCGAGCCTTGTAAACAAACCCATCGCGAACCGCGGTGGCCAAATCAGTCAGTCCGTGAAAATCTTCATAGTACCCCTTCCGCTCACCCGTCAAAACGACGCGCAAGGCATGATGGAAATCATCGTTCCATTGACCGTCGAGCCCATATCCCCCGACCGAAGGCGGATCGATCACGCGCGTATCATTCAAGTCGCTTTCTGCAATCACGATCACCTGCCGACCAAGAAGCTGGGCCTGAGTATGGACGGCGGATGCGATGTCCTTGAGGACATGCTGAGCGCTGAAATCGTAGATGCCATGGACCGCGTCCAACCTGAGCCCATCGATGTGGTATTCGGTCACCCAATACAACGCGTTATCGACGACGTATCGCCGAACCTCGTCGCTGTCCGGCCCATCGTAGTTGATGGCTGACCCCCATGGCGTCCTGTATCGATCTGTAAAATATGGACCGAACTCACCGAGATAGTTCCCTTCCGGTCCCAAGTGGTTATAGACCACATCAAGAATCACTAAGAGTCCTGCCGCATGGCAGGCATCAATCAGCCGCTTCATACCATCAGGTCCACCATAACTCGATTGTGGAGCGAAGGGGTAGACACCGTCGTAGCCCCAGTTCCGTCGACCTGGGAATTCTGCGACCGGCATAAGCTCAATAGCCGTAATCCCCACGGTATCCCTGAGATAGGAGAGATGTGGAATGATCGCGTCGAACGTGCCATCCTTCGTAAACGTTCCAACATGCAGTTCGTAGATGATCCATTCGTCCAAGGGCATCCCCTGCCATCCCCTATCCGTCCACTGAAAGGCAGTCGGATCAACTACGACGGATGGGCCGTGCACACCATCGGATTGGAAACGAGAGGCAGGATCCGGTCGTGCTTTTATTCCATTCAACACATACTGGTAGCGGGCACGCGGGAGAGCTCCGCTCACCACCGTTTCAAAATACCCCGCTGCATCCCGCTGCATCGGCACCGCGACTCGATCCTGGTCGAACAGTTTCACAGCTACCGACTCGGCGAAGGGTGCCCAGACACGGAATTTTACCGCGTCAGAAGATGTCGGAGTCGCACCGATGGCAAGAGACCATCCTTGTTGTGGTATGTTCGTCATATCCATTTCACCCTCCTCACACCCATTGTGCAGAATTCTTCAGCCGTAACCAAGCCCGCCGGATATTTTAATGCCTTGCGCAAATTGGATCAGCCATTCTATAAAATGAACTGCTAACACAGCGTGAGTCGATCAGGAGGCAAGGATGAGAGTTTGGCCAGGACACCCGTATCCATTAGGAGCGACATGGGACGGGGAAGGAGTGAACTTCGCGCTCTTTTCAGAACATGCTACAGCGGTTGAGCTGTGCCTCTTCGATGGACCCGAGTCGACCAAAGAATCCCACCGTATCCGCCTGGAAGAACGGACCGATCAAGTCTGGCACGCATACATCCACGGTCTCTGGCCTGGCCAACACTATGGGTATCGAGTGCATGGCCCCTACGCGCCGAAAGAGGGCCATCGATTCAATCATCACAAACTCCTGATCGACCCCTATGCCAAATCCATCGCGGGCACGGTTGAGTGGTCGGACGCCATGTTCGGCTATCAAATCGGAAATCACAATGTCGACCTCTCCTTCGATACCCGTGATAATGCATCCAATATTCCAAAATGTGTGGTCGTCGATCAGGCCTTCACGTGGGGCGGGGACCGTCAACTCAAAACTCCCTGGGATCGCACCGTCATTTACGAAGTGCACGTCAAGGGATTCACGGCGCGTCATCCAGAGGTGCCTGATCATATGCGAGGTACCTACTCCGGACTGACCAGTCCGGCGGTCATCGACCATTTATTGGAGCTCGGCGTCACCGCCGTTGAATTGCTGCCGGTCCATCATTTTGTGCGGGATAAGCACCTAGCCGATCGAGGCCTGACCAACTACTGGGGGTACAATACGATCGGTTTCTTATCTCCGGATATCCGCTATGCCGTGTCGCCGGTCCGCGGGCGGCATGTCCGTGAGTTTAAGACCATGGTGAAAACCCTACACAGTGCGGGCATCGAAGTCATTCTCGACGTCGTCTACAACCATACGGCTGAAGGCAACCAGCTTGGTCCCACGCTCTCGTTCAGAGGAATCGATAATGCCGCCTATTACCGCCTAGTGGACAACGACAAACGCTACTACATGGACTACACCGGCTGCGGCAACACGCTGAACGTGACACATCCCCGAACACTGCAGCTCATCATGGACAGTTTGCGGTATTGGGTCACGGAAATGCATGTCGATGGTTTTCGCTTCGACCTGGCCTCTACCCTCGCCAGGGAATTGCATGCCGTCGACCGGCTGAGTGCCTTCTTCGACATCTTGCACCAAGATCCGATCCTCTCCCAAACCAAACTGATCGCGGAACCGTGGGATGTCGGAGAGGGTGGATACCAGGTCGGCAATTTCCCCGTGGGCTGGGCCGAATGGAACGGCAAATATCGGGATACCATCCGCCGGTACGTGAAGGGAGATGGCGGCCAAATGGCGGAGCTTGCCTATCGCCTGACCGGCAGCAGCGACCTCTACAGCATGAGCGGACGCCGGCCCTTTGCCAGCATTAACTTCGTCACGGCACACGACGGATTCACGCTGCATGACCTCGTGTCCTACAACGACAAGCATAACGAAGCCAATGGTGAAAATAACCAAGACGGCACGAACGACAACGACAGCTGGAACTGCGGCGTAGAAGGACCAAGCAGCGATCCCGCAATTCTCGAGTTGCGAGAGCGCCAGAAACGGAATTTCCTGACGCTTCTGTTTCTCTCCCAGGGGGTTCCGATGCTCTGCGGTGGCGACGAGATCGGGCGCGCGCAAAAGGGGAATAACAACGCGTATTGTCAGGACAATGAGATCAGCTGGTTCGACTGGAACTTAGATCACGCGCAGTCCAATTTACTGGCGTTCGTCCGACAGCTCATCGCCTTTCGAAAAAATCATCCAGTCCTTCGCCGACGCCGTTTTTTCCAGGGACGGCATATCAGAGGATCCGAAGTCAAAGACCTTTCATGGTTTCGACCAGACGGCAAGGAGATGACCGACGAAGATTGGAATGCGGGGTACTCCAAATCACTCGTCCTTCGGCTGGCGGGCGATGCTATCGCCGAGAGGGATCAGAAGGGGCGCCCGATCGTCGACGACACCCTGCTGATTCTGCTGAATGCCCACCATACGCCGCTGGCGTTCACCTTGCCGGCCCACAAACGCGGGATCCGCTGGCATGCGATGTTGGATACCTCGCTCCCTGGGGACAACGAGAAGCAGGTCAGTACGTTCAAAGGGGGCGAACAGTACGAAATGGAGGCTCGATCGATCGCCGTGCTGCGTCTCGATGGAAAGCATTAAGAACTTGGCACTTTCCATACTACCAGGTAGCTATGACGCCCCCAATCGTAGCCCCGTCATCGGATCAAACAGGTGAAGAGTCGCTTGTAGGGCGGAGACTTCGACTCGATCCTCGATCTTTGGAACAAACCCGGCTTGTGCAGTCCCGATGATGGTGAAGGCCTCGCTGTTGAGGTCGTTGAGCTCAACCGTCACCCACAAGGTCGGACCCGACGGTTCGGTGAGGCGGACGATGCCACATACCACACCTTCGTCATCTAAACCATTTGCCGGGCCCACCACGACGTCTTCCGGTCTGAGGCCGACGGTCACGGTCTGCTCTTGGCTGACCGTCGGTGCTTCCGGAGGCTTTGTGAGATGCCACGGCCCGGCTTGAATGCTGTCGTTTTTCAGCCTCGCTGAGAGCAAGTTCATCGGCGGATACCCCATAAAACCTGCCACGAAGAGATTGGCGGGAGCTGCATAGATGTCATGAGGCCGACCGATCTGCTGAACCCGTCCCTGGTTGAGCGCCGCAAGCCGGTCGCCTAGGGTCATGGCTTCCGTTTGATCGTGGGTCACATAGATCGTCGTGACCTTGAGTTCCTTGTGGAGCCTGAGCAACTCCGCTCGCATGGAGGCGCGCAATTGCGCATCGAGGTTCGACAAGGGTTCGTCCAGCAAAAATAGTCTCGGCTTCCTGATGAGCGCCCGTCCCAAGGCGACCCGTTGCCGTTGGCCGCCGGAGAGTTCGCGTGGCCGCCGATCGAGGAGTGCCGACAAGCCAAGGAATCCTGCCACCCGTTGTACTTCTTCCTCGATGCGTGGCCGTTCAAGACGCTTGGCGCGCGGGACCACACTCAGTGGAAAGGCCATGTTTTCACGCACGGTCATGTGTGGGTACAGCGCATAGCTTTGAAACACCAGCGCCACATCGCGTTCGCGAGGTTCCAAGTCGGTCACATCATTGCCGTCGAACAAGATGCGTCCGGCAGTCGGCTGATCAAGACCGGCAAGGAGACTCAGCAGCGTAGATTTGCCACATCCAGAAGGACCCACGAGCACGAAGAACTCGCCGTCATGCACCGTCAACGTGAGTGGCGGGAGGATGGTCTTCGGCCCGATACGTTTCTCGAGCTGTTCGATCCGGACTTCAGCCATTACCTCATCCTTTCACGCTCCCGGCCGTCAGCCCGGCAATGATGTGACGTTGAAACGCCAGGGCGAGACCGGCAACCGGCAACGTGACCACCAGGGAGGCGGCAGCCAAATCTCCCCAGGGAATTTCGTACAATCCTGGGAATAAGGCGACCGCGACCGGCGCGGTGCGAGTGGTATCGCTCGCCGTCAAGGTCAGCGCAAACATGAACTCGTTCCACGAATAAATGAAGACCAAGAGCGCAGCAACGGCAAGCCCGGGTCGCGCGAGCGGTAGGATAATCGTCAGCAAGGCCTGCAACGGCGTGCAGCCGTCGATGCGCGCAGCCTGGTAGAGCTCCTTGGGGAGCTGTTGAAAGAAACTCGTCAACAGCCACACGGCGAGCGGCAAGGAATACACCGCATGGGTCAGTCCGACCGCGACCAATGTATCCCTCAACCCCAACTCCCGCATCAGGAGATATAACGGACTGATGACGGCGATAGGGGGGAACATCGACGTCACAAGCGCCACCCCCAGGATCACCGACTTGCCGGCGATCGGTAGCCGCGCAAGGGCGAAGGCGCAGAATGAACCAACGACAATAGCGGTTACCGTTGCGCTTGCCGCCACCACCACACTGTTCGCGAGCGACCGTGGCAATGACGACTGCAGCAGGACACGATCATAGTGTACGCCGGTCACGCGTTCCGGAATGAGTGGAGGCAGACGCACGAGATCCTGGTCCGGCTTGAGCGATGTGACCGCCTGCCAGAGCACCGGTCCAAGACAGAACAACCCCACAAGAAGAAGGACACATGCCGTAAGGCCATGGGTACGGAACCACATCATCATGGCTGGCTCGGCCTAATCGTCATGACGACGCCTCATGCACTCTCCTGAACATGCCGACGTAGCAGCAACACATACAACAGAGACAGCAGTGCGGCGAGCACAAACATCGCTGTGGCCAGAGCGGATCCATATCCAAACTGCAATGTTTGGAACAGCGTCTTGTACGCATAGATCGACAATGTCTCAGTACTGTTGCCCGGTCCTCCTCCGGTCAATACGAAGACCGCATCAAACACACGAACCGCATCCATCGTGCGGAAAACAAGCACGATGAGGACGACGGGCATCAAGAGAGGCAAGGTGATCCGTCGAAACTGCTCCCAGGTTCCTGCCCCATCGACCCGCGCGGCTGCATAGAGCTCTTGCGGCACGGTTTTCAATCCGGCCAGCAGAAGCAGTGCCGCGAACGGCGTCGTTTTCCAGACGTCCATCACGACGGCCGCATGAATCGCCCAGTCAGGATCCCCCAACCAATCGATGCGGCCTTCGGTAATTCCAGCCGCATAGAGCAGGTAGTTCAGTAAGCCGTAGTCAGGTTGATACAACCAGGCCCAGATCTGGGCGGACACCACGGTCGGAATAGCCCAAGGCAGGATGATCATGACGTGCGCCCATCGCAGTCCCCCGCCCCCTCCATCTGACAGACGGCTCAAGAGCAGCGCGAATCCGAAGCCCAACAGCAGTTCGGCCGACACAGACAGAACCGTGAAGTACAGCGTCGTTCGGCAGGCGGCCCAGAATCGGTCATCCTCAAACAATTGGAGATAATTCTGGAAGCCGACGAATGCATCGATGCCGAAGATCGGTAATTGCTGACGCAGACTCAGCCATAGCGCCGCGGTAATCGGCGCGAGTGCGATCAGACCCACCAGAATGAAAGCAGGACCGGCAAACAGATAGCCCCAGGCTCGCTCGGACAGATGGATCGTTCCATTCTGTTTCTTGATCTCTGCGAGCGATCGCTCGGTCATGATCGTCCCAGCCTTGCAGGAGAGGTTTGTTCTCCCATGATTTGCTCGACACGGCGTCTGATGATACCAAGAGCCTCGGCAGGCGACCTCCGTCCAACGACGACTGCGCTGACTTCCGGCTGCACGGCCTGAGACACTAACAGATAATACGGCGTCACCGGACGTGGCTTCGCGCCTAATAAAATCGGATAGAGATCTTTCAAGAGCGGGCGGAGTTCAAGCAGGGACTCGTCGGTGTATAAAGCTCGGCGCACAGGGTTATACCCCAATTCCATCGCGATCCTGTGTTGCGTATCCGGAGAGGTCAAGAAGCTGATCAGCTCCCTCACAATTTCTTGTTGAGTCGAATTATTCGGCATGGCGAGCATCCACCCTCCCAGGACCGGCGCACTGCGAAATCCAGGAAAGGCGGGAAGCGGGATGACGCCAACCTTACCGCGAACCGGTGATCCCTCCTGTTGCAGCATGGACCAGGCATAGGGCCAATTTCGCATGAACAGGGCATGTCCCTCGCCGAATATCCAGCGAGTCGACTCTTCATCGGCCATGCTCGTGGAGAGCGGTGTAATGCCATGCGTCGCAATCGTCTCACGCAAGAACCGCAAACCATATTCGGCACGGTCACGATCTCCACTCCAGAGATCTGTCCCATTACTCCGAAGCACCTCGAGCGCGACGCACATCAAACCTTCATACTGTTTCCCCTGCCACACGAACCCGGCCAACTTGGAGTCTTGTTCCCCATCAAGCACCAGCTTGGCGATACGGGCGAGTTCAGGCCACGTGTGAGGCGGTTCAAAGCCATGGCGATCCAACAAATCACGCCGGTAGTAGAGGACTCCGGCATCCACATACCAGGGCACCGCGTACAGACGTCCTTGGAACGTGGCTGCCTCAATCGGCCCCGGAAAGAAGTCCTCCCGCTCGGTCGGAGTCAGGACCTCATCCAACGGTGCGATCCATCCGGCCTTGGCGAATTCCTGTGCCCAAATCGTGTCGATCGCGAGCAGATCAAACGGCGCCTTCCCTCCGTCCAAATTCATTGCGTAGTACTGATGCTGTCGGTCCGAATCGGCCGGCAAAAGCTCTTCCCGAATGAGGAGACCTGGATGGCGTCGTTCAAAATCACGGAGCAGGTCAGACAGCACCCGTCCATCACCCGATAATTTCCCGTGCTTGAAGACCACGGTAGTCGAGGCACGATCAGTTCCTTCTCCGGCCTGCGTGCACCCAAACGTCGTTGACACCCAGAGCAGGAAAAACGCGCCGATGATCATAGATGCCGGAGATCGTCCGGTGCGCGATCACGGCCGCGATTCCAAAACGTCCGTTCCAGATAATCTTTGGCCAAGTCTTTGGCCCCAAGGCCGAACGCCAAGCAGGTCGCGAACACGATGCCTCCGAAGGTAATCCCGAAGCCCACCACCACTACGCTCGCCGCAATACCCAATTCCTCCGCCGCCATCGCCAGCGCAAAAAGCTGGACGCCCCAACGCGACATGTTCGCGAACAGCCGCGCCGGAGGAAGCCCGGCATTCACCCCTGCGATCAAGACACCCTGTGCGATGAAATTGGAGAGCAGGTATCCGGTGACTAAGATCAGCCCTGCAACCAACACATGGGGGATGTAGGCTAAGAGCGAATTGGCAAATTGATTGATCGGCTGGAGGTTCAGTGCGCCCAGGCCGGCGATCACTGCAAATGCAACCACCCCCCAATAGACGAACCGGCCGACGAGATAGGAGGGATCAGCCTTCACGCCTCCGCGCAACAGTGCCGCATTGATTTCAAGTCGATCGCACAGTTGGTCAAGATGCACCACCCGTAACAATCGTTCGACCACATGGCCCAATGCTCGGGCCGCCAGCAGGCCAACCCCGACGATGATGAGCATGGCCAACACATTCGGCAACACGGCCAAAACCTGCCGGCCAAGTTGTTCCAACGGCGCGAGTAGTGCAGTTTGAAAAAAGTCCGTCATCATAACTCACCTCCCCCCCTTTCACCGCCGTCAATCAACCTCATGGTTGCGGCTCAGGGTTCCACCGTTCGACTAGGTAAGATTTCTTCGACTCGAAGACTTCACAGAGTTGTTCAACTCGACCTTCCGCTTCCTTTGTCGTAAGCCCCTGGGTTTCCAACACGAACGTTGCCGTTCGTCCAAGATAGAGCGGCGTCAGAGCTTTCAGTAAATGCTCTCGAGGCATGCGATGTTCCTTGTACGCCAGCGCGGCCTCGTAGACCACTTGAACCCAAAGTTCATCGGAAATCCGAAATTCCGAAGGAGACGCGCCTCCCACTCGTGTGAGTTCCGCCACAATCTCCTTACCCAGTGCCTGCTCCCAGATAGGCGCCAGATCCGCCAATCCTTGTCGAAAGACCGCAATCATGCGGTCGACGTTGACGTTGACCGGCTCAACTCCGACCTCGTACTGAAACCCGAACAGTTTGACGGCCTTCGATCCTTGCACGCTCGACCAAACCCCATGGTGGGACTCCATCAGGGCAAACACTGCTCCCAATACTTGCATCAGCATGGCGGCCAAATCAGCGGCCGGATCCTTAGGATTATGAATCTTGGCGCCAAGAAAACTCTGGCAGACTCGAGCACCGCTCGCGATGGCCTCCGTGGTCATCCAGATATCGATCCCAAATCTCGCCACATCCGACTCCCAGACGTGTTGATCCAGATAATGTTCGGACAAATGTCCGGCAAATCCAAAATCACCACCGATCGGTTGTCTGATCCGTTGACCGTAGAGCGTCCTGGTCAGGGGATAGACAATACTGTTGGTAATCGTGCCATCGTACTTATGGCGAAGATAATACGGAGCCACATAGTCATAGTGGTCGTCGAGAATAGGACGCAGCAACAACTCGATCCATTCCGGTGTGATGCTTCGCAGATCTGAATCCACGACGGCGCAGGCCTTGGCATTCAGCCGCCGCGCGATCTCGAAGATCGTACGAAACGCGCTCCCCTTGCCGGGAATCCCATGATAGGGCGTGATGATCTTCTGAAGCTGGCTTTGCTGATCGCTGATGAGCAACGCGTCGTAATCGACCACCGCCCTCGACACTGCCTCTGGCGTCCCATCTGAGGACCCTCCGTCGGAATTCACCAACACGGCTCGATGCTCGGGAAAATATTTGGCCAGGCCGACACTCACAGCCCGGACCACGTGCTCGATGGTATCGACGTTGTTGTAACTGGGGATACCGACGAGTACATCGACGTCGCCGATGACACCCAGGCGGGTTTCGGTTTCCGCCGTCAGCGCGACGGACGGTTTGTTCACTTGGACGCTTGGCGCGGTTCTCTCGTCGGGTCCCACTGATGGTCCTCCTCCACGGCTCGAACAAGACGATCAAAGACGTCCGGAACCGCCGCCGCCACACGGCTCCAGTTAGAAATCATCGGCACTCCCAGCGGATCTTTTTGGAAGACCTCCGACGCCAGTTTGATACCTTTGAGAAACGTCTCGACGGCGGTCCGTTCCGCGTGTCGATCAAACTTCAAACTGTTGATGGCCGCGCTGTCCTCATACCGACGGATGGCCTCTTCAGCGATGCGGACATACGTGGCTCGTAATGTCTTGAGCTCCGGATCACCGAGCACCAGCCCCTCACTGGCAAGATGGCGGAACAGAGACTTCGCGATATCCACGGTCATCTTGAGCAATCCCTTTTCAGGATCCTCTGAAGACAGCGCCTGATGTTTATGCTCGTACGCATCGGCGATATCAGCCTGGCACACACGGCGCAAGGCGCAGTTGCGATACACTTCCGCCAGGATACCGATTTCCAACCCCCAATCTCCTGGAATACGATTGACCCAGGCCAGGTCGCGCACCATTGCAAATTCCCCCGCAAGGGGGTAGCGAAAACTGTCCAGGAAGGTCAAGAGGGGGTGACTGCCCACGAGTTGCTGCAAAGACCGAATGACCGGGGTAACGAACAGCCGAGTCACCCGACCGTGTAACTGGTCCGTGACGCGGCTGTAATATCCTTTACAAAATTCATAGCCGAGATTCGGGTTCCCGAGCGGATAACAGAGTCGGGCAAGATACTCACGGTGATAACTCACGATATCGCAATCGTGCAACACGATGACCTGGCTTTTCTGGCGAGCCAATACATACCCGAATGCGAGCCAGCACGATTGACCTTTCCCGGGCAACCCGACATCGACCTCTCGTTCGACCAAGGTTTTGAGGATGTCTTGCACCGGAGCACCATCCACCCACACGAGACGTACATGTTGCGGAAGGACCTTGAAATAATCTTTGGCCCGCCGAAACTCGAGGGCTGATGCATGTCCGAGTGCCACAACGATTTCGTTCAGGTAGGTCACCCGCTTTAGTTCATCAACGATTCCAGAAAGGGCCGGGCCTTCAAGCTCCGAATAGAGGCACGGAAGAACCAAGGCAATCGGGTTAATCTGACGATACTGTTCGAGTTCCTGCTCCAACTGTTCTACGTTGGGCGACCCAAGGCGATGCAGAACACTGACCACCCCGTTCTGGAAGAAATCCGACATGATGACGCTCCTTCAGTCTTCAGCACGGCTGGTACGCCGCTATCTCAGCGAGGCCTCTGCCGCAGCCAGACGTGCCCCAGCATGGCACAGATGAGGGACTAATCCCAGATGGAATTTTATGAATTGTTGCATTGCTTTATAGAGTTCCTCGTTCCCGTACATACTGACAGGGGCTTCCGGCAGCCACCTTTTACACACACTTGGGTTCATGTAGGATTGGCAATGAGGTATTCCGTTGGGACCTCATCAGGAGCAATCATGCACCCGCCAAAACTGAGTACCATCAACGAATCACCAAGGGCCATGGTCATCTTCACAGATTTAGACGGCACCCTGCTCGACGGGTCAACTTACTCGTTCGATGCCGCCCAGGAAGCGTTGGATGAACTTCACACCCGTTCGGTTCCCATTGTCGTGGTCTCGAGCAAGACACGGGCGGAGATTGAACCGCTCCGCGCTCGCCTCCGCAATGAACACCCCTTCATTGTGGAGAACGGAGGCGCCGTGATTGTTCCATCAGGCTACTTCCCGTTCCAACTCACGAGCGCGACTGTCCGTAACCATTACTCTATCGTGGAACTAGGCACCTCCTATGGTCTGCTTCGCCAAGCCTTGAAAGAGATTGCACAAGAACTCGAGGTGGAACTGAGAGGGTATGGCGATATGCCCGTCGAAGAGATCGTGATGCGGACAGGACTTTCCCGGCAAGAAGCAGAACTAGCCAAGCAACGTGATTATGATGAGCCGTTCGTCGTAGACAACGAGCGCTGCACACTAGACGCTCTCACCCAGGCCATCACAGCCCGTGGCCTGCGTTGGACCAAGGGCGATCGCTTCCATCACCTGATGGGTGTCCAGGATAAAGGGGAAGCCGTGCGATACCTCATCGAGTGCTACCATCGTCAGGCTGACCGTCATCGTGACCCACTCATCACCGTGGGCATCGGCAACAGCCTGAACGACCTCCCGATGCTTAAAGCAGTCGATCGCCCCATCCTCGTCCAACAACCCAACGGTTCATATGAGCAAGATATCGAGCTTCTTGGACTTATCCATGCACCAGGACCTGGCCCCATCGGCTGGAATCGGGCCGTACTGTCGCTCTTAGCCTGAAATCGCTGAGGCATGCGATCAGATACATGACGCGTTGCACCACAAACGGCCTGCTCGCTTTTCATCGTAGGGGACACTTCCTGTAACCCCAGGTGCTCTCGTGGAGTCATTCCGACATGCCCTGCCGTTCTTCGTGGTAGAGCCCACGAGCCGACGTCACTGGCCGGCATCGATACGCTGTTTTTCCAACGTCGGAACGATTTGACTCTGCACGTCGTCGGTAATCGTGTACCGCACATAGGCATTCTCAACCATTTGGTTGGCATAGAGCCGTCCGGTCGGCGCTTCGACCTTCAACGCAATAGTCGCCTGCTTGTTTGGTTCGATCGTCACCGTTTGCTCGATGTCGTCCCTGAGATAGGGATGCCAGACCTTGACGGTATAGGTGCCCGGCGGAACATCGGTGAGTTCGAATCGCCCCTCCTCGTCGGCAATCGCGAAATATGGATGATCGGCGACCAGCGCCCAGCTTTCCATATAAGCATGAAACCCACACTGCATCGTGAAGATCCTCCGACCTTTCGTCATCTTGACCGATTGCACGACCGGCGTCCCTTCATAGTGCTTATGAAAATGCGCGCTCAATCCGGCTTCGCGAGGATATCGCTTGCTGATCGGGAGCGGAACGTTGAACAAGACACGCGGCCCTAGATGAGAAGTTTCATAGGCCTGAATATCATGCATGGCAGGGTCCATATTCACGACGACCACATCGTGAAGATCCCGGACGAGATTGATAAACGGCGTGAAGAGGCAGTCGACGGCTTCAATCCTTGGAGGCTCGTACGCTTCGAACGGTTTCCCCTTGTCGATTCCATCGAGAAACACAACGACTCGCTGAAACTCGCCCTTCGGCCCAACGTTGAAGGGCTGTAGCAATCTCCATCCTTTCCCGTCGGAAATTCGACCACAGTAGATCGCATCCGGCAAAGTCGTCAGGTTGTATCCCTTCGGCATCGGGACCTTGCCGTCAAGGTTGACGGTCCCCGAGAGTGAGCCGCTCTCGGACAGGGACATCTCTTCATAGGCTCCGCCGTGTGGTACCGACACAAGGCTTAGCGCATAGGTACATGCGACGATCAGAATTTGGCGCACAACCGTTCTCATCACTGCCTCCTTTGCACGAAGTTGTGAATAACCCATTCGTCATCATCCCGCTGCATCGAGATGAATAATTGCCGTTGGACTCATCGAACGGAAGGGGTCTGCGATATCTGTCCAGATGTTATACTGGATCGTTCGAGCCTGGAGAAAACAGACGCTGACATAACCCCCGGCAGGAATGACGACGACGTCCTTAATCGCCCCGAACCATGTCTTGAAACCTTTGTCGCAACTCACGTCCGTGATCGGCTTCACGCCCAGCAACCCGAGATGAACCGGAGCTGCGAGTTGGTTATGCCACCGGATCTCTTCTCCGACGGCGGCGTACAACTCAAAGGGAGCAATCGCGTCCTTACCGCTGATCCGGATGTCGTGAACACGGTGCGGAGTGTCCACCTTCGAGAACATGGTGCAGCCGGCCAGCACGAAGATGCATACCATACAGCCTACGCCGATGTGTTTCAGCATGATCAGTATCCTTCAATACACCCATGAGGCACGAAGAGCGGATGGTCGCACGCCATCAGGCTCGTCACCTGAAGGCCAGGGCCCTTCGACCTTGTACCCGCTCGCCCATTTTCATCTATGTTTACGAAAGTTGCTAATCGCTTTGGAAAAAGAAAGTCAGTGACCTTGCGGGGGATCATATCCATGGCGATAGAAACAGCTAAAAGAAAAGCTATGCTCTGAAAAAGAGTCGTGATGAGACATGATGTTCTTATTCAACATTCTCGCAGTGGCGAGCCACTACCCTTGCAAAAGCATCCTCCATACATACCTCTCCTTTATAGTGTCGACGTCGCAGCTTATGCAACATCAATAATATCTTGGCAGATCATTCCGTTCATCCAGCGGTTGTTCAGAAACGATCACGATGCATACGCCGCGTCCCTTGCTGTGCGCCGCCACCATTTGACCGCTTCCATGATGGCAACGGGCAACATGCCAGTCGCCCCCATCAGCACCCAATCTGCAAGCGGCAACGGGGCAACCTTGAAGATCGAGGCTACCGGTGGAACAGTCAACACGGCTATTTGGATGCCGAGGGAGAATGCGAAGGCAAGGAGCAACGGACGATTCGTTCCCACACCGATCTGAAACAGCGACCAGCGGTCGCTTCGGCAGTTGAAGGCATGCACCAGTTGATTGATCACCAGCACGGTGAACGCGACGGTCCTCGCTTGTTCGACATCTTGATGGAGACCGTACAGACTATAGGTGAACGCCCCCAATGCAATGGCACTCAACATCAGCCCCTCGAGGCCGATCGCCATCAGGCTCCCTCTGTCTAACAACCGTGCCTCCGGCCTTCTCGGTCGGCGCTTCATCAAGTCCGGGGCCTTTGGATCGACCGCCAAGGCCAGAGCAGGAAACCCATCCGTCACCAGGTTCATCCAGAGAATCTGGATCGGGAGTAGCGGCAGCGGTACACCCAACAGCGTGGCAAAGAGCATGACCAGCACCTCGCTCACGTTGCACGAGAGTAAGAAATGCACCGCTTTCCGAATGTTATCGAAGATGCCCCGGCCCTCTTCCACAGCTGCCGCGATCGAGGCAAAATTATCATCCGTCACCACCATGTCGGCGGCCTCTTTGGTCACGTCGGTTCCTGTGATCCCCATCGCGACACCGATGTCAGCTGCCTTCACGGCCGGAGCATCGTTCACGCCGTCTCCCGTCATGGCCACCACCGCGCCGGTCGACTTCCACGCCTTGACGATGCGCAGCTTGTGTTCCGCCGTGACTCTCGCATAGACCGCCACCTGCTCCACAGTCCGGACCAATTCGTCATCGGACAAGCGATCCAGTTCCGACCCGGATAACGACTGTATCGGCTCCTTCATCCCTCTCAGTTCTTCTGCGATCGCCGTCGCCGTATCCTTGTGATCTCCCGTAATCATGACCGTCCTGATGCCGGCAGCATGGCAGGCTTGCACTGCAATTTTCGCCTCCGGTCTCAACGGATCCTTCATGGCGGCGAGGCCCAGGAAGACTAGTTGCTGCTCGAGTTCTGACGAATGATACGAATCAGGTTCGCGCGCCAGCCGACGCTGCCCAAGACCCAGCACGCGCAGCGAGTAATGCGCAAATTGCGCATTGGCATCAAGGACCGAGGCACGGGTTGACTCCGATAGAGGTTCGATCGTCCCGTTCGGCCCCATGCGATGGGTGCATCGGTCAAGAAGGACATCCGGCCCGCCCTTCACATAGGCCACCGGCCCGTCCGACGACTGCCGCACAATCGTCATCATTTTACGCTCAGGATCGAACGGGACCTCTCCAAGAAACTGGTGGGTCGGTTCAAGTTCTTCCATACGAAGGCCGGCCTTCGCAGCCGCAACCAGGAGGGCCCCCTCCGTCGGATCACCGATCACCCGCCAGGTGCCATCTTCCTCCTTCAACGTCGCACCGTTGCACAACACCGATGCCGTCAACAGTTGGCGAAGCTCTCCGGGCAGATGCGATGGGTCACGGGCCATGAGTGTAGGGTCAGATGCAGAGGGCGGTCTCTCACGCTTCACGCCTAACGCTTCACGGATTTCACCTACCGGCTCATACCCTTCACCGGTCACATCAAATACTTTTTCTCCCACGAAAAGCTTGGTCACCGTCATTTCGTTCTTCGTGAGTGTGCCGGTTTTATCGGAGCAGATGACGGTGGCGGAGCCGAGGGTTTCAACCGCCGGCAATTTGCGAATGAGGGCGTTCCGCCGGACCATTCGCGTGACACCCAGGGCAAGAGTGATCGTCACCACAGCCGGGAGCCCCTCCGGAACGGCGGCCACAGCAAGACTGACTGATGTGAGGAACATGGTCATCGCCGGTTCGCCGCGCAAGTAGCCCAAGACAAAGACGACACTTACGACCCCCAGCGCCAACCACAATAAGGTGTAGCCGAATTGCTCGAGGCGCTGCTGAAGTGGCGTTTCGGTCCGCTCCGCTTCGGCGGCCTTTTGAATCATGGTCGCAATGTGTCCCAGTTCTGTGTTGAGCCCCGTGGCCGTCACGAGCGCACGGGCCTTACCCGACACAGCAACGGTGCCCATGAAGACCATGTTGGATCGGTCGGCCAGCGGCACATCCGGCCGATCGATCGCGTCCGCGCCCTTTTCAACAGGCGTCGATTCTCCGGTGAGGGAGGCTTCCTGTGTGTGAAAATTTGTCGCGTACACCAGCCGTGCATCTGCCGGAATTCGATCTCCGGCCTCGAGGAGCACGACATCGCCGGAGACGACCTCACGCGCGGGAATCACTCGCAACGTGCCGTCACGGACCACCCGGGCCGTCGCGACCGACATTTTTCGCAGCGCTGCCAAGGACCGCTCCGCCCGGAACTCCTGAACAAACCCAAGAACTCCGTTGAGCAGCACAATCGTCAAGATGGCCGCCGCATCAAGCCAATCCTCTAAGAGACCGGAGATGACCGCCGCCCCGATCAGCACCCACACGATGACGTTGGTGAACTGAGACAGGAATAATGAGAGCAGGGAAGGAGGCGGACTTTCGGGCAATTCGTTGGCACCTTGGCTATCCAGGCGACGCCGAGCCTCCTCGGCGGCAAGACCATGCTCCGCATCGGCCTCCACCTGTCGAGCCACGTCTTCTGTTGAAAGCCGCCACGTGCCGATGCGCTGCAGCTCTTCTCTTACGGTTGTGGTGATCGGTGCATTCATTGAAACAACAGTACGAGTCCGAGACAGTAGCCGAGGATAATGGCCAAACTGTCCGGTTCAATCAGGAGATATCGTTTCTCAACACGATAGATGATCCCCATCAGCGCCACACTCATCATGAGGATACCCCACAAGGCAGTCAACGCATGCGCGTCCGACACGGCATTGAACAACGGCCCGCTCTGGTGGGCCACATCCACGAAAAAGAACGCGGCCATGTTAAAGGCGTTGCTGCCGAACAAGTTGCCGACGGCCAGGTCGAACGCACCCAACCGGACTGCCGCCACCGCTGTCACGAGTTCGGGAAGCGAGGTCGTAATAGCCACGAGCGACGTGCCGATAAACGTCGCAGACACACCGGACTGTTCGGCAATCTGATTCGCCGAGCTCGCGAGAAACGGCGCGGCGATCAAGAGACCGAACGCAGCTGATCCGAACCCGAGCGCGGCTCGCTTCAGCCCATCGCGCTTGCTCGGTCCGTCATCCTCCTTACGCGCGTGACCTTCGACCACTTTTTCTTGTTCGCGCTGACGGCGCTTCACGGACTCCTGCCTGAAAATGACGCGCATACCGAGGATGTAGAACAGCAGTAAGATCGTACTGCCCAATCCGATGCCGCCATATTTGATATCTTGTCCCAGGAGGATGAAAAACGCCGCGAGCCCCGTCAAAAACATGGCTAATCCGGCGCTCAACGCATGTTCGAAAGCCGCCTGCTGCCACACCCGTTTCTGCCGGTGCATCAAATCGATGAGTCCCAGCGTCAGCATATTGGTCATACAGGCACCGAACAAATCACCGGCCGCAAGGTCCGGCGCATCGAGCAGACTCGCGCTGACCGTCGTGAACACTTCCGGTAACGACGTCGCTCCCGCCATCAGCACAACGCCGATCCAGAGTCCCCCTAACCCGGTGAGATCCGCGATCTGGTCCCCATAACGGGACAGTTTCGTACCAGCATAGACAATGACAGCGGCGCTCACCAAAAAGATCGCCCAGGATGTGAACATCGGGCCTACCTTCCCCACTATCTAACTTCAATCGCGTGATCCAAGGCAGTGCCATATCCAGAATGTATGAGAAACGCCGTTTCTCCATTCCGGTGCTGCCCTTACCACTTCTTGACTACCTCGATCATGAATGCGAATAGCCAGAATGTTTCTCTACGCATCCTCGAGTCGTCGGTTCTTTGGTATGATCATACACATCTGTGCTTGCGCAAGAAATGAGGCTCGTATCAGCTTCTCTCAAACGCCTGCGCAATCGTCATGCCACTTGCGCCGAAACCGATATGAGCACGGCATGGCTCAAGTTGCTTCCAAGTCGTTTAAAAGAGAGGCGTTGGGAGAAGTCATTATTGTACCCATCAGGCAAAAGACCCCAGTCCTATCCCGAGCGCTGGTGCAAGATGCTACAGAGGTGGATGCCCAGACAGATATTGGTCAGGATGTCCATTCGACATCGGCCATCGCGTCATGCGTGCCACATATACCGGTGAATTGTTGTGGCTTTCGCGAAGGCACGATGATAGAGAGACGGTGATGCCCAGCAAATATGTGACGCTGTTCGACATCCTAGGATTCAAGGTCCGGCTCAACCTGAGTTGGATCTTCCTTGTCGTGTTGGCCACCTGGTCGCTGGCGCGTTGGTACTTCCCTGAGTATTATCTCGGCCTTTCCGACGATACCTACTGGTGGATGGGCGCCGTCGCAACGATGGGCCTATTGGGCTCGCTCGTGTTCCATGAGTTCGCCCACTCGCTCGTCGCGCGGCGCTATGGACTTCCGATCAGCAGCATCACCGTGCTCATCTTTGGTGGTGTGGCGCAGATGGAGAAAGAACCACCCAGTCCGAAAGCGGAATGTCTCATGGCGCTCGCCGGCCCCATCACTAGCTTCGCTCTGGGCGCCGCATTCTATCTGGCATTCGAAGTCGGGTATCAGATGCAGCTTCCCCTTCCCGCTTTAGGAGTTCTCAGGTGTCTGGCATTCGGCAACAGTCTCCTAGGCGGACTCAATGTGCTCCCGGCTTTTCCGCTTGACGGTGGACGTGCACTACGGGCTGGGTTATGGCAATGGACAAAGGATTTCCGTCGTGCCACGCGCTGGGCATCGATGGCTGGATCGATCCTCGGTTTTATTCTGATGTTGTGGGGAGTCGCTCAGGCCTTCACCGGGAACTTTATCGTGGGGGTCTGGTGGTTCATTGTCGGCTTGTTCCTGCGGGGAGCGGCCAAGGCCTCCTACTACCAGGTGGTTGCCCGGACGATGCTGGGAAGCGAACCAATCCAGCGATTCATGACGCCGAACCCTGCTTCCGTCTCACCAGATCTCTCCGTGGAGAAGTTGGTCGAAGACCATTTCTATCGATCCCTCCACACCATGTATCCAGTTGTCGACGATTCTCGTCTGATCGGCTGTATCAGCTCGAAGCAAATCTCCGGAATCCCGCGCGACCAGTGGAATCGACTTCTGGTGCGCGATGTTGCTCTCCCATGCTCGAAAGACAACACGGTCGACATCGAGACCGGAGCGCTGGCCGCTCTGGCGCTGATGAACCGGACCGGCAATGGCCAGCTTTTAGTGATGGATGGAGATCGTCTCGCCGGTATCGTGACGCTCAAGGATTTGTTGAAATTGCTCGCGTTGAAATTGGATCTGGAGGGCGTTGCTTGAGTGGAAACAGCGCACAGTAACACCTGAAAGGCTCAACCACTCACTTCGCTTGCCCAAGCTCTTGTTTCTTTGGGTATGATCGACACATGGTCCTCGGCACTTCTCGAATGGCGTCGTCCTTTTCAACTGGGAGCTGGAATGGAAATTAAGACCGCTCCCAGCACATCGTTAAGTTTATAGTCTCGCTTGAGGCTCTGTGGGTGCGCGTTATGACACGTGACGCAGACAGGCGAGACCGCATGGTCCGCGTACAAAGCCTGAAACTGCCTCTCGCCTCCTTCCGTGACAAACCCCTTATAAGGACGGTTGGGATCCGCCATGATGGCTTCCAGCGCCTTTTTCTCGAACTCATTCGTGGGACCGCTCAGTTTATTGATCGGGTGAAGGCTGATCAGTCGGTATTGGACCTTGACCCCGGTGAGTGCAGCTAGTCGCGAAGACTCTTGAACAAACTGAGCGGGCAGAGGCAATGTCTTTTCCGAACGCCAGCGTTCGGAGGACTCGATCACCCCACGCTGTTGCATTCGTTCCACAACATGAACGGTGTAAAAAGTCCGGTCGGAGGCCAACACGGCATAAATGTAGTCCACGACGGTCTCCGCGGGAACCATGGCCGATTCCTTCCCGGCCAATCCGGTTCCCCAACCCATGAGTAGGCACAGCATAAGGCCGAACAATCCGGCAAGCGCCTTTCTCAATGGCATAGCACCCTCCCTTCGCTAGAACCATCAGCCAGGAGACAGCGATCCCCATGTCATCCAACTCTATATACTTTTGCGCTTGATGTAGTCGAGTCTTGCAATCAGGATCCTTTTAGTCACGCATCATCCGTCTATGGATCACTCCTTGTGCTCCGGCTTCTGTTGCCATCCCGTCTAGGACTACTCTTCCTCCACGTCGATCACCGCGCCAGTTACGGCATCGATGTGAACTTCCATCAATTTGTTTTCTGCCGTCACAATCTCGACCTCCCAGATGAGTTTATTGTGCTTCTTCTCCAATTCGGCCTCAATGACCTTGCCCGACACCTTCTTTGCGGCAGTCTTGATGGCCTGGTCGATCGTCACCTTGGCCGCAGCTGCCATCTCGACGGCCTCCTTCACCTCGTTCGTGTTGCCCTTGTCATCACTCCACGCTGGATTGCACAAAACGATTGTCATGCACAGCACTGTTGCGATACCACCTAGCAGCTTCATGAATACCTCCTTAACCAAAAATGTCGCGGCCTCTGTCGGCTAAGCCTCTACGACTCTGCTCGATGACAAGAACTGCAAGACACGCGCCGCTTCTGATATGTCGGTGAATAGATCAAGGAAGGAGGCTATTGCCCTTTTACGCAACACATTGGAAGCCACGCGCTGAGGAGTTTTGCGACAAGGAAAGCTGCTGCTTACAACCGCTAAAGCCAAGCGCCCTGACAAGTCTGTAACTTGGCGGTTACTGAGTCATCCGCCACCACCATTTTTCTGCAACGACGTGTCGTCTTGGTTCAGCGAGGGACTGACGAATGTTTCCCCATTCAACGCAGCGCGGATGGCCGGCGCGAGATCCGCATGGGCCGACTGCTTGCGCACGAGCCCGACCGCACCGGCTGAAAAAGTCTCCGCGATCAGTTCAGAATGCGCGTACATGCTGCAGATAATTGTCTTGCATCCAGGCAGGTCCCGGCGAAGAAGCCTGGCCGCTTCAAGACCTTCGACTCCCGGCATCACGAGATCTAACACCACTACATCCGGATGGAGGCGGAGCGCCTCCTCCACCGCCGTCCGTCCGTCTGACACTGCGCCAACCACCTCACCCACCGTATCCGCCAATCGACAGAGATTCGACAGAATCTGCGGATGATCGTCGGCTAAGAGGATCTGCGGTGTGTGCATAATCTGTTGGGATTCGGTTATGACGGCTCTCCTCTCCTCCCTCGCTTCTAACATCCACTCATGAGCAATCGCCAGATACATCGTGACTCGACCTACCGTCACCAACACTAGTCCTGCTCTTCACCTTCAGCTTACTTATCAGATCAGACGTTCGAGCTTTTCAACTGACATCACTGCGTATCGATGAACGTTTACTTCGCACCAAGATAAGGATCATCGATGACGGCGTGGCATTCCAAGCAGCGGACCTTTCCCGTCCGTTTTCCTCGGGCAGTCAACACATCATCGATCGCGCGGCTGTGTGTGCATATGGTTTCACCAACGGATGGACGACCGGAACTCCTGGATACAGCTTTGTTTGCGACGATCATCGGATCCATAAAATCCCCCTTGCAATCCATCGCTCATTCTTCCATACCGGCCCGTGCTTCGCCCAGTTTGGTTGCTTTGTCTCGTTGGAACCGTGGAAAGGGTAGAGATGGTTGAGAATAGCGACTGTTGCATGACCACGATACTAGGTGGTCACCTAGAGAAGAACAGAAAGGATACTAGGAAAGCCCGGTCTCGGCGCTGACCAGTCCTTCGGCGATGGCATACTTGGCGAGCGCGAGCGTGGAGTGCAGGTCGAGTTGCTCCATCAGCCGCATCTTATGGAAGTCGACGGTCTTGACCGACAGATTCAAGAGGACGGCGATGTCCTTGGGACTCTTGCCCTCCGCCAGAAGCTGCAGCACCTCTCGCTGCCGAGGGGTCAACTGCATCAACGACTTTTTCAGATCCGTCGATTTCTGATTCACCATCGACTCGAGCACCGGCCTGGTGATGGTCGGCGTGAGATAGGTCTGTCCCTTGAGCACGGTGTCGATCGCCTGCGGCAACTCGGAGGCCGCCGACTGCTTCAGCAGATACCCGCTGGCCCCAGCCTGGAGTGCTTCGGTAGCAAACACCGGAGAAGCATGCATCGTCAGGAAGACCAGTTTCGCGTCCGGCACCGACTTCTTGATCTGTCGCGCAGCATCCATCCCGTTCAACAGAGGCATCGAAATATCGACCAGAATCAGATCTGGGCGCAACCGCTCCGCTGCCTCGACCAGTGCACGACCATCTTCAACCGCCCCGACGACCTCACAGGTGCCTTCGACTAATTTTCGTAAGCCAGCCAGCATGATCGAGTGATCATCGGCCATAAGTAAGCGGGGCTTCTTTATCGTAATCCCTTCATGCATAAGATCTACTTTATGCTTTAGACTCCAAACGATGCAAGCCGCGCCTCTGCTGAACGTCGTGGCTCGTCCTTTGAATCATGAGTTTCAAGTTTCACGTTCCAAGTTTGACGTTATGCAGAAACCAGGAACTTGAAACATGAAACGGGAAACCGTTGGCTAGATCGCTTGCTCGCCTCGCCGCAGGCGGACGAGCGGACTTCACGTTTCACACTTCACGTCTTCCAACGGCACCCAGGCATGGATTTCCGTCCCGTCTCCGGGTTTCGTCCGCACGCGAAACGTGCCGTTCAACATCCTTACCCGCTCAGCCATGCTGGTCAAGCCCAGTCCCTTCCGTCGAGCAGCCCCATCGACCTCCTCGATGCCGTGTCCATCATCATGAACACACAGCCCCACGCCCCGACCTGTCCCCAGCAATCGCACCAATACGGTGGTCGCAGCGGCGTGTTTCTGTACATTCTGAAGCCCCTCCTGCAACACGCGATACAAACAGGTCGCGTGATCCAACGGAATGTTCTTGGGTAGATCACGAGTCAAGAGTTCCGCTGACAACCCTGTTCGCACGGTGAATTCGTGGACATGTTCGCGTGCGGCGACCTCAAGCCCCCCAAATTCCAGAATCGAAGGATGGAGTTGGTGCGCCATTCGTTGCAAGTCCGTGGTCAGCTGCTCCGCCGACGCCCCACAGGCTTTGAGTTGCGATTGCAGTTCCCTGTCTGACGAGGCCGCAGAGGAAACGAGGCCGTATAGGTCCAACGTCAGAGCCCCCATCCGCTGCATCACATCATCATGAAGATCCATCGAGATCCGTCGGCGTTCCTCCTCTTGCGCCCGCAGCAACCTGGCGCCGAGATCACGGAGTTGCGCTTCTCGCTCACGCAATAACATCTCGGCCTCCTTTCGCCAGGTGATGTCCGTCTCTGCCCCGATCATACGGATGGCACGGCCCTTGTCGTTAAATACCGTGACGCCCCGGTCGAGGACCCAGAAGTACGTCCCGTCTTCTTTCAGGACACGATATTCCTCATGAAACTGAGATCCTTTCTCTGCATGGCATCGTTCGAGTGCTTTGAGCACACGAAGGCAATCTTCTGGATGGATTCTGGCCAACCATTCCTTCGTCGATTCTGCTCGATCGCACTCCTGAAACCCGTGCATCTCTTTCCATCGAGGAGAAAAGTAGGCCGTGTCGTGAACTAAATCCCAATCCCAAATTCCGTCGTTAGTCGCGCGAACGACCCAATCCCAACGCTCGTTGGCCTCGACCAAGGAAGCCGTCCGTTCGCGCATACGTGCCTCCAGGATTTCGTTCAGGCTTTGCATCCTTTCCTGGTCCCGTCGGCGTTCGGTAATGTCGAGACACACGCCAACCACATGCCGACATTGACCATGCTCGTCTTGTACCGGCCGACCGGAACCAAATAGCCATCGTACCGAGCCATCTGCGTGGAAAACCCGAAACTCATCCCTCACCGTCGCGCCTTCTTTCATTACCTTGCGGACGGCTGCGGCAACACGTGCACGATCTTCGGAATGAATCCTCGACAGCGCCTCGGTTCCCGTGGGTTGACATGCTTCTGTCAGAATCCCGAATAACTCGAACTGCCGGCTGTTCCACAACAACGAGTCGGTTTCACTGTCCCAATCCCAAGTGCCCATGCTCGCACTGTCCAGTGCCAACAGCAGCCGCTCCTCGCTCTCACACAAGAGTTCTTCTGTCTGCTTGCGCGCGGTGATGTCGCGCAGAATCTTCGATCCACCGATGATGCGACCTTGTTGGTCCAGAATCGGCGAGATGACCAACGACACTGGAATCTCGTGTCCGTCCTTGCGGCGCCGCACAGCTTCCTGATACCGGATCGATTCACCCCGTTTGAGCCGGTCGAGAATGCTCAGCTCTTCATCCACCTGATCAGGGGGAAAGAGCATGGTCACCGGTTTTCCAATGACTTCCGCCGCGGTATATCCAAGCAAGATTTCCGCGCCCTTATTCCAACTTGTGATGACCCCGTGCAGGTCTTTGCCGACGATGGCATCAGTGGTTCCCTCTACGATCGCCGCCAACCTCGACTGCTCTTCTTCCGCTCGCACAATGGCATCAACATCGGTAACCGAGCCGACCCAGCGAGTCACCATCCCTTGACTGTCGCGCACCGGCAACGCCCGTGCAATGACCCACGCATAGGTTCCATCGACCCGCCGTAACCGCTGCTGCGATTCGAACGGCGTGCCATCCGCCATGCATTGCATCCATCGATCGATGTTTGCCGTTCGGTCATCGGGGTGCAGTGCCTCGACCCAGCCATGTCCGGCCACTTGTTCGGGCGTTTGCCCGGTGAAACGACACCAGCCTTCACTGGTCCACACGTTCCGGCCCGCCGCATCGGTCTCGAAGAGGAAACTGGGGACCGCCTCAGCCATGGTGCGGAAACGTTCCTCGTTCTCGCGCAAAACCTCTTCCGTCCGCTTGCGCTCGGTGATGTCGGTTTCGGATCCCGCCATGCGAATTACCTTGCCCGCGCTGTCCCGCTGAGCGATCCCGTGGTCTAGAATCCAAAGCAAGCAGCCATCTTTGTGGCGAATTCTGTACTCCTCGCAGAACACCGCTGTCCGCCCCTCAAAATGCGCGCACACCGCCGCCATCACTCGTTCTCTATCATCAGGATGGATTCGACTGCTCCACTCGGTCTCGTCATCGCTCACTTCATCGTCAGCAAGTCCGCGCAACGCTTTCCAGCGGGATGAAAAAAACACCCGTTTCTCAGGCACGTTCCAATCCCAAATCGCGACCTGTGAGCCCGCCACCACCAACGCATAGCGCTCCTCACTCTCGCGCAACGCCATGAGATCCGTGGCACGCTGCTGGGCCAAGGACTTCTCTTTGAGTAGGAGCCCGGCAACGACGAGCAATAAAAGCGACGTCAGAGCCCGGTTCCCAACAACCACGGGCGTGACCCGTTCAACATGCTGGATGATCCCCGCCCAGGTGAGGGGGACAACGCAGGCGGTCAGGGAAAGAGTGCTCCGCCAACCAGGAATACGCCTCGTGAGCAAAATTGGTAACGCATAGAGCATCGGCACAGCGATGCCCAGCGGGGTCACAAAGTCGAAAACGAATATCCCTGCTGCTGCTGCTGCTGCTGCTGCTGCAATGATCCAGCCAATTGATTTTGTCTGAGTCGGCTCAGGGTTCACGTACCAGGCTCCATCAGAAACACCGCGAGGTAACGAGTCGTTGGGTATTGCACCGGGGTGGGTAGTTTATACCTAAAGCAAACCCCATCGCACTAGGTAATCACCTAGGGAGGCCAATAGTATCTTGCGCGCTGGTGATAGTTCGTCGTGAAACTAGGTCGTTGCCTAGTTCCTCATTTGCACATCTTGGAGCAGAGTAGACCAAATTCTGAGCGGATCGGTTCGATCCCATTAATCGATGCCATATGGCAAGACAGGAGGTGCTGTCATGTCTACTGCCCAATCAGCCATCGAAGACGCCGTAATCGATATCCTAGCCCACACTGGCCCTTGCACGATTGATGAGGTGGTCCAGTCACTTCCTACTCATGACTGGAGTGAAGTCTTCTTCGCTGTCGATCACATGTCGCGAGACGGTCGACTGGTGTTTCGGCGTTCTTCGAGTTCCGTCTATGAACTCTCACTCTCTGCATCATGCCGAGAAGACGAAACTGAAGTCACCAGATCCACTCAGGTGAGGTTTTGTCTGGGATGCGGGTACCTCTGCAACAAAATCACGCCGGAAGATGGGCCGTCGCCTTGGGTCGAAGCCAACCGATACCTAAAGAAGCATGGGTTGACCTGGTTTGAGCTCGAGCGGATCGACGCGATGTGCCCGGCTTGCTCCCGAGTACAGGCCTGCGGGACGCGCCGAGTCCCTCCACGCGCTGTCGCGACGGCGGCTCGTTAGGACACCCAGCACAGGGCGGGCAGAATCTGTAAGGAACGTTCCGGACGCGAATATGGCCTGGAAAACAGTTTAGAAGGACGGCGCCTCAGGTGGCACGCCCAAAAAGCGGAGGGGCTTTTCTTTGGTGAGGTGCTGCGGCTGGACGATGTAGTCGCCGGTCATCGACGGGATCCAGACGGATTTCGCGACCTCCGTCTTTCCGCCCGTCATCGCCCAGGCGAGGCCACCCACAACCCCGCCCCCGATCGCGTAGGCCACCTTCGCGGCTCCATACGGAAGGGTCAACAACCAGCTAGCGGCTTGGAGGCCGGCTTCTTTCGTTCGCGATGGACTCGGTTGTTGGATATCGTGAGAGTTCGCCGGGCTGGCTTCAAGCATTTCTTCAACATGAGCCAGTACCGATCCTCCCATCACCACCACGAGTAACAGACACAAGGCCATCCCAATAACACGCGACCCTATCGTATGTGCCCGGCGAATACCGCTCGTACTCATGTCCTGCTCTCCTGAGAGGCATGCCTTCTACCATAAACAACCCAACGCGAACAACATGCCGGGTGCTCCCCCTGCTCCCTTACGTGCTCATATGTTTCTGCAGAATGCTGCCTTCTGTGTCGTGATCCTGCCTCAAGCGCGCTGCATGACTTCTTGTTCACACGAAGCCCGGATGGCGACCTCGACACAGCAAGGATCAAACGCCCCGCCGGTCACCTGGATACCGCCCACCACCCGGTCTATCCCAATTTGCCAGCATTCTCGAAGCGTGGCAGATGTCGATGGGCCGGCCATGACCACGACTTTCCCTCTATAGCCTGCTCTCCGTGCCTCTCGCAGAATCTCCGTGGCACTAGGATCCACCGCGTACAGATCCACTACGAGAACCTGCGGTGGTTCCTGCTTCAGGTTCGACAAGACATGGTGCCGATCCACGGGCACGGACAACTCATATCCCCTCTCACGTAGACATTCCGTCAGCCGAGCCTGTCGCTCGGCATCATGGGTGACGATCATCACATGCATGGCTCACCTCCGATTATCTTCTCTGTCCGCTACCCCACAACGTACCGTGGTTCTTGGGCCACTTCGGCATTCATCAGGCCGCATCGACTTCCTCACGGTTGTATGAGCAAGATACTGACCAGAATCTTCCTCTGAGGCAGTCGCAAAAAAGCGGCCCCGATTCCAGATTGATCCGACTCAATTGAATGAATAAGGGGTAGATTGCGCCAATGTACGTCGAAGAAACAGAGGAATTACGCCACGACCGAGCCGTAGCTCCACGAGGATCCATGACTCGCGCCCTATCCATCGACCTTTCCCCCGCTGCTGCCCAGCTCCCGTAGATGTTTGCCGAAGAAGCGATCCTGAACCGGGTGGGAAGCAGATCGCTCTCATGTGAGGCATGCCCCATACGAGAGGGCATGCCTTGGTGGGTGGGTATTCAGGAGCTCGTGTGTTCTTTCAGGATCGGAGATTCTGTAATCATCGTATTGTCCGGTGCCATTTCAGCAGCCTTCTTGAACGCGGTGGTCGCCTCGTCATGTTTGTCCTGTTTGCTCAACGCCAAGCCGAGGTTGAACTGCGCTTCCGCGAGCTTAGGATCCGCCTCAAGGGCTTTACGGAAGTGGCCTTCCGCGACGTCCCAGTGACCTGCCTGGGCGTGAGTCACCCCTTCCTTATTTTCAGCTCGCCCGACCGAGCTCTCCGGCGCCGCTAAGGCAGCCACGGTTGCCGTTTCGGACATCTCCGGCTTCGCCGCCTCGGTCGGCGCAGCCTCAACCTTCGGCGCAGGTGCCTCCTGCTTTGACTCCATCGGAGGCTGCCGTTCCTCACAACCGGCCAGACCCGTCATCGCGACGAGGCCGACACAGGCCACGCCAATGGTTGCTACTCCCCTCCAGTCCTTGTCCCTCATCGTTCTCCTCCTTATATGGTTACGAACAGGTATGCACCCACTGCGCTCTGTGTTCGGATTCATGCTGACCGACAGTGGTTATCGTGGTTCCGGTACCGCCTTCGTCGCCTCTTTCACCGGAGGCTCGATCTTGATGATCGGACCGTCGACCTTGGGGAGAAGGCCCGCCCCCGGCTTCTCTAAAATGTGCTCGTCCTGCCGATTGATCGACAGACTTTGCGTGACATGATCAACGTCCGTGGCTGCCGCTTCCTGTAAAGCTTGGTCCCCGACTGCGTTCTTCTGCCCGGGATCGATTGCGAGCGATTGACCGCGCACGGGATCAACGGCCTTGCCCATCGGATAGCCAGGATGGGTGGGCAACATCGATGGATTGGCGAATGCGAATGAGACTCCAAACAGAACAAGCGCAACAACCAGATAGGCACCCAATGAGTTGTTTATCGTATTATTCATGACGCTACCTCTCATGTGGTGAGATGAGGATTACGCGACACCGTTCGTTCGCCCGCCGGTGACGCTGAACGCACTGGAATCAAGATAGTCTTCAACCCCCTCACAGAACACCCTAACTGGTATTGGATACCTAACGAACTAGGAAAGCGCCTGGTTATGTCCTCCGTCGATACCAGTAGCTGCTCACGGACACACAGCCGTGCCGTACGTCCATAGGTGCGGCAAAACTGCGGCTGATCGGCGTGCATTCTGTACCACCTCCTTCCCATGTGACCACTTCCGCGCATTCCCGACTCAAAACAGGAACCGTTCCGTCTAGGATAATTCGCTCCTCCTACAGGGCTCTTTCCTAGTAGCGCAGCGTCCGTTCAGACTTTATCGTGCAGCCCTAGGCAGACGGATGTGGAGAGATCATTCTGATCGAGTGATACGGCGAGGCCATCATGAAAGCTCACACCGTAAGTGAGAGAGCCGGTTCGATGCAGGCCGACAGCTGCACACGCTGTCGAGGATTGATGGTTCCGTCCTTCACCGATGCGCTGGCCTTGGAAATAGCAGAGGCCGCGCAGTCTCCGTCTTGGCGCTGCGTCAATTGTGGCGAGTGGCTCGATGAGACGATCATGTCCAACCGCCTGCGGAGGCAACATGCCAACTCTATCTCTGTAACACCCGCACAGCCGTCTACCCACCGACGATGGAGGCGATACGCCTCCGCCGACGGATCAAGGAAATTGCGATCAGAATCTCGGCGCAGGTCATAAGGGCGCCGGAGAAAGGCACGATCATGAGGGAACAGCCCAATATGGCAGGCAAGAATGTATGGTCGATCGTCTTGGCCGGAGGAGAAGGAGAACGAGTCAAGCCCTTCGTCCTGCGGTGGCTGGGGCGACATCGCCCAAAACAGTACTGCGCGTTCGTGGGAAGCAGGTCCATGTTCGAACATACTGTCGATCGGGCCGCACACGTCTCATCTCTTCAACAGACCGTCGTGGTGGCGGCTCGTCATCACCGGCATGAGCTATCGAAACAACTGCATGGACGTCCGATCCGCAAGCTGATTCGCCAGCCGATCAACCGCGACACGGCAGCCGGCATTTTCCTGCCGCTCTCCTATATACAGGCTTGCAATCCCCACGCGTTGGTCGTGATCCAACCGTCGGACCACTTTATCTATCCGGAACGGCGCTTTTTGGAGACGGTGCGACTGAGCGTGGCGTCGGCCGAAGCGATGCCGAACCGCCTGGTGCTGCTCGGCGTTCAGCCGGATCGTTTAGAGACGGAGTATGGATGGATTCGCCCCGGTGCCCGGCTCCACGGATCCCCCTCAAGTCCGGTCCATGCCGTCTCATCATTCCTCGAAAAGCCGGAACTCGCGCAAGCCGATACCGCATTGCGTTCCGGAGGCTTGTGGAACACTCTCGTGCTCACGGCAACGGTAAAGGCATTGTGGCAGGCTGGCTGGGACTGCTTTCCCGCCATGATGCCTCTATTCGAACGGCTCTGTTCAACCTGGAATACCTCAGGTGAGGCTGCCGTTCTCGAGGAGATATACCGCGACATGCCGAAGCATAACTTTTCGTCCCATCTGCTCCAACAAATCCCCGACCATGTCGCAGTAATGGAACTAACGGGCGCCCTGTGGAGCGATTGGGGCAAACCGGAACGAATCTCTGAAACGATCCGCCGTATCGGAAAAACGCCGACCTTCCCCCTGGACTGCCTCGACCGGCCGTTCACTCCGAATCCGATACCGCAGAGGGCCGAAGAAGCCCTCGCAACCGCCTAAAGAGGTTTACGATGGCGCGACGACAGAAAGCAGCCGCGACGACCACTTCATCCACGAATATGCTTGCCAAGAGTGACGTGACACCGTCTCCGCCGACGCAGCCCGAGTGGCAGAACATGAATGGACGACAAGACACGATTGCAACTCGCGCCTATGCCCTCTACGAGGAACGAGGGTATCGGCAGGGCTGCGATCTCCAAGATTGGTTTGACGCCGAACGAGAGATTCTGAGTCAGCAGCCACCCTTATAAGTACTATACGAGACAGCCGCTATCTCCCCTCTCATCCATTACTTCACATTTGTCAGGCCCGTGGGCTACGAGCCACCTTCGATCACGGCACCTCACATCGCTTTTAAATTCTCTGCTAAAAACTGACGAACTCCTAGTCTGGCGTAAGACCTTCAGGTCATGCCATACTGAACATGATGATTTGAGAGCGTTGACCGAACACCTCAACATCGAACGGAGAACTCTCATGGCTGTCGTAGCAATTATTCTGTCACTCATAGCCATCGCGATGGCTTACATCGCGCTTCAGCGTACTGGAGGGCTGAAGGATCTCAGGCAGCAGATGGAGCACCTCACCACCAAGACCGAAGACGCGGCCAAAGGAGCGCGAGAGACAACCGCCGACATCCTCCAGCGACTTGAGCATATGGTACGAGGGTCCGGTGCGCAGTCTTCGGATAAAGGCGAGAAAGCTTCCCCACCACACGACACAGGATCTGAAAAATGAAGGCATGGGCAGCCCTGCTGGGCGGACTTATACTAGGGTTCATCTCCGCCGTGATGATGAATCTCTTTGCTCCTGAATTACTGGATCCCTATACCAGACAATTCATTCCATCGGATCAGATCGAGTCGGTGAGAGGGATGGTCGTCAAAAAGCAGCGTGATCCTGCTCGCTTGCTCCTGACACTCTCCACATCCAAAGGAGTCCTGTTGGCGACCTTTACCAAGAAACTCGAGGAACTTGACCTCCTCATCGCAGAAGGCTATACCACCACGATTCGGCTGAGAACCTATTCGCCCTTCGTTGAAAACCCGGTGATCGAACGAGTTGAGGCTCCCACGACAGATCATGGCTCCGATGCACGTCCCACCACTACGCCGTAAGGTCATCATCTGATCCGCTGTATGTCCTATGACAATCAACATGCAGGCACCTTAGAGAGGCCCGGAACCGTGGAGATCGGAGCCTGCCGTGGCGTTCAGAGAAGAACGGATCCGTCCCAAGAGTACGTGTATTCCATCCGCTTCCCAGAGACCACTCTCGTATGAACACCCATTCCAAACCTGGTTGGATGGCACAATACCAATCTGCGTGGGGAAGCAAGACAGACTCAAGCCGTCCCCGCATGCTAGTCACACCGAATGGCTGGTCTCCGGCCAAAATCCTGGGCACTAGGCTGCTGCTGGTGTTTCTTCTCTTCTGCTTTGTGTTCACCCTACTCTGGGCGGATCGCGATGGCTTGCGCGATCATGCCGACGGTGAACTGTCCTTCGCGGACGTGGTGTATTTCACCATGATCACCGTGACGACGGTCGGCTACGGAGACATCGTTCCGGTGTCCACCCGTGCGCGACTGGTGGATGGGCTGGTCGTCACGCCGGTTCGTTTCGGCATCTGGTTCTTGTTTCTGGGGACAGCCTATCAGTTGATCATCCGGCAATATATGGAGGAATATCGCATGGCGAAACTCCAGGCGAATCTTGACGGTCATATCATCGTCTGTGGCTTTGGCCATACCGGGATGTCGGCCACGAAAGAACTCTTAGCGCGCGGGACGAGTGCCAAGCAGATCCTGGTGATCGACAGACTCGAAGAGCGGGTACGGTTGGCCGGGACTCTCGGCATTGCCGCCTTTCAGGCTGACAATACGCAAGAATCCGTGTTGCGCGATGCCGTCATCGACAAAGCCAAGGCCGTCATCATTGCCGCCGGCATCGACGACGCAAACGCGCTGATTCTGCTCACGGCCAGACACCTCAATCCGAAGGTGCGTATCATCGTCAGCGCGAAGGAAGAGGAAAATGTGAAACTCTTCAAACAGGGAGGCGCGGACGCCATTCTTTCGCCGGCAACCTTCGGCGGCTATATTCTCGCGGCAGCCGTGGATCAAGGACACATGGTGCAGTATCTCGATGATCTGCTCACCACAGGAGGCAACGTCGCGTTGGTCGAACGAAAGGTCCGGCCCGATGAAATCGGGAAATCCCCGGCCGAGCTGCACCCCGAGCTCTTACTCCGTCTGTATCGAAAGTCGACGATGTATTCCTATTTGAAGCTGAACGAGGCTGGCCCACTCCAGCAAGATGACATTATGGTCCTCTTTACGAGTTCGTCTACTAGCACGGGATAACTATTCGTTGACCAATCGTGGTGCGTAACAGGTTATGGGAATCCCCGCAGGCATCGGCAGCAGGTGTGTTGTTTCCTAGGCTCGTGGCGACACTCGCACCAGACGTTCGATCGTGAGACCTTGAACGAGGATTGAAAAGACGACGACGATGTACGTCATCGTGATGAGCACATCTCGATACGAAGACGGCGGGAGCGAGAGCGCCATGGCCACGGAAATTCCACCGCGCAACCCACCCCACGTCAAGATCAACGTGGCACGATCAGTAAACTCTTGAAACAACCGAAAGACTTGGACCGGAAGGCTGACGCTGATAAAGCGGGCGAACAGCACCAGCGGGATCGCGATGAGGCCCACTTCTAAATACTCCGGCTTGAAGGTCAAAGCCAGGACCTCGAGGCCGATCAAGACAAACAGCACGGCATTGAGCAGTTCATCGATGAGTTCCCAAAACGTATCCAGATACTCCCGTGTGGTCTCCGACATCGCGAGGTGACGTCCGTGGTTGCCGATCAACAAACCGGACACCACGACGGCGATCGGACCCGACGTGTGTAACGCATCGGCCAACGCATATCCCCCCATCACCAGCGCCAGCGTCAATAAAATCTCAACATGATGCTGATCGATTGTCTTCAACATCCTATAGGCAAGATATCCCAGCGCGAACCCGATAGCCGCTCCGCCCACAGCTTCTTGGACGAACAACAGGACAATCGATCCAGGCGTGACTGCCCCGGTCTCGGCGACCCCGAGCAGCACGAGGAACACGGCGACGCCGACGCCATCATTAAAGAGCGACTCGCCCGTAATTTTGATTTCCAGTTGTTTCGGAGCCTTGGCATTTTTCAGGATGCCCAGGACCGCGATGGGGTCGGTGGGTGAAATCAGCGCACCGAACAACAGGCACCCGATGAATGGGATCGGAAGCCCGATCCATCCGAAGATCATAAAGGTCAGCCCTCCTACGATAGAGGCCGACACCATGACCCCGAGACATGCCAACGTCCCAATGAACCATTTTTGTTCCAGCAGATCGTCCAGGTTAATATGTAGTGCGCCGGCAAAGAGCAGGAAACTGAGCATGCCGTGCAGGAGCGTCTCGTCGAAATCGATACTCCGGATGAAGCTCTCGGCTTCCGCCTGGATTCCGTAGCCGAGCTTCCCGAGCAGCAACAGGACAAGCGACATCACCAGCGCGATGGCCATGAGACCGATCGTGACCGGCAACTTGATGTACCGATGGTTCAGATAGCTGAACACAGCGGAGAGGCAGACCAGAATGGTGATCGTTTCAATCAGCGACATATCAGAGAGAATGAACCCGACGGGACGTCACTTGGAATGTCATCACGAAGCAGACGGCTCCACGATCGATTCAGCAGAACTGGCAGGATGCCGTCGTTGGTAAAGCGTCAATACCAGCGTCATGCCGAGTACGCACAGGACGATCACGGTCAGCGCATAGAGCGGAAACAATTCCGTCCCAGGGATACCGGTTGAGATCGGAAGAAACGCCATGACCGCAGTCGCCACACCACGCGGGAACATCGCGGCAATCACCAAACGCTCGCTCATACTCCATGCGTCGGTGACTCGAGACAGCCATTCAGTCACACCGGCCCGCACGAGCACGACAATACAGAACAGCGCCAAGCTCATCAACGCAATCTCGACCGTTAAGGATGAAAAATCCAGGATCAACCCGAGCAGCACATAAAAGAAGGTTCGCACGAGAAACGATAGTTCTTCGTGCATCCGCTTCATGAACTCGCTCAAGACGAATTTCGCCTGATCCAACTCATACCCGATCAACATGCGGATGGGCCGCACCATGTGCCCGACGAGAAACTCCATGTTGCTCAGGACGAGACCGAACAAGAGAATCGTGATGGCGCCATTGGCGCCGATCAGCTCCGCGACATAGTACAGCACCAGAATCGCCGCCATCGTGAGCATATACGACAGCGCTTGCCCTTCGAGCCATGCCAACAGCCGCGCCCACAGCGCCCCTGCCAGGAGCGCAAGCATGATCGCATCCCAAAAGGCATGAAATATTTCCCGAATAAAATGTCCTCCGCCATCCGGATCTTTCATCGTCCCCATCAGGGCCAACGCGAGGACCACGACAAAGACTTCGGAAATGGCTGAATCCAGGCTCAACATCACCTTCGTCGAATCACGGAGCGAAGACATATGCGACATCACAGGGATAATGATGGCGGCCGCGGTGCCTCCCAAGATGGTGCCCAGAAGTAATCCGTGCAACCACGACGCATGGGTGATCCACACATAAAAACCCATGATCGTGAGAATGGTCATGCCGAAGACCATCACGGAATACAGCAAGGCCATCGGTGTCTCGCTGACGACTTTCATAATGTGGAGATTGATTCCACCGTCGAAGAGAATAATCAGCAGCGCAAGGGTGCCGAAGTACGGAGCGAGCTTCATGACGGCGGTGGGTTCAGCCACATGAAACACAGGTCCGAGCAGAACCCCGAATCCCATCAGAAACAGCACACTGGGAATGCCGGTCCGTTTGAAAGCCAACTCGCCAGCTATACCGACCAGGATGACCAATCCTGTGAGGCCTAGCACAAGCTCGACGCTCAAAGACTCCACGTACAGATCTCCATAAAACAGAACACTCCTACTCGTACCGGCATTATGCATCGCCCTCTTCCCTTAGGCAACAAATCCCGGTTGAAGAGACGGATGCTGCGACAACCGGTTTGTCCCTAGCGTAAAAACTGCCGGCATGGCACAATCCTAACCTCCGCACTTTTCATACAGTCAGGAACACGAACGACGAATGGACATTGAACAATTGAACGGGCACAAGCCCCACACCGCTTCACCTTGTAGAATGAGGCTCGCAATTGCCGGCCTTGTCCTGGCTTGGCTGATCGCTGCACCCGTCTTTGCCGAGCCGCCGGGATCCGGTTCGGCTGTTCCAGTTCGGCTCCATGGCGAGACCTTATTCACACTT
>CABVRS010000008.1 GCA_902500745.1 uncultured Nitrospira sp.
GTTGCGATTGGTGATATAGAGCATTCCCTTTTGCGCCCGATTATTCTTACATCAACTCACGCAGGTAATACTCAAAAGGTGGTTTCAATAGAACATGTCATAAGGCGATCCCATGCGATGGGCTGACCAATACAACGTTATGCGGTCGATGTTATTGTCTTCCCCCGCAACTCATTGGTGGGTTCGTGATCTGATTCTCCGCCTAGACGCCAAAGACCCGGTTGATGTGTTGAATGGACTCGAGGTTGTGGCAAGACTGATGCGGATGCGTCATGAGGCCGTTCGCGCAGGAGAATGGGATCAGTTGGAGTGTCAGAAACCGACCGGGGAAGACGGGATATCAATGAAAGACTGAGACAAAAACTCCTAGTCGTGAAGATATGATCTCAGGTGACCAGGGCTTTTAGATCGTGATACACGGGCGAGTGGTTCTTGGTCCCGTCGAAAGAGGAATATGACTGAGTCGAGAGCGTGAGTACACTTTGACCTATGTCCATTGCCGAACTGCCAAATAGCGTTTTCGAAGACGCGCCTCTGTCCTGTGTGTTCCATTCAGCACAAGACAATCTATACGACGTGGGCAAAATTGTTGGGCTCTCAATGCACCATTGCCATGTCGAGAGTCAGGCCGAAGTGACGCCGGGGATGACGCTGTCCTTATTCGTTGTCCTACCAACAAAGCGTCGGGCTCTCGTGTTGGATGAGGCTTTGGTGACGTGGGTACGGACGGAAGAATTCGGAGTACGTTTGAAAACGATTCCAGGTGAAGATGCCGCTTACTTGGAGTCCTACCTCGCCGGGCATAAGGTGGACGCTGGCTTGTGTTGAATATTCATCGCATTGATCACGAGGCCTCCCACACGCACTGTTGGCGGGTGACTGTACAACGTCGTACCCGCATTTACGTGCGAAGCTTCAGTGACGGCCGCTACGGCGGAGCTGAGCAGGCGTTGGTTGCAGCCACGACCTACCGGGACGCACTGATCAGGTCCAATCCTCCGCTGAGCAAGCCAGTCTACTGTGCCATTCTCAAGAAGACGAATCGCTCTGGCATTTCAGGGCTGAGCCGTATCGACCGATGGGAATTCTCCAAGGGGCGCCGCGTCCATCGGCTCTACTGGGACGTCCAATGGCCGATCGAGAACTGTCAATCCCGGCACAAGAAGTTCTCCATCCTGAAGTATGGAGAAGATGGGGCGTATCGACGGGCCCTCAAGGCGATCTCGTCACAGACGTTTTCCCCATTCGCGTCGAGAGGCGCTGCAAACAGTGCAGCTGCATAGGAGTTGTGGGTCCAGATTGCGTTTCAGCCTCCGGTTTGTAGGCGGTCGATAAGTGCCTGAATCGTCAGTGGGGCATTCCCTTCGGCTCGGTTGTTGACGAGGACATAGGTCGACCGATTCTCTGCTGTAGCCTCCTGTATAAGACTCACTGTATCTTTGGGCATCTCTGGTAGCTCCCCCACGATTTTGTCATAGGGTTCCGCTCGTTTCTTCGCTGCCTCGTATGTCATTTTTAATGGGGTCAAGAGACGAAGGACGGTGAACGGGGCCGTCATGGTCTTCATGCGTTGATGCTGTTCGGCCAGCGGGGGCATATAAGACCAATGATTGTAGACATGAGCGACTCCGTGCGCCCTCAGCATGTCGTGGTAGCGGGGCCCGAGCAGGCCAGCATTCCGTATCTCCACGGCGTAGCGGAAGTCCGTTGAGACGCTGCCGAAGAAGTCATCGAGTTTCCCGATGAATTCTTCCGCCGGCAGCCCGTGCCGTTGGAACTCGTAGAGAAAAGGGCCGGTGTTTGGACCGAACTGCGCGTCTCGATAGGGCTGCAGCACGAGTTTGGTGAAGGCGTCGGCATTGCGAAAGTTGGGGTTCACCGGCCCAGCGCGCGAGCTTTAGCGAGCATGTTTCGCATAAGTGGGAATTATGTGGAATTAGTGTTCAACCGAGCAGTTGGCTCGCATGCCATGTCATGCAAACCCCACCGAACGAGTGCTGCTCAGGAAGAAGGGGGCACCTGGCCTCACCCGATAGGGCCATCTTTGGGATTACGCTGGTGCTGAGCTGATGACAGTGATTAGGTGACCGTCGGTCGTGCAGCAGATGTTTCGGGTAGCCCAGCCTGCACGCCACTTTCCCTCGCCGAGGTTTTCGCGTCATCGATTTGAAGAGGGGTCAGACCAGCGGGAGTGGGTGTCTGCCTTAGCTGAGTGAGGAGCCGTTCGAACGCCTCGATCCCTTCATCCACGGCCGCAAGTTCCGCCGGTTGCAGCGGGATCTCTTGGCGCATTTTCAGTAAATTGATTTTCCCCTCAAGCAGCTGCGTCTCCGTTGAACCTTTGGGAAGATAGAACGAACATTTGGCACAGGCCATCCGGTGGGGACATTGTTCAAAAAAGTCGTACCGGCAATATCCATGACCGAGATCGTAGAATTTCCATGGCTGGGTGCCCGCGTCCCCGCTCAAGACCACGTCTTGGTCGATCAGCACTTGTACCGTTCGTAGATTCCGATGTGTATGATTCGATTTCAGGAATGACTCAGACAAGCGTGTCGGCGTGATAGCCAGATAGTGCAAGGTCGAACTCACACTCCGGTGGCCGAGCCATTGCTGAAGTTCAAACACCGTCATCGGGTGGTCAGGACTATTCAGGAGTTGCGTGGCCATGGTGGAGCGGGCGCGGTGACTCGTGATCGTCCCATGTCGATCATGGCGAGGGATCCCGGCCTTCGTGCAGATGAGTGGAATGACCGTGTGATTTAGGTACGGTGGGGCCAATGGTCTTCCTCGAAAGGCAAACAAGAGCGGCACTGGTTCTCCCGTCTTGCGGTCGATGAACCGCGCCTGCTGTGGGCGAACCTGTTCCCAGGCGTCGATGACGGCAGCCACGATGGGATCGACTGGTTTCACGAAGGACCGGGAGGTCTTATTCGTCGGCACCTCGAGCAGACACACGGTTTTCCCCCGCTGCTCGTCCAACACTTTCGTGGTGGCGCACCCGACTCGGAGGCGTACGATCTCATCGCTGCGCAGCCCGGAAAATAACCAGACCATCGCGACCGCGCGGACCATCTCAATCGGGTAGAATCTGCGTGTGGGCCACCGTGGCGAGAGGGAGGCCAGATCCTCGGCTCCCAGCTGTAATCCCGCTGACAGCGCCTTCGCCCACAGATCGTCGGGGAGAGGTTTTGGATTCGGGTGAATGAGAGCCAGCAGCATGCGCGGAACGGCAAACGCCCGTCGGGGATCAAATCGACGGGGGATCCATTCCCACTCCTGGCAGTCGCGGAAGAAGACGTTCAAGGCGCTCAGGAGTTGCATTTTATGTCGCGGTGAAATGGGGCTGCCTTGCTGTCCTTGCCGCAGGTAGGTGGTCTGGCAGAAGTCCCCCTTCTTCATGCTGAGCACCGCGGCCACCCATTCCGCCGCCACCTCCCGCGTCCACTGGTCGGGATGATCGAGGCGTGGTTGCGTGTGCGCTACCCAGCGGCCTGCTTTCATGAGGACGGCTCTCCCGTTTCGTCGGCTCAGAAATTGGCGGGTGGAGGTGTGGAACCATCGGTTCACCGCGCACGCCCATCTCGGAGGCACGCCTGTTTCCCGTACCTGGGCTTCTAGGAGCCTGTCCGACATTGCCGAAATTGACTGATATGGGAGGATGAAATCATATTGACCGAATTGAAATCGTTGATCCTGAGCCGAATGTGTGCACACGAAACTTTCGTGTTTCCTAATGTCGGACAGGCTCCCAGCAGGCTGCGGAAAAACTCGATTGTTGCGTCAGACGCCGCGATTAGCTCACGTGCCGTGTCGGTGTCAGAATCGTCCGCAGGATGCGCAAAAAGGCCGTCCAGCAAGGCCGCAGCGTCACGTCTGTGGACGGGCGCGAGTCGGTGAGCGCCCGGTGTCCCGGAGGCGAATCGTTCATTCGTACCCGCCCACCCCGAGCCTGCCAAGACAAGCCCTTTTCCCGTGGCCGTACGTTGAGCGTTTGAGGTTCACGACGCGCTGAATAAAGCGCACCACGCTTGTGAACGCCGTCGAGATAGTGAGGCGGCAGTGTCTTGCAGAATGCCGCTGGCGGACTTTTTCCGCATCCTGCTAGGAAAGTCAGGTGCCGGACTGGAGGCGGGTGATCGACGAGCTTCCCGAGCCTGGGAAAGCTTTTCGAAACGGGACCAGAACCGGTTCGTCGGTCGCTTGGCTGCCAAGTGAGGGCTCGATCAATTGTGGTCTTGTTGCGTGAAGCCGTATGATAGAGCGCAGGGGCATGCGGGTGTAAGGGGCTGATGGTAAAAGGGTTGGTCGGGGACCATGAGCATAGTTGCGTCGGAACGCCAAAACCCCATTTGCAAGCTGTCCAACATGATCGATCTCGTTGCCCGCCATGTTTGAACCATTAATTGGCCGTTGATAGTGCGTGTGTTTGGGGGCTCCATCACACACTTCGTGGATGTCGATGCGAAATCTGCCGATATGTTGAATATGCTGCGAAGCGTCGAATGAGTGTTCATAGGAGGAGGAATGAAACGGGAAGGGGAAGATGGGATGGAGTGGTGGAATCCGGTGGCGCGTCGATGTCTTGAGATGACGCTGCTTGCGCTGGTCGGCGGCTGGGCCTATTTTGCCAATCTTCACCTCTCGCTGTTGGAGGGGAGTGAAGGGCTGTATGCCGGTATTGCCGGAGAGATGGGGCGCCGGCGTGAATTTTTCGACCTGACCTATCACGATGTACCGTACTTCAATAAGCCGCCGCTGTTCTTTTGGTTGCTCAATCTCTCGACATCAATATGGGGCGACCACGAAGTGGCCTTGCGCCTGCCCGGTTCGCTGGCCGCCGTGGGCACCATCGTTCTGACCTATGTGCTTGGAGCCAGGCTGGTGTCTCCGACTGCGGGATTCTGGGCGGCGCTGGTCGTCGCCACCAGCCATGTGTTTCTCTGGTACGGGCGTCGCGTGCTGTTCGATTCGACCCTCACATTTCTGGTCACACTCGCCCTCTTCGCGTGGATTCAGGTGCAACTGCTGGGGCGAAGCTCACGCTGGTATCTGCTCGCCTTCGTCAGCATGGCTCTCGGTGCGATGTTGAAAGAGATGCACGGGTTTTTTCTGCCGTTGCTCGTGATGGCGCTGTATGCCGCCATTCAGCGCGATACGCGGATGCTGAAAGACAGATACTTCTGGGCCGGCTTGGCGGTGGCTGTCGCGATGATGGGGGCATACGCGCAGATGCTGGGGCCCGGGTATCAGCACCATTTTCGAATCGGCAAAGCCATCGAATCGACTTGGAATACCGGATTCATCGGCAAAGCCGGCCCGGCCATCGACGGGCACCCGCTCTATTGGTATCTGGGGATGATGTGGGCCGACTTTTTCCCCTGGTGCGCGGTGCTTCCGTCGGCGCTGCTCTTGCTCTGGGCCCAACGACCGTTTCGTGCTCATCCCACGGAGCTGCTGCTGCTCGTCTGGGTGCTGGGCCTCTTCACGGCGTTCAGCTTGGCGACACTCAAACGGGAGCCCTATTTGACGACGATCGTGCCCGGTATCGGCTTGATGATCGGGTACTACTATCACCGGCTGTTCTCGTCGGCCGAGGACTCTGCTGCGATGGCGCCCCTGCTCCGCCTGTTGCTGGGTGTGTTGGCCGTGACGTTCGCCGCCGGGATGTTCTTTGGCGCAGCACCGCTTCGCCGCCGGTGGCTGGTGTCCACTGCCGTGGTGTCTCCGATGTTCATCGTGACGATCGTTTCACTGGCCGGCTTGCTCCTCTATGCCGTGCTTCGATCACGCGTACGCCTGGCACTCGGCATGGTCGGAGCCCTGGCGATCGCCTACGTGGTGCTGGTGGTGAACTACGTGTTTCCCGCGATCGATCAGGCCGCGTCGCCCCGGAAGGCCGTGGAGGAAATCAAAACCCTGGCTCTGGGAACTCAGCCCGCCCTGTTCATGTATATCCCCGGGTGGCCGAAGAATGAGGATGCCCTCTATTATCTGAAGCGGGACAATGTGGTGCCGGATCTACCGAGTCAGGATGCGGTGCTTGAAGCAGTGCGCACACATGGGGCCATCCGGGTGGTGACTGAGGAGCAACATGCCGCTGCGCTGCAGGCACAAGCGGGGTTGGTCGTGGGGAAGCTTCAGGAGTTTCGACAACCCGGTCGCAAACATCTGTTCCTGCTTTCTGTGCAGGCGCAGACCTCAGCTCGGGTGCTGTGAGCGGAGCGAGTGACGAGCCGTTCAATGCGAAGGCAGCTTCTGTGTCCTGTTCTGATCCATCGGCTCTGTTGCATTCTGCCACAGAGCCAAGGAGTCGATCTGTAGCAGTCCTCCCCGATTCCGTTCTCCCTTCTCATACTCTCGCATCTCCTTCTCCGGTCTTGCGGTAAGCTTTCAGCTGCCCCCGCGCCGGGAAGGAGTAGGGCTCCATCCTTGCACTTCTGGATTGGAAGGCGCCAATCTTGGAGTGGTCATCTGTGCCTTGGCGATTCAGGATGAGCCCACGCTGAGTGACCCTGTTGAGCAAAGGAGCGAACGTGCACCCCATCCATCCGATGGTCGTCCATTTTCCTATTGCATTGTTGTTGGCGAGCACTCTGTTCGATGCGTTGGCGTTTCGATGGCGGAGCCAGCAGTTTCGGGAGACCAGTTTATCTCTCCTGATTCTCGGTATTCTGGCAGCCGGAGCGGCAGTGCTGACCGGACATTTTGCCGAAGAGGCCGCGGAACGCAGCGGCATCCCGAAACAGGCCATTGAAATTCATGAGGAGCTGGGCGGCTCCGTGTTCTGGGTATTTCTCGGCCTGCTCGGGTTGCGGCTGGCCTCCTTTTGGGGCTGGATGCGCGAACAGCCGAGGCTGGAGTTGGTCATCGGCCTGAGCGGCGGGCTGTTGTTGTTGATTGCGAGTTATTTCGGCGGGGATCTGGTCTATCGATTCGGCGCCGGCGTCCTGCCACGATGAGCGCGGTTCCAGGTCGGGTATGGCCTGCGGCGCTTTCGGAGGGAACTCACATGACGACACGTATGGTGATGTTGTTGATCCTGTGCATGCTGCCTGCCACTGCCCAGGCCGATGAACCGTTGTCTCGCGCGCCGTGGAAGGAGCGGGCCGTTTTACGTGCGGGGCAGATTGTGCAGGGGGACTATTTCGCCTTCGGCCCGCACGTGGAAATTTCCGGCATCGTCAACGGCGATCTCTATGCCGCCGGTGGTGAGGTGCTGATCGATGGAGTGGTCAACGGCGATGTGATCGTGGCAGGAGCCAAAGTGATCCTGTCCGGCACCGTGGCTCAGGATGCCAGAGTCGCCGGCGCTCAGGTCGTCAGCATCTCCCTAACTCACCGACATGTTGTATCTCGGGAACGTTGTTCGTCAGCGAGCGACATGCCAGTGATCCAAAACCACCAACAAGACTCTTAAAAGTATTTAGCCACATCGTTGAGGAAGTCTGCGACAACCAGGCGGGAATGAATGTACCGAAACTCCCCATGATGCAGCGCGATCCGTCCGCACCGTCCTCTCTTCCTCCCGCGTAAGCTCCCGTTGTTCTGAGGATCTGAAGAAACCCGCCCCGAGAATTTGTAACTGGCACCCATGCTGCAGTGTGCGGGATCCATAGGAACGTCATGTGATTGCGCAGGAGGGGAAATGATGAGTCACCATGAGACGGATGATCGAGTGCTGGAAGTGATTGTGCGGTCACAGGGGCGCACTCTCGATGATATCGTGCTCGAATGCCCGGAGCTCACATGGAATCAAGTCTTCATCGTCATTGATCGGCTCAGTCGAGAGGGGGCGCTCCGGCTGATGCCTAAAGAGCGAGGGTGCTACACGGTCCATCTCGCGAGCGATGTCTTCCACGACGCGCGGCAGTACGCCAGAGTGTGAGGTGAGAGGACGGGGGCCTGAACGTGGATGTCTTCTGGCCCAGTGTTCGCGGTGGTGTTTTCAGTGCTGATGCGCGGAACGTTTCTGCGGGCCTATTGGGTGACTCCATCACATGCGCGTGCGGAGTTGCACAGAATGACGGGCTGTTGGCGTTCTTTCCAGCAAGGAGACTCGTACGGAGGGAAAAACTTTTTAGCGTTAAAGGAGACGCTCATGAAGGCTCAGACGACACAACCGTTCCGGGAGAAGAAACCGCACACGATGCAGGTTGAGCAGCCTAACGTGCCTGTGTCAACTCGCAAAGCAGCAGGTTCGGCACAAGCTGCAGTCGACGATTTACACGCCCGCATCACGGCACGAGCCTATGAACTGTATGTTGAGCGCGGCTGCCGAAATGGCTACCACCTCGAAGATTGGCTGGATGCAGAACGAGTCATTCTGGATCGCGCAGTCACCAAATAGGATTTGCCGTGGCGTTGACGCGCCGAGCAATTCATTGTCTGTCGAGACAAGCCAGGGTCTCCACAAGGCAGTGCAGCCAAGAACATCACCCTGAGCATTATCAAGACCAATATCGGTTCCATCAGCGGTCACGTGTGTCCCTTGCGGCAATTGCTGGACCTTGCGCCTTAGTCACGAGGTCATCCAGTCAGATCAAGAAAGGTGTATTTCTGGGGAGTTTCTTCACAGCGTCATCTCGAAATTGTTTCCAATCTCCCCAATGTCCAACATTGAGTCGCGGAGTTGATGTGACAGTAACTTCGTGAAATTGCAGTGCTCAACGGCTGGCGCAGGAGACGGCGTGGATCTTGTCGGAGATTCGACGTCTCCCAACACCGTACCCAAGAGAGGTGTCCATGGAGAGCCAGACGGATAGGAACCGTCGGATCGCGGGCGTCGTCATTCGTTTTCGGAGCTGCGAGCGTGATGAGATCGTTCTTGAATGCCGAGGCCTCGTGTGGAATTAGGTCTTCCTGGCCGTTGATCCTCTCAGTTGAAACGGCGGTGTAGTACCGCAGTTGAGCCGACCAGGTATCTACACGCTGCGCGTACCAGAGCACGTTGGAGCCGAGCGTATGATCAGCATGGTCGGTGGATGGTGATGAGAAACACGATGTGGCAAATCCGCATTCATGGGCGGGGTGGGCAAGGGGTCGTGACGGCGGCAGAACTGCTCGCGATGGCGGCGTTCATGGACGGCAAATATGCCCAGGCCTTTCCGAGCTTCGGGTCGGAACGGATGGGAGCACCGGTTGTGGCGTTCTGCCGCGTCGCTGAGGGAGCCATCCGCACGCGCGAAACGGTGACGCGCCCTGATGTTGTCATCATTCAGGATCCGACGCTCCTGCATCAGGTCGACTTGTTCGGAGGGCTCGCCCCCCTCGGGTTTGTGTTGATCAATTCGACCCAGACCCTCGATGCACTCCACATTGAGGAATTTCTCTCAACGCTGCCCCTCGGCCATGTGTGTGCGTTCTCTGCCACGGACCTCGGGCTGAAATACCTCAAGCGACCCATTGCCAATGGGCCACTGCTGGGTGCGTTCGCCGCGATTACCGGACTGATCCGGCTTGCCTCCGTGGAGTCAGCGATTCAGCAGAAATTCCCAGGTGCGGTCGGGGAGGCGAATCGGGCTGCCGCGCGGGAAGCGTTTGACGTTGTCACCACTTCTATTACTGAACAAAGGGGAATCGTACACCATGCGCATGCAGATTGAGGGTTCCCAAGCCGTGGCTGATGCTATTGCACTCTGCCAACCTGAGGTCATTGCGGCCTATCCCATTTCCCCACAGACGCACATTGTCGAACGGTTATCACGCAAGACCAAGCAAGGCCACATCGGACGCTGCCAGTTTCTGAACGTAGAATCCGAGTTTGCCGCCTTGAGTGTCCTGATTGGCGCCTCGGCTTCCGGCGCGAGGACCTACACGGCGACGAGCAGTCAGGGGCTGCTCTTTATGGCCGAGGCGGTCTACAACGCAGCCGGACTAGGACTCCCGATTGTCATGACCATCGCCAACCGGGCGATCGGCGCGCCGATCAATATTTGGAACGATCATTCGGACAGCATGGCGTTGCGCGATGCTGAGTGGATTCAGTTGTTTGCCGAGGATAATCAGGACGCCGTCGATCTCCACATTCAAGCGTTCCGTCTGGCCGAATCGCTGAGTTGCCCGGTGATGGTCTGCATGGACGGGTATGTGCTGACGCACGCCTACGAACCAGTGGACGTGCCGGACGCCGTTCAGGTGAATGCCTATCTTCCTCCCTATGATCCGGTACAGGTCCTTGATCCTGAACGTCCGGTTTCCATCGGCGCCATGGTGGGGCCGGAGGCGTTTACCGAAGTTAAATATTTCTCGCACCAACAACATCTTCGAGCGCTAGAGGTCATGCCGGAATTGGTGGAGGCCTTCGAGCAACATTTTCAGCGACGATCCGGCGGACTCTGCTCCGCTTATCGCATGGAGGATGCCGACATCGCGGTGATTGCCATGGGGTCGGTCATCGGAACGATCAAAGACGCCGTGGACGAACTGCGAAACACAGGTGTCCGGGTCGGCTGCGTCAAAATCGGATGCTATCGGCCCTTTCCGAAGTTTCAGGTAAGCGCACTGCTAGAAAAGACGACGCGGGTGATTGTAGTGGAGAAAGACCTTGCCGTCGGCATGGGAGGGATCGTCTCTGCCGACGTCCAATCAGCGCTCCAAGGACGGCAGATTTCCGTCCACACCGTCATTGCAGGATTGGGAGGACGTTCCATCTCCACATCTTCGTTGAAGCACATGATCCTGGAAGCTCGTGCAGAACGTCTGACAGAACCGTACTTCTTGGACCTCAACAAGACAGTGATCGAGCAGGAGCTCGCTCGACGGCGCGACATCCGACGGGCTGGTCCAGTCGCGGAGCATATGCTGCAAACCATGAATGTGATCGGAACGAAAGTGAGTTGATGGACGAGGCGATGACGACGGAACGCATAAAGTTTTATCAGACCGGCACCTTCACGGCTGGGAACCGTTTGCTCGATGAAGCGACGCGGACCGTCCAATCCCGGTTGGATCGGACCAATTCGCTCAACTCCGGTCACCGAGCCTGCCAAGGTTGCGGCGAAGCGCTCGGGGCGCGTTACGCGCTCGATGCCGCCATGCGTGCCAGCCACAATCAATTGATTGCCGTGAATGCAACCGGCTGTCTGGAGGTCTTTTCCAGCCCCTATCCCGAAAGCGCTTGGCAAATTCCCTGGATGCATTCGCTGTTCGGCAATGCACCGGCGGTGGCGAGCGGGATCGCCGCGGCGCTTCGTGCCAAGAGGCGTGACGACGTGACGGTGATCGCGCAAGGGGGTGACGGAGCGACGGTCGACATTGGGTTCGGTTGTCTGTCCGGGATGTTTGAGCGAAACGATGACGTCCTGTATCTCTGTTACGACAACGAAGCCTACATGAACACCGGCATCCAACGCTCTGGGGCGACCCCTCCGTTCGCCCGAACCAACACGACGCAAGCCGTGGGTGAGCATCCCGGCAACCCGATTGGGAACGGGAAGAACGTGCCACGGATTGCCCTCGCGCATGGGATCCCCTATGTCGCGACGGCCTCTGTGGCCGATCTCCATGACCTGGAACGAAAAGTCACGAAGGCGATCGGTGTTCGCGGGGCTCGGTATATCCATGTGCACGTGCCTTGTCCGCTGGGGTGGGGCTCGGACCCCGCACACACGATGAAGGTGGCGCGCCTGGCGGTGGAATCCGGGCTGTTCCCTCTGTTCGAGGCCGAATTCGGAAAAATCATCTGCTCCACGCCGATTCGCCGCAAAGTTCCTGTCGAACGCTATCTGGAGCTACAGACTCGATTCAAGCATCTGTTCGGTCCGCCGCAGGACACGGAAGCCCTCGCCGCGATCCAAGCAATGGCAGATGACAACATCGCTGTTTATGGACTGATGGAATAGAGGCACCTATGGAACGCACACCATTTGCCATCACGCTCGATCCGAACACGAGCCTGGCCAACCACACGGGAAACTGGCGCACGATAAAACCGATCTATGTCGATCGCTTGCCACCGTGCAACCACGCCTGCCCGGCCGGCGAGAACATTCAGGCCTGGCTCTATCATGCTGAAGAAGGGGCCTACGAAGAAGCATGGCAACAGCTCATGCAGGACAACCCGATGCCCGCGATCCACGGCCGCGTCTGTTATCACCCCTGTGAAAGCGCCTGTAATCGTGGGCATATCGATGAGGCCGTCAGCATTCACGCGGTGGAACGGTTCCTGGGTGATCAGGCGATCGCGCAAGGGTGGCGGGTGGCGTGCGCTCCACGGACGGGGAAGAACGTGTTGGTCATCGGCGCCGGTCCAGGCGGACTCTCCACGGCCTATCACTTGGCTCGGATGGGGCATCAGGTCACCATTCATGAAGCCGGTCCACAAGCTGGCGGCATGATGCGGTACGGCATCCCCAAGTACCGACTGCCGCGTGAGATCGTGGATGCCGAAGTCGCAAGAATTCAATCCATGGGTGTCACGATTAGGCTGAACAGCCGAGTCGACGATCTTGAGGCAACCATGGCGGAAGGACGATTCGACGCCGCCTTTCTCGCGCTTGGCGCGCATCTAGCCCGGCGCGTCGAAATTCCGGGGGTCGATGCCAAGCGGGTTCTCGATGCCGTCAGGTTCTTGCGCGACATGGAAGGGGCGGCTCGCCCCAAGCTAGGACGCCGCGTCGCGATCTACGGTGGAGGCAACACGGCCATCGACGTGGCACGCAGTGTCGAGCGGTTGGGGATGGAACCGGTCATCATTATTTACCGTCGAGATTTGGGCCATGCGCCGGCGTTTGCCAGCGAAATCACGGAAGCCCAGGACGAAGGCGTGCAGTTCCAATGGCTACGAAGGATCGCGCAAGGTGACGAATCGACATTGACAGTCGAGGAAATGGCACTCGATGAACAAGGGAAACCACAACCGACCGGTCGCTTCGAAAGGATCGAAGCCGATAGCGTGATTCTGGCGTTGGGGCAACGGGCCGATACCGGTTTTCTTCGTCGGGTATCCGGGTTGCGTGTACGGGAGGACGGAACCATCGAAGTGGATGGGACGATGATGACTGGCCGTCCCGGTATCTTCGCCGGCGGAGACATGGTGCCAGGCGAGCAATCCGTCACGGTGGCCACCGGCCAGGGGAAGAAGGCCGCCCGCCACATCGATGCCTATTTGCGCGGCTCCGCGTACGTCAAACCGGAAGCTCATGAGCCGGCGACCTTCAGCCGTTTGAACACCTGGTACTACACCGACGCAGACGCCTCGAAGCAGCCGTTACTGAATCTGGTGCGGCGTCGGTCGAGTTTTGATGAGATCGTCGGCGGCCTTGATGCGGACACCGCGCTCTTGGAGGCACGCCGCTGTCTGTCCTGCGGCAACTGCTTCAACTGTGACAACTGCTATGCGGTGTGTCCCGACAGCGCCGTGATCAAGCTCGGACCTGGGAAGCGGTATGCGATCAACTACGACTACTGTAAAGGATGCGGGCTCTGCGCGGAGGAATGTCCCTGCGGCGCCATCGACATGGTGAGAGAAGTGAAATAGAGGGGACCGACCTGTGTATGTGACGCTGGGGTGGCAGCTCTTCTGCCGACAGAACTCGCACAATCGATGAGAGAGGATGGCAGCCATGGCCTTAGCACAACGAGCATGCAGCGGCACCGCATTGGTTCTGTGCGCTGTTCTGGTCGGCCCGGTACATGCGGCGAAGGTCAGTGATGCCGCCGCGACACATGAGTGGATGTCAACACCGGTGCGAACCGCCGCAGAACAGATGCTTGCCGCGATGCCCGACGACTACTACAGTATCAAGGGCGTCGCGGCCGAGAAGGCGATCGCCACCGGCGTACCCCACGTGCTCGATGTACGCGAACCAAACGAGTTTGCGGTTGAGCATATTCCGGGCGCCAAAAACGTCCCGCTCCGCAGTCTCATGACAGCCATCGACGACCTCCCGGGCGACAAAGCGGCGTCATTGATTGTCTACTGCAAAACCGGACATCGGGGTGCTATCGCGTTAGCCGTACTGAGGATGCTCGGTTACGCGAACGTGCTGAGCCTCTACGGTGGATTGGACGGCTGGAAGGCTGCGGGCTTCGTCATTGAAAAATAGCGCCACGAGAAAAGTGGCAGAAGGAGTTGAGACATGTCGTATACCGCTACCACTACCCAAGCCAGGATCCGCTGGTTTGAGGACATTGGAATCGACGATATCCCGTTGGTTGGGGGTAAGAATGCCTCGCTGGGCGAGATGTACCGGGAATTGGCCTCACGGGGTGTGAAGGTTCCCAATGGGTTTGCCATTACGGCCGAGGCCTATCGCTCGTTTCTTCGCGAGACCGGGTTGGATCAGCGGATCACACAGATACTCCATGGGCTGGACACGCGCGACCTGGACAATCTCCGTCAGCGGGGGAGACAGATCCGTCAGGCCATGCTGGCGGCCAGTCTCCAGCAGGATCTCGAACAAGCCATCGTAGAGGCCTATGACCGGCTGAGTGATGGGCATGTTGATCTGGTGGATGTTGCGGTCCGGAGCAGCGCAACCGCAGAAGACCTTCCGGATGCCAGCTTTGCCGGCCAGCAGGAAACGTACCTCAACGTGCAGGGCCATCAGGCGCTCCTGGATGCCTGCAAGCGGTGCTTTGCTTCACTGTTTACCGACCGCGCGATCTCCTATCGGGTCGATAAGGGATTCGATCACTTCAAGATTGCGTTGTCGATCGGTGTCCAGCGCATGGTGCGGTCGGATCTGAGCGCATCAGGGATCATGTTTTCGATCGATACGGAGACCGGCTTTCGCGATGCCGTGCTGATCAATGCCTCCTATGGATTAGGAGAAAACGTCGTGCAAGGGGCCGTGAATCCCGATGAATACTACGTCTTCAAGCCCACCCTCAGGCAGGGATTCCGGCCGATCCTCCAGAAGATGCTGGGCAGCAAAGAGTTCAAGCTCGTGTACGACGTCGGCGGGAGCAAGTTGGTCAAGAATGTGCCGGTTCCACCAGATGATCGCGCCAGATTTGTGATCACAGACGACGAGATTCTCACGTTGTCACGATGGGCCTGCATGATCGAAGACCATTACAGTGCCAAGAAGGGTCGGACCAGCCCCATGGATATGGAATGGGCGAAAGACGGGCATACGGGCGAACTCTTTATCGTCCAGGCCCGGCCGGAAACCGTGCAGTCGCAAAAGCGCCAAGACTCGCTTGAACTGTATCGGTTAGGTCGGAAAGGCAAGGTGCTGCTCACCGGCCGAAGTGTCGGCAGCAAAATCAGCCTTGGGCCGGTTCGCGTCGTCAAACACCTCCAACAGCTGCGAGATTTCACGAGCGGCGATGTCTTGGTCACGGACAAGACGGATCCGGATTGGGAGCCGGTGATGAAGAAGGCGTCAGGCATCATCACGAATCGCGGCGGCAGAACATGCCATGCCGCCATTGTGAGTCGAGAACTCGGCGTTCCGGCTATCGTCGGAACGGGCAATGCCACGGAGGTGCTGCGGGACGGCCAGATGGTTACGCTGTCGTGTGCCGAGGGTGATACGGGATTTGTCTACGAAGAGGCACTCCCCTTCACCGTGCAGCGCGTTGAGCTCAGCGACCTCACAAGACCGAGGACCAAGATCATGATGAACGTCGGAAACCCTGAAGAGGCCTTCGCGTTGTCCTTCATCCCCAATGACGGCGTCGGGCTGGCGAGAGAGGAGTTCATCATCTCCACCTATATAAAGGTACATCCCCTCGCACTCCTCAACTATGACCGGTTGGACGATGCTGCGGTCAAGGCTGAGATCGACCGACTGACAGTGGGCTACGCCGACAAGGCCCAGTTCTTCGTGGACAAGCTGGCCCAAGGGGTTGCGATGATTGCGGCAGCCTTCTATCCCAAGGACGTCATCGTCCGACTCAGTGACTTCAAATCCAACGAGTATGCCAGCCTGGTCGGGGGAAGAGGCTATGAGCCGACTGAGGAGAATCCCATGATTGGCTTCCGCGGCGCCTCTCGCTACTACGATTCACGCTATCAGGCCGGGTTTGCCTTGGAGTGCCGTGCGATGAAGAAAGTCCGTGGCGAGATGGGACTCACCAACGTGAAGCTCATGATCCCGTTCTGCCGCACCGTCGAAGAAGGGCGACTGGTCCAGGCTGAAATGGCGAAGCATGGGCTTACGCGCGGTGAGAACGGGCTCGAGATCTACGTCATGTGCGAAGTTCCGAGCAATGTCGTGTTGGCGGATCAGTTCGCTGAGGTCTTTGACGGATTCTCCATCGGGTCCAACGATCTTACCCAATTGACGCTTGGGGTGGATCGAGATTCCGAGATCATCGCCCATCTGTTCGATGAGCGTAACCAGGCGGTGACATCAATGATGGCATCGGTGATTACAACGGCCAGGAAGAAGGGGAAGAAGATCGGCATCTGCGGACAGGCCCCGAGCGACTATCCAGAGGTGGCCTCGTTCCTGGTCGAACAAGGCATCGACAGCATCTCGCTCAACCCTGACGCGGTCCTCAAGACCACGATGGCCATTCTGAAACTGGAACAGGGTTTACAGAGGGGACCCGCACAACGAACTGGCTGAGACACACAGGGAGGACGGACCGATGAAACGAATCATCTCTGATCTACCCCATGATCGCTATCGAGAACGAACGGTCTTGGTTCGTGTGGACTTCAACGTGCCTCTCGATCACGGTCGGATTCGGGAGGACTACCGCCTTCGGCAAGCCATCCCGACAATCGAATACCTCTCCCAGCGTGGCGCGAAAGTGATCCTCGCCTCCCATCTGGGAAAGCCCAAGGGGAAAGTGGTGCCAGCACTGTCGCTGAAACCGGTTGCTGATCGCCTTGGACAGATTCTGAGAGTTCCAACAGTAAAGTTCGTCGAGGCGGCGGTCGGCGAGTCGGTGAAACAAACGCTCACCACGTTGAAGCCTGGAGAGGTTCTGCTGCTCGAGAATCTGCGGTTCGAACCAGGCGAGGAGGCGAATGATCCGGTCTTTGCCAAGCAACTCGCCGCACTGGCGGAGATCTATGTGAACGATGCCTTCGGCACGATGCACCGGGCCCATGCTTCGACGTACGGAGCAGCACAACTCTTCACAGACCGCCTGGCCGGTTTTCTCGTGCGTAAGGAAATGGATGTCCTGAGTCAGGTGCGCGATCGCCCCGTTCGTCCCTTCAGGGTGGTGGTCGGTGGGATCAAGATCAAGGACAAGCTGTCGGCGTTGAAGGCGCTGCTGCCGAAGGCTGATACCATCCTTCTGGGCGGCGGAATCGCCTATACGTTCCTGGCTGCCCAAGGCGTGGCGACGGGTGATTCGCCGGTCGAGCCTGAATTCATTCCCTGGGCCAAAGACGTGCTGGCGCAGTATCGAAAGCACATTCTGCTGCCGGAGGACCACGTCATCGCCGCCAACGCGGAGCAGCGGGACAGACTGCAACTCGTCCATCGAGAGATCCCTGCAGGCTTTATGGGATTGGATATCGGCCGCGATACGTCGCTGACCTTCGCGCACGAGTTGCTGCAAGGAACCGGGACCATCTTCTGGAACGGTCCCCTCGGCGCGTTCGAAGTCGATGAATGTGCCGACGGGACAGTCGACATCGCGCGGGCCATGGCACTGGCCCATTGGCGTGGCGCCTTCACGGTTGTGGGAGGCGGCGACACCGTGGCGGCGGTGCGAAAAGCGGAAGTACTGGAGACGGAGATTAGCCATGTGTCAACAGGCGGAGGGGCATCGTTGAAATTCATCGGCGGTGAAGAACTACCTGGGATCGCCGTGCTCAGCGAGCAATCCCAGTAATGGAGAAGGAGGGAACCCATGAGAAAGGTCAAAGTCGCAGTCAATGGCTATGGGGTGATCGGCAAGCGCGTGGCCGATGCGGTGAAGCAACAGGAGGATATGGAATTAGTCGGCGTGGCCGATGTCGTGACTGACTACCGGATCAAGACGGCAGCGGTCCTTGGGCTGGATATATATGCTGCGCTGCCGGACAAGGCCCAGGCGATGCGCGCAGCCGACATCCCAGTCGCTGGCACCTTGGATGACTTGCTCCGGAAGGTCGACGTGGTGGCGGATTGCACACCCAAGAAAATCGGAGCTGCCAACAAGATACTCTATGAGCAGGCAGGTGTGAGGGCAATCTACCAGGGGGGCGAATCACATGCGCTGACTGGGCATTCCTTCGTGGCCCAGGCCAATTATGAAACGGCCATCGGTCGTTCCAGCACCAGGGTCGTTTCATGCAACACGACCTCGATTGTGCGAACGCTCGGTGCCCTGAAGAAGGCCGGACTCCTCAAACGCGCGCGAGGCACGCTGATCCGTCGAGCATCGGATCCATGGGAAGCGCATCTGGACGGCATCATGAACACCGTCATTCCGGAAAAGACCATACCGAGCCACCAGGGTCCGGATGCGAAGACCGTCGATCCGGATTTGGATGTCGTGACGATCGCGGCCAAAGCGTCCCATAACAGCAGCCATCTTCACACCTGGTGGGTGGAGCTGACCCGTTCGGCGAGCAAAGAGGAATTGTTGGCCGCATTCCGCCTGGCACCACGGATCGCCTTCATTCGCATGCACGAGGGGGTGGCGGCGCTGAATAGCACGATCGAGCTGATGAGCGACTTGGGACGTCGACGCGGAGATCTGTGGGAAGTCGCGCTGTGGGAAGATGTGCTCACGGTGAACGGGAACGAGGCCTACTACACCTACCAAGTGTTTAACCAAGCCATCGTCGTTCCGGAGACCATCGATGCCATTCGGGCCCTGACGGGACTGGAGTCACAGGCAGAGCGGTCGATTCAGAAAACCGATCAGGCCTTGGGGATCGCCAAAGAATTTCTGAGAAGTAGCGAACACGTGCTGATGGCATAAGCATGTAGCCTCAGGAGGTATGCAGGCATGAGACCGGGGCTTTCGGAAGCCGAAGCTGACAGGTCGATGCGTCTGAGAAGTCAGATCGCGTGGAGAAAGCCCCAACTCAATCCAGATATAAGGAGGAGCAAACCATGGCCCAGACCATGAAAGCATTTGTCATGAAGAAGCTCGGCTCGGTGGGGATGATGGAGAAGCCGATTCCTGATCCCGGACCAAACGATGCCATTGTCAAGACGACCGCCGCACTCATCTGTACGTCCGATGTCCATACGGTCGGAGGGGCGATCGGAGAACGCACCAACCTGACCCTGGGCCATGAGGCCGTGGGGGTCATTTACAAATTGGGCAGCGCCGTGAAGGGATTTCGTGAGGGCGATCGGGTCGGAGTCAACGCCATCACTCCCTGTTATCAGTGCGAGAATTGCCTGCGCGGCTACACGTCTCAATGTACCGAGATGCTCGGTGGGTGGAAGTTCGCCAACGTCAAAGATGGAAACCTTGCGGAATATTTCCATGTCAACAGCGCGCAAGCGAACTTGGCGCCGATTCCGGCGGGTCTCACCGATGAGCAGGTGGCTTACTGTACAGATATGATGTCCACCGGGTTCATGGGGGCCGAGCATGCAAATATTCCCATCGGCGGTTCGGTGGCGGTCTTGGCCCAGGGTCCGGTCGGCCTCATGGCCACAGTGGGGGCACGGTTACTGGGGGCCGGCCTGATCATTACGGTGGAGGCCGTGCCGCAGCGAAAGAAACTGGCGAAAGAATTCGGGGCGGATGTGGTGATCGACTTCACGGAACAGGATCCCGTCGAAGTCATTCTGAGCTTGACGGACGGGCAAGGCGTGGATTCATCCATCGAAGCCCTCGGAGCCCAGGCGACGTTCGAAGCCTGCATCAAAGCGACGCGTCCGGGCGGGACGATCTCGAATATTGGATACCATGGCGAAGGAAATTATGTGCAGATGCCGCGCAAAGAATGGGGCGTCGGGATGGGCGACAAGGTCATCAGGACCGGGCTCTGCCCCGGCGGAGCGGAACGGATGAAACGGCTAATGCGGCTCTTGGAAACCGGGCGCGTCAATCCGCTGCCTCTGACGACGCATCGATTCAGATTCAGCGATGTGGAGAAGGCCTTTGAGCTGATGAGAACGAAGGCAGACGGCATGTTGAAGCCGCTCATCACGTTTGCGTGATCAGTGCGAGGCTAAACGATAACGCCTCGGAGGAGAAGTTATGCAAACACGAAAACTCGGAAAGAGCAACTTGGAAGTGTCGGCCCTTGGGCTCGGCTGCATGGGCATGAGCTTCAGTTATGGCCAGCCGATGGACAAGCAGGAAGGAATCAAGCTGATCCGCGCGGCGGTGGATCGCGGCGTGACCTTCTTCGACACCGCCGAGGTGTATGGTCCGTATACCAACGAAGACCTCGTCGGCGAAGCACTACAGCCACTACGTGATCGCGTGGTCATCGCCACCAAGTTCGGGTTTGACATCGTTGCGGGCGCCGATCCGCGCGGAATGATAGGTTCACCCATGCTGAACAGCCGGCCCGAGCACATCAAGCAGGTCGTCGAGGGGTCGCTCAAGCGGCTGCGCACCGACCGCATCGACTGCTGTATCAGCATCGCGTCGATCCCAACGTGCCGATCGAAGACGTCGCCGGCGCGGTGAAAGAACTGATCGCGGCCGGCAAGGTCAAACACTTCGGCCTCTCCGAAGCCGGGGCGAAGACGATCCGCCGGGCGCACGCGGTTCAGCCGGTCACCGCTGTCCAGAGCGAATACCATTTAATGTGGAGAGAACCCGAGAAGGAAGTTCTGCCGGCCTGCGAAGAACTCGGGATTGGCTTCGTCCCGTACAGCCCCGTGAACCGAGGATTTCTCGGAGGCAACCTGAGTGAATACACCCGGTTCGATTCCGGAAGCGACAACCGCAAGACACTGCCCCGTTTCACGCCGGAAGCGATGAGAGCCAATCTGGCGATCGTGGAGGCGCTCAATCGATTCGGCCGCACTCGGGGAGTGACATCCGCACAGGTCGCGTTGGCCTGGCTGCTTGCCAAACAACCCTGGATCGTGCCCATTCCCGGCACTACCAAGCTGGCACACCTGGAAGAAAACCTGAGAACGGCGGACCTGAAATTGTCGGCCGCCGAAATGAGTGAGATCGAGGGTTCCGTTTCGAAGATTGAGATCGTGGGCGACCGCTATCCGGCGGAGCAACAAAAACTGGTCTCGCCCGATTAATTCCGAAGGTGTCACCCATGGCTATGCACCACCGCCGCACGTTTCTGAACCGTCGGGGCTGCGCAGGGAGAAAATGATGAAAGAAACCAACGACGAAGATAGAATCTAACAATCAAGACCCGTAGGTCACTCACGACGTGACGTTATTATTTCCGCAGCGACTGCTGTAGCGAGTGTGGAGCTGCAAACCTGGTGAACTTACAACCAGCACAGGGAGCGAACGCCATGAACAAGCCTGAATTCTTCGTCACCCCCGGTTACGGTGAGCGCAACCTAAAACTGTTCCACTATTCCCAGGCGGTCAAGATCGGCAACCGGCTGGAGCTTTCGGGCCAGGGCGGCTGGAACGATGACTGGGAGTTCCCCGAGTCGATCACGGATGAGATCGCTCAGGCGTTTCGCAACGTCGAGCGGACTTTGGCTGTCGCCGGCGCGCGCTGGGAGTACGTGATCCATGTGAACTCTTACCACGTGGGGCTCGACGGCGACCAGGAAGAAATCAACCAGGCCATGGCCGAGCGGTTCCGTCACTACATGCCCGGCCATGCCCCAGTCTGGACGTGCCTGGGAGTCGCCGCCCTCGGAGACCCGAAGATGCGGGTCGAGATCCGCGTGACCGCCATCCTTCCGGAATGAAGGGAAGGACCCGGATTGGACATGCTCGGCGGCTCGGTAGGCGGACCTCTGCCGAAAGCGGGCCGCCCTCGACGCGAGAAGCAGGACGTATACCCGCCACGAATCGCGGCGGGCACCTTTAGACGAGGAGAGGAATCATGCGAGGAACCGTCCTTTACGGCCCGCGCGACATCCGGTTCGAGGACCGCGAAACGCCGGGGATTGAAGAACCAACGGACGCGGTCATCCGCATCGCCGCCACGTGTGTGTGCGGGTCGGACTTGTGGCCGTATCGCGGGCTGCAGCCGATCACCGGACCCACGCCGATGGGCCACGAATACTGTGGCATCGTCGAGGAGATCGGCGGCGCGGTGCGGTCGGTCAAGCCGGGGCAGTTCGTCATCGGCTCGTTCGCCACATCCGACAACACGTGTCCCCACTGCCAGGCCGGCTACCAATCGTCATGCGTGCATCGCGAGTGGATGCTTCGGGCGCAAGCGCCGGTGCTCCGCGTGCCGCTGGCGGACGGAACGCTGGTGCGGACGCCGGGCGTTCCGTCGAACGACCTGATCCCGAGCCTGCTGACCACATCGGATGTTCTGGGCACCGGCTGGTTCGCTGCTGATGCAGCGAACGTGAAACCGGGATCAACCGTCGTGGTCGTCGGTGATGGCGCGGTTGGGCTCCTGGGCGTGCTTTCGGCCAAGCAGATGGGGGCCGAGCGGATCATTGCGATGAGTCGGCACGAAGAACGGCAGAAGCTCGCCCGCGAGTTCGGCGCGACCGACATTGTGACTGAGCGCGGCGACGAGGGCACTACCCAAATCAACGAGCTAACCAACGGCATTGGTGCTGACTCGGTGCTGGAGTGCGTCGGCACTCAAGAATCAATGATGCAAGCGATTCTTGCGACCCGTCCGGGCGGCTCCGTCGGTTACGTCGGCGTGCCGCACGGAGTCCTGCTCGATGGTGAGAAGTTGTTCTACTCACATGTCCACCTTCACGGTGGCCCTGCGCCGGTGCGCCGCTACCTGCCCAAGCTGATCGACTTGGTGCTGGACAGGGAAATCAATCCAGGCAAGGTTTTCGATCTGACTCTTCCGCTCGATCAGGTGGCTGAAGGCTATCGGGCGATGGACGAGCGCCGCGCGATCAAGACGCTGCTGCGGCCGTAGTTCGAAACATGGACAGTAAAAGTGACATGCTTGCACGAAAGGAACGCCAATGAAGATTCTTTGCCTCGACCGTCCCGACCCGGTGCGACGCTGGAAAAATAGCAGCCTCACCTGCACGATGAGGTGCGCCACATCTGGGAGTCGTACAAAAAGGGCGTGATTCGCGACATCTACTTTCGTCAGGACCGGCTCGGCGTCGCCATCTCCCTCGAGAGGAACTGTGCAGGATCGCTGAAGCCGATGACCTGCACATTTCGCAGCGATGTGGAGAAGGCCTTTGAGCTGATGAGGACGAAAGCAGACGGCATGTTGAAGCCGCTCATCACGTTTGCGTGAAGAGATGATACATAGTCGTACCTACTCATAAATATCATGTTGGAGGCAAGGGAGTGGGCTAGACGTGTCAGGTTGTTTTGGTCTGTTGCTTTGATCTATGGTGAGAAAGGAAGGACATTTACGAAGGCAGTAGTCCAGAATTGCATTGCCACGGAGAAATAACCCTGTCGGGGAGTGACGCTTATGTATACCAAAACGTTCTTGTACATCATCGGCGTCATCTTCCTTCTGTCCTGGAGCTATACCCTGGAGGCCAAGTCGTTACCGGTGGTCCGCGTGGGGATTGTTCGTGATGGACCCTCGGAGCTCGTGCCGGAGCTTCGTGATCTCATTCAGAAGGAAATTGTTGAACTCACTCGTGGGGAATTCGACGTGCGGTTCCCCGATGATTTGCAGCTTGAGGGAGGATGGTCGGTGCAAGGGGTGAAACAGGCGATCGATCGTGTGCTGACTCAGCCCCGTGTCGATCTCGTCATCGCCTTGGGGATTCTAGCCTCCCAAGAGGTCGGTCAAAGAAAACAACTACCTAAGCCTGTGATCGGGCCGATGATCATCGATCCGCGCTTGCAAGGGCTGCCGTTCAAGAAGGGCACGAGCGGGATGAAAAACCTCAGCTACCTCGTCACCGGCAAGGGCTTCGAGCGCAATCTCGAGGTCTTCAAAGAGGTGTTTCCCTTTACTCGGTTGACCCTCTTGGCGGATCGGGTCTTATTGGAGGCTCTTCCGTCATTTAAGGACCGCGCGCGAAAGATCGCAGAGACGTACGGCATAAATATTACCGTGATTCCGGTCGAGACCTCTGCCGAGGCGGCCGTTGGCTCGATCCCTCCCGACACAGAGGCCGTCTATCTTTCGCCTCTGCCGCGTCTGCCTGGCGGTGAGGTCGATCGCTTGGTTGCGGCCCTCAACCGGCGAAAACTTCCCAGCTTTTCGGCAGTCGGACAGGACGTGCAACGAGGGATCACTGTCGCTCTGTCGCCTGAATTGGATCTGAGGCGATTCGCGCGAACGATCGCGACGAATGTGCAGCGTATTCTTTCAGGAACCGACGCCGGACGGCTTGAAGTGGCCTTTGTCCGGGGCGAGCAGCTCACGATCAATATGGCGACGGTGCGTGCAATCGACAAATGGCCCAGTTTCCAGGTATTGAGCGAGGCAGAGTTGGTGAACGAGGATGCAGCCGGCGCCTCACGCCGCCTGTCGCTCTTCGATGCGGTTCGTGAATCTGCGGACGCGAACCTGGATCTGATCGCAGCGAGCCGCAAGGTTGCGGCAGGAGTGGGTCAGGTGGGACAGGCACGATCCGGTCTGTTCCCTCAGGTGTTCGTCGGCACGTCAGGCGTCTTGAATGGCCGAGGGCCGGATACGTTCGGCACCGGTGGAACTCCCGGCCAAGCCGCAGTGGCGCTCGGCGGATTCCGGCAACTCCTGTATTCGGACGACGCCTGGACCAAGTATACGGTGCAACAGAAGGAGCAACTCTCTCGAGAAGAAGAGTGGAAGCAACTGCGGTTGGATATCGGGCAGGACGCGGCCGTCGCCTATCTGACCGTCCTTCGGACCAAGACCGCGCGACGTATTCAGAAAGACAACCTCAAACTGACGCGTTCCAATCTTGACTTGGCTGCGGCCCGTGAGTCTGTCGGCTATGCCCTCCGGGATGAAGTCTTTCGATGGGAAGCAGAGGTGGCCAATGGGCAAAAAGCCGTGGTCTCCGCCGAGGCTCAAGAACGGCAGGCGGAAGTGGACCTGAACCGCATCTTGAATCGTCCGCTGGAAGAGAAGTTTCAAACAGTGGAGCAAACCCTGGAGGACCCGGGGTTACTGGGCGATACGCGCCAATTGTTCGCCTATGTCGAGAATCCACGGGGATTTCAGATATTCCGGGATTTCGAAGTCGAAGAAGGAATCCAGGCGGCTCCCGAATTGCGGCGGCTTGACGCCTTGAGCGCGGCTCGGGAGCGAACCATCACGAATGCCCAGAGAGCCTATTGGCTTCCAGAGATCGCCTTGCAGGGCGCGGGGTTTCAGCAATATGCCCAAGGGGGAGGAGGAGCCGGGAGCCTGACAGTTCCCCTGGGCCCGGTCGGCTTTGCGCAGACCCAGAACAATTTCTATGTGGCGAGTATCGGGTTGACGTTCCCCCTGTTCCAGGGCGGATACAAAGATGCCACGGCCCTTAAGGCGCGTGAAGAACTGCGTCAGGTGCAGTTCGAGCGGGCCGCCGTCGCGCAACAGGTTGAAGAACGGGTCCGCACTACGCTGTATCAAACCGGCGCTTCCTTTCCCAGCATCAGACTCTCGCGGAAAGCGGCCGAGTCGGCCCGCAAGACCCTGGATTTGGTGGTGGATCAATATTCCAGAGGAGCGGTGGACATCATCAAGCTTCTGAATTCGCAGAATGCCGCGCTGACCGCGAATCAGGCCGCCGCCAATGCGGTCTATGAATTTCTGATCGATCTGGCGAAGGTACAGCGGGCGGTGGGGCAGATGAGTTTCTTTCGAAGCTCCGAAGAGCGAGCCGCCTGGTTCGAACGACTGAAAACGCATTTTGTGAATGCCGGCGTCTCGCCGGTTCTGCGCGATGACCCACGGAACTGATTGACACGGAGTGACTCCATGCCGACCCCAAAGATCGCTCGCCCCACTGTTATAGGAATTGCGCTTCTATTGGTCGTGGCAGGAGCGTCCGTCTGGTGGTTCTATTTTCGAATCCCACCGCTCGTTGGATTTGCCAGCGGCAACGGACGACTCGAGGTGCAGGAGATCGACGTCGCCACCAAATTCCCAGGCCGTATTGCGGAGGTGCTGGTCGATGAGGGCGATCGCGTCCAAGGCGGACAAGTCGTCGCCCGCATGGATACGAGTTCGTTGAACGCGCAGGTGCGAGAAGCGGAGGCGCAAGTCCTGCGCTCCAGGCAGGGCCAGATCACGGCCAAGGCACTGATTGCGCAACGGCGGAGTGAAACCTTATTAGCCGAACGGGATTTTGAGCGGGCTCGTGCTCTCTACGTCAACGCCAATATCTCCGCGAAAGACTACGATCGTACGCGGTCCACGATGGACACGGCGAAGGCCGCGACCACACAGGCTGAAGCTCAATTGGCGGAAGCGGACGCGACGATCGCGGCGTCCCTCGCGCAAAAGGAACGGATTCAGGTTGATCTCAAGGATAGCGTGCTGACTGCGCCTCGGAGCGGCCGGGTACAGTTTCGGTTGGCGGAGCCCGGCGAAGTGCTGGCAGCAGGAGGAAAGGTCCTGACGCTTATCGATCCGACCGATGTCTACATGACGGTGTTTCTTCCGGCCGCTGAGGCGGGGAAAATAGCGCTGGGTGCTCAAGCGCGGATTACGCTCGATGCCGCTCCGAACCTCGTCATCCCCTCTGCGGTCTCGTTTGTCGCCGACAAGGCTCAGTTCACGCCTAAAGAAGTGGAAACCAGAACGGAACGCGAGAAACTCATGTTTCGAATCAAGGTCAAAATCGATCCCGAGTTGGTCAAAGGGCATGAGGCCCAGGTCAAACCGGGTCTCCCGGGCGTGGCGTACGTACAACTTGATAAGGCTGTTCAGTGGCCCTCATCTCTTCAAACCAAGCCCATGCCATGAATGAATCGCCTCCATCAGTCGCTCGTGTCACCGGCGTCACCCATCGCTATGGGGACACGACTGCTCTTGATGCGGTGACCTTGGACATTCCGGGCGGCCGCATGGTGGGGTTCATCGGTCCGGACGGGGTCGGCAAATCCAGTTTGCTGGCCCTGATTGCCGGCGCAAAAAAAATCCAGGCCGGCGGGGTCGAAGTCCTCGGCGGCGATATGGCGGCTGCGCGGCATCGCAACGAGAGCTATCCGCGAATCGCCTATATGCCCCAAGGACTGGGAGGCAACCTTTATCTGACCTTATCGGTCTTCGAAAACGTGGATTTCTTCGGCCGCCTGTTCGGACAGAACCGTGAAGAGCGCGAATGGCGGATCACAGACCTGCTGCGAAGCACGGGGTTGACGCCGTTTCGGGACCGTCCCGCAGGAAAGTTATCAGGCGGCATGAAACAGAAACTGGGCTTATGTTGCTCGCTGATTCACGACCCCGATCTGTTGATTCTGGATGAACCGACCACCGGGGTTGATCCGTTGTCGCGCCGGCAGTTCTGGGACCTCGTCGATCGGATCCGGAAGCGGCGCGCGGGGATGAGCGTGCTCGTGGCCACCGCCTACATGGAGGAGGCCGAGCGATTCGACTGGCTGGTGGCCATGGACGCGGGGAAGGTCCTTGCGACAGGGAGCCCGGCGGAACTGAAGGATCGCATGAACGTGCGGACGTTGGAAGAGGCTTTTGTTTCATTGCTTCCTGAAGAGAAACGTCGAGGCCACAGCGCTGTCACGATCCCTCCTCGCCGGACACAGGAGGGCCAGCCGGCGATTGAGGCGCACGGACTCACGATGCGGTTCGGCACGTTTACGGCGGTCGATCATGTGAGCTTTCGCATCGAGCGCGGCGAGATCTTCGGCTTCCTCGGCTCCAACGGCTGCGGCAAGACCACCACGATGAAGATGCTCACCGGTCTATTGCCCGCATCGGAAGGGACTGCCAAGCTGTTCGACCGGCCGGTGAACGCCCAGGACCTTGACACGCGCAAGCGTGTCGGCTTCATGTCCCAGGCGTTCTCTCTCTATGGCGAACTCACGGTGCGGCAAAACCTGGAGCTGCATGCGCGCCTCTTTCACCTCCAGCCGGAGAAGATCCCCGGGCGTGTGGCAGAGCTGACCAAACGGTTCAAGCTGGAAGACTATCTGGATGACCTGGCGGAGGCGCTTCCGCTCGGACTCCGCCAGCGTCTCTCCCTGGCGGTCGCCGTCGTCCATCAGCCGGAGATATTGATCCTGGACGAGCCGACGTCCGGTGTCGACCCGGTGGCCCGCGACGGATTTTGGGAGCTCTTGATCGAGCTCTCCCGCAAGGACAGCGTGACGATCTTTATCTCCACCCATTTCATGAACGAGGGGGAACGTTGCGACCGCATCTCGCTGATGCACGCGGGGCGTGTGCTGGTGAGCGATACGCCCGAAGGCTTGATCCGTACCCGTGGCGCTGCGAACCTCGAAGAAGCCTTCATCGGGTACCTCGAAGAAGCCAGCGGAGAGGCGACGCAGAAAGAGGTCGTCGAGGAAGCCGCAGAGACCATGCCTTCCGCAGCGGGAACCTCACGAGCTGATCGTGGCAGCGCGTTCAGCCCCATGCGGCTGTTCGCCTATGCCCACCGCGAAACCCTGGAGCTGAGACGGGACCCCATCCGGCTCACGTTTGCGCTGCTGGGATCGGTGCTGCTGATGTTCCTTCTCGGGTATGGCATTACCTTGGACGTGGAAGACCTGCGCTTCGCCGCCCTGGACCGTGACCGAACGCCGCAGAGCCGGGACTACATTCAAAATCTCGCCGGCTCACGCTACTTCATCGAACGTCCGTTCATCACCGATGATGCGGAACTGGACCGGCGGATGCGCAGCGCCGAGTTGAGCGTGGCGATCGAGATCCCTTCGGGTTTCGGCCGGGATTTGAAGCGAGGACGCCAGGCCGAGGTCGGCGTGTGGGTCGACGGCGCCAGTCCGTTCCGGGGCGAAACCATCAAGGGGTACGTGCAGGGCATGCACTACCAGTACCTCGCCGACCTGGCTCGGCGCACCTACGGCGCCCAGCCACAGACCGGCCTCGCCGATCTCGAGATGCGCTACCGCTACAACCAGGACTTCAAGAGTCTGGAAGCGATGGTCCCGGGGATGATTCCGCTGTTATTGGTCTTCATTCCGGCTCTCATGACGGCCCTCGGCGTGGTGCGGGAGAAAGAGCTCGGCTCCATCACGAATCTGTATGTGACTCCGGTCACACGCCTGGAGTTCCTGCTGGGGAAACAACTGCCGTACATTGCCCTCAGCACGATCAGCTTCTTCGGTCTCGTCGCGCTGGCCGTGGTCGCGTTCAAGGTTCCCCTCAAGGGCAGCTTTGCCACCCTGATGTTGGGAGGAGTCCTGTATGTAACCGTCACGACGGGAATCGGCTTGCTGATGTCCGCGTTCACCCGTAGCCAAATCGGCGCAGTGGCCGGGACTGCGATCTTGACGCTGCAACCCACGGTCCAGTTTTCTGGGTTGACCGATCCGGTGTCCTCGCTCGAAGGGATCGGCGCGCTCATCGGGCAGGTCTGGCCCGCGACCTATTTCCTCGTGATCAGTCGCGGGACCTTTATCAAGGGTCTAGACTTCTGGGACCTCTATGGGTACCTGATTGCCTTGGCGGTTTTCATCCCGGTATTGACTCTGCTCAGCTTGGCATTGCTGAAAAAACAGGACACATGAAGCACGTATCCAATATCATCCAACTGGGGCTCAAAGAGTTGCGCAGCCTGTGGCATGAGAAGATTCTGGCCTTCTTCATCCTCGCGAGTTTCTCGATCATGATTTATTCGGCTGCGACGGCGCAATCCCGAGAGCTGCATAACGCGCCGATCGGCATCGTCGACGAGGACCAGTCGCCGCTCTCGGCCCGCATTATCAGCGCTTTTTATGGCCCCTATTTCAAACAGCCGCGACTGATCTCGATGGATGAGATCGACCCGGGCCTGGATGCCGGGGACTACACATTTGTCCTCGATATCCCTCCGGAGTTTCAGAGAGACGTGCTCGCCGGCAAGCACCCGGCGCTTCAGGTCAACATCGATGCCACGCGGATGACGCAGGCCTTCATCGGCGCGAATTACATCCAAAACATTGTGACGGGGGAAATCGCCGAAGTTGTCCAGCGCCATCGGACCGGGGCCGTGCTGCCGATTACGCTCGCGACACATGTGAAGTTCAATCCCAACCTGAACGGCATCTGGTTCGGCGGCGTGATGGAGATCATCAGCCAGGTGACCATGCTGTCGATCATCCTGACCGGCGCCGCCCTGATTCGTGAGCGTGAACACGGCACCCTCGAGCATCTGCTGGTCATGCCGCTCACCCCGTTTGAGGTCATGGCGGCCAAGGTGTGGGCGAACGGCCTCGTCGTGCTCGTCTGTGCCGCGCTGTCCTTGCAGTTTGTCGTGCAAGGGGCTTTGGGTGTTCCCATCGTCGGTTCCGTCCCCTTGTTCCTGTTCGGCGCCATGCTCCACCTGTTTTCCACGACCTCGATGGGCATTCTCCTGGCCACGGTCGCCCGCTCCATGCCGCAGTTCGGATTGTTGATGATTCTCGTGGTCCTGCCGTTGCAAATGTTGTCCGGCGGCATCACGCCACGCGAGAGCATGCCGGAGATCGTGCAGAACATCATGCTGGCGGCGCCGACCACGCATTTTACGGCTTTGGCACAGGCGATCCTGTACCGGGGCGCCGGCGTGGACGTGGTGTGGCCACAGTTAACCGCCATTATGGGTATAGGAACGGTGTTTTTTGTCGGCGCGCTGCTGCGCTTTCGCGCGAGCCTGTCCTCGCAGAGTTGAGGGAGAGGTGGCCTCGACATACCCTGTGGGACTTCGTCCCTGCCATGGCGCTACTGGGCGGATCGTTGTTCGGCTTCGACATGTGGCGCTTTGGGCGCTAGTTCCAATGAGTCGCGCGATGCGAGGTGTTTCGAACATGAGACAAGGACGATGGGCTGTGGGGATACTGGCGCTGGCGGTGGCCACGGCGGGGCCGGTTCTCGCGGAGGAACTGACGACCGGGCAAGCCGTCGATTGCCGCTATGAGTATGCGACCGAAGGCGTGACCGGCGCGGCATTTCCCACAGACGACGTCTTTCGACCCTTGATGGCCGATCCGAAACAACCGCAGTTCTTTGCCAGCTACCTGGCTGCCCGCGCGAGGACGGATGGGACCCATGCCAATATCGGGTCAGTGGGGTTCGGGGAAAACTTCGGGTTCTATACGAGGCGAGAGGGCTGTAACGGATGGCAAGTCGGTCTTCTCGCCGGGGTGTTTTCCCAATTCAACCTGAGCGCGCCCTCGTCGGATCTCATCAACGCCGATTATGTCGTGGGCATTCCTCTGTCTTGGCGCTCCGGAGGATGGTCGACGAGAGTCCGTCTCTATCACCAAAGCAGTCACCTCGGCGACGAGTTTCTGTTGGGACGACCAGGGTTCAACCGGCTGAACCTGAGTTTTGAAGAACTGGAAGCGCTGGTTTCCTACGACTACCGGTGGGGGAGGTTGTACGCGGGCGGAGGGTATTTGGTCCATCGCGAACCGGCCTCGCTCGACCGGAATCGCGTGCAGTGGGGAGTCGAGTTGCGCGGCCCCTCCATTCCATCACCGATCCTTGGACGGGCGCTGGCAGGGTTTCTCGTCACGCCGGTGCTCGGGGCGGACTTCAAGTCATTCGAGGAGTTGAACTGGGTGATCAATGCCAATGTCGTCGGCGGAATCGAGTGGTCGAGACAGGGATCGAGTCGCCGCTTCCGCTTCCTGGTGAATTACTATCACGGCTTCACTCCCTATGGGCAGTTCTTCGCGCAGAAAGTCGAGACGGTGGGATTTGGGTTCTACCTGCAGTTGTAATCGAGAGCCGCTCGTCCAAATAAGCGAACATGTATGAGAGAAAACGATTGCCGATATCACGGACGATCGGCGAAATGGGATAAGACATGAATGTGTTGGCTCGTGCGCTGTGTATCCTACTCATACTCATTGGGGCAGTCCAGGGATGCGGCCTGTGGGCGGCCGAAGGCGGTGCCTCCAAAGGAAAGCGGCTGTTCGAGGAGCACTGTATGGTGTGTCATGGCCAGGGAGGCAAGGGGGATGGCTATCGTCTGTTCAATCCACCACCGGCCGACCTGACCTCCCCCGCGGTTCAGGAAAAACTTGACGCCGCCTTGCTCAGGACCATTCATGAGGGGCGACGGAATACGGCGATGGGAAGGTGGAAGTACGTCCTTTCCGATGAGGAGGCCCGTGAAGTGCTCGCGTATATTCGGTCTCTCTCACGGTAAGCCGAAGGGATCTGCATTATGAGCAAGGGCACTGGGGCGTCGCGAAAAAATACTTCGAGCGCGCAGTGCAGACCGATGAACAGTCCGCCGAGGCCCACTATGACTTGGCGCTCGCGCTGGACAAGGCGGGAGATCCCCAGGCAGCGATTCAGCACTTCCAGGCGGCGCAGAAGTACGGAAAGGACAATTCCGAGATCCAGAATTCTGGCATCCTGCAGGCGCACTTGAAGGCGAAGCACTAGGGGTCATCCGGAATCAGCAGTCTCGTCGAGTGAACGAAAAGATACGAGGTGCGCCATGGCAGTCACATTGAGGTATGTGTTTTCAATCCCGACAGCCAAAGAGGGGGAATTCACGAAGTGGTTGCATGAAGAAAAAGCAAGTCTGAACGAGCAACCAGGGCTCATTGGCGGAAAGGTGTACAAAAGCATCCAAGCGGACAGCAAATTCAACTTCATTAATGTTGCGATCTGGGAAAGCGAGGAGCAGTACCGGCAAGCGTATGAGAAACACGTGCCCCGCGCCAAGGCCAGGCTTGTTGAGCTCGGAGCCGAGATTACCCGGGGGTCCTATCAGGTCGCGCTTGAATACTGACACCGCGTCCATTGTGATCATTCGGAACATGTCTTGTTTATGCCAAAACTTATGATCTTTAAGATAGAAGCCAAGGAGGTTCGCAGATGACAGGAAAACGAGTGCTCGTCACCGGCTTGCATCCATCCGCGGTTGATTTCAGCAACTATCCGGGATGGACGGCAGATAGGCTCACCGCTAGCCTGGATAGCGAACAAGCAACGTTACGCGAGTTGGGCTACAGCCCCGATGCCTGTTGGTTCAACCTCAAGCAGCCGCCCGAATCTGTGTTGCAAAAGAAGTTGGCGGAAGGGCCGTTCGACTGCGTGATGATCGGAGCGGGGGTGCGAACCAATCAGGATCATTTTCTCATGTTCGAGAAGCTGATCAACACAGTCCATCAATACGCGCCTCACGCCAAGATCTGCTTCAATACCAACCCGACCGATACGGCGGCAGCGGTCCAGCGTTGGGTATAGCGTCTGAAATGCAATGGGTCCGGCGATCTTTCGTGAAACGAAAGCATGCACGAGTGAGAGCTCTGGGCCAGGTTGACAATGCTGAACAGCATAAGGGAAGAAGGCCGTCATGAAGCGAGACAAGAGCTGGACATGGCGTCGCGTCGCCCCTTCGAGCCTCAACCTTAACGGAATAAAGGCTGCGATCGTCGGCGGCACCGGTGGCATCGGACGCGCCTTCAGTCGTTTCATGGCCTCGCGTGGCGCCACCGTCGTGGTTGTCGGTCAGACGTTTCGTGATTCCAAGGTGCCGGGGATCGAATTTATCAAAGCGGACCTGAGCCTCATGCGTGAAGCAAAGCGCGTTGGCGAAGCATTGCCTGCGGAGACCTTGGACATCGTCATCTTCACCACTGGGGTCTTTGCCGCCCCAAAGCGACAAGAAACCGCAGAGGGCATCGAGCAAGACATGGCGGTGAGTTATTTGAGCAGGTTGGTGATTCTACGCGAGATCGCCCCGCGTCTCGGTAAGGACCGTCCAGAGGCCAAAATGAAGTCGCGCGTATTCATTATGGGGTTTCCCGGCTCCGGCCAAGCCGGCACACTCGATGACCTCAACGCCGAAAAGTACTACGGCGCCATGCGCGTGCACATGAACACTGTCGCCGGCAACGAGATGCTCGTGCTCGACGCGGCGAAGCGTTACCTAAACGCGACCTTCTTCGGCCTGAATCCCGGGCTCATCAAGACCGACATCCGTAACAACTTCTTGGGACAGGACACGCTCAAGTCGCGCTTCACGGAATGGATGATCGGCCTCCTGACTCCGAGCGCGGAGACCTACGCCGAACGTCTGACGCCGCTCCTCGTTTCTCCAGATCTGGACGCACACAGCGGCGCCATGTTCGACCGCAAGGGCTTTGCCATCTTGCCATCGCCCAAGCTGATGGACCGCTCGTACGTGAATGCGTTCATCGCTGCCTCGGAGGCGTTGGTGTCTCGGGTGAATGTTCGCCTTTCCTCATAACGATCACGGGAGCCGGACGGCCAAGACCACATGCTGCAAATCTCACCCGCCGACCTGACCTCCCCCGCGGTTCAGGAAAAACTTGACGCCGCCTTGCTCAGGACCATTCATGAGGGGCGACGGAATACGGCGATGGGAAGGTGGAAGTACGTCCTTTCCGATGAGGAGGCCCGTGAAGTGCTCGCGTATATTCGGTCTCTCTCTCAATAAGCCAGAGGGGAAGGAGTCAAGCCTATGAGCAGAGCGTCGCAAAGTCCACTGAGCCCCGAGATGCTGCGGAAGGTAGACGCGTACTGGCGCGCGGCCAATTATCTCTCCGTCGGTCAGATTTACCTGTACGACAATCCGTTGCTGAAACAGCCGCTGAAGCGCACGCACATCAAACCGCGGTTGCTGGGTCATTGGGGCACGACCCCGGGTCTGAACCTCATCTATGTGCATCTCAACCGCCTCATCAAGGAACAGGACCTGAACGTCATCTATATCGCCGGCCCAGGACATGGCGGACCGGGGCTGGTGGCCAACGCCTACCTTGAAGGGACATATAGCGAGGTGTACCCGAACATCTCACAGGATGAGGACGGCATGAAGCGGCTGTTCACCCAGTTCTCGTTCCCCGGTGGAATTCCGAGTCACGTCGCGCCGGAAACCCCCGGCTCCATTCACGAGGGCGGCGAGCTGGGTTACTCCCTCTCGCATGCGTATGGGGCCGCGTTCGACAATCCGGATTTGATCGTCGCCGCCGTGGTGGGCGACGGTGAAGCGGAAACCGGTCCGCTCGCGACGAGTTGGCATTCCAACAAGTTTCTGAATCCGGTCACCGACGGGGTCGTCCTTCCCATTCTCCATCTAAACGGATACAAGATCGCGAATCCCACCGTGCTGGCCCGTATCAGTCACGACGAACTGGATCACCTGTTTCGCGGGTACGGCTACACCCCCTATTTCGTCGAAGGGCGTGATCCCAGGACGATGCATCAGCTCATGGCCGCCGCGCTCGACGCCGTTCTGGAGGACATTCGGCGCATCAAGGCCCGCGCGCGCCGAGGGGGCGCCCACGCACGTCCGCTCTGGCCCATGATTGTGCTCCGGACGCCGAAAGGCTGGACCGGTCCGAAGCAGATCGACGGCAAGCGGACCGAGGATTACTGGCGTTCTCACCAAGTCCCGATGGGGGACATGGACAAACCGTCGCACATCAAGATCCTCGAAAAATGGATGAAGAGTTACAAGCCGAAGGAACTGTTCGACAAGACCGGACGACTCAAGCCCGAACTCAGCGAACTGGCTCCCAAGGAAACGCGGCGGATGAGCGCAAATCCGCACGCGAACGGCGGACTGCTGCTCAGGGACTTATGTCTGCCGGATTTTCGTGACTATGCCGTGAAGGTGACAAAACCGGGTGCGATCGTGGCCGAGTCCACCCGCCTGATGGGGAAATTCCTGCGGGACACGATGAAGCTGAACATGGAAGGTCGAAACTTCCGCCTCTTCAGCCCGGACGAGAACAACTCGAACCGCTGGCAAGACGTCTTGGAGGTCACCAACCGCACCTGGATGGCGGATCGCTATCCCTACGACGACCACCTGGCGCCGGATGGTCGGGTGATGGAGATCTTGAGCGAACACCAGTGCCAGGGATGGCTGGAAGGGTACCTCTTGACCGGCCGGCACGGGTTCTTCTCCTGCTACGAAGCCTTCATTCACATCGTGGATTCGATGTTCAATCAACATGCCAAGTGGCTGAAGGTCTGCAACCACATTCCATGGCGGCGACCGATTGCTTCGCTCAATTATCTGTTGTCTTCCCATGTCTGGCGGCAGGATCACAATGGATTCAGTCACCAGGACCCCGGGTTCATCGACCATGTCGTCAACAAGAAGGCGGAGGTTATCCGGGTCTATTTCCCCCCCGACGCCAACTGCCTGTTGTCGGTCACCGATCACTGCCTCCGCAGCCGCAACTACGTCAACGTGGTCGTCGCGGGGAAGCAACCGGCTCCGCAGTGGCTCACGATGGACGCCGCCGTCAAACATTGCTCCGCCGGCCTCGGGATCTGGGAATGGGCCAGCAACGACAGGGGAAGCGAGCCCGACGTGGTGATGGCCTGTTGCGGTGACGTGCCGACGCTCGAAACACTGGCCGCAACAGACCTGCTCCGCCGCCATCTGCCACAACTGAAAATTCGCGTCATCAATGTGGTGAACCTCATGAAACTCCAGCCGCCAAAAGAGCATCCCCATGGATTGAGCGACAAAGAATTCGATGCGCTCTTCACGACCGACAAACCGATCATCTTCGCCTTCCATGGATACCCGTGGCTGATTCACCGACTGACCTATCGGCGGACCAATCACCCGCATTTGCACGTGCGCGGCTACAAGGAAGAAGGGACGACCTCGACCCCGTTCGATATGGTCGTGATGAACGACCTCGACCGGTTCCATCTAGTCGGGGATGTGATCGATCGGCTGCCGCAGCTCGGGTCACGGGCAGCCTACGCCAAACAGGCGATCCGCGAGAAGCTGCTTGAACACAAACAGTACATCGCAATGCACGGCGACGATATGCCTGAGGTGCGTGATTGGAAATGGAGCAGAAACGGGTGATCCAACAGGGTGAAAGTTTTCCTCTCGGCTCGACGGTTTGCCCCGACGGGGTCAATTTCAGCCTGTTCTCAAAGAACAGCACCCTTGTGGAACTGCTGCTGTTCGATCATGCGGGCGATGCGAAACCGGCGACGGTGATTACCCTCGACCCTCGGTGGAACCGGACATACCACTACTGGCATGTCTTCGTGCCCGGTGTTCAGGACGGTCAGATCTATGGCTATCGGGCATTCGGACCTTCCGAGCCGCAACGTGGATTGCGGTTTGACCCAAGCAAACTGTTGCTTGACCCATACGGAAAGGCGATGGCTGTGCCGGACCGCTACAGCCGCATCAGTGCGTCCGTACCGGGTGACAATTGCGCAACGGCGATGAAGAGCATAGTCGTCGATCCCACTAGATATGACTGGGAGGGAGATATCCCGCTGAAACGGCCGTTTGCCAAGACTGTGATCTATGAGTTGCACGTGCGCGGGTTTACCCGCCATCCCAGTTCCGGTCTCTCTCACGAAACGCGCGGTACGTATCGAGGATTGATCGACAAGATTCCGTACCTGCAGGATCTCGGTGTGACCGCCGTGGAGTTGCTGCCCCTGTTCCAGTTCGACGAACAGGACGCTCCGTGGGGCCTCGTCAACTACTGGGGCTACAGCCCCATCTCATTCTTCGTGCCGCACCACGGGTATAGTTCCCGCAACGATCACTTGGGCCCGATGGACGAGTTTCGGGACATGGTCAAGGCGCTTCATCGGGCCGGCATCGAGATCATCCTCGATGTCGTGTTCAACCATACGGCGGAAGGAGACCACGCCGGTCCGACGCTTTGCTATCGCGGCCTGGAAAACGCAGTGTATTACATGCTGGAGGAGGACCGGTCACGCTATGCCGACTATACCGGCACCGGGAACACCTTGAACGCGAATCAACCGATTGTCCGCCGATTGATCCTTGACAGCCTTCACTACTGGGTGGAGACGATGCACGTCGACGGCTTTCGGTTCGACCTTGCGTCGGTCCTCTCACGCGATGAGCGCGGCCGACCGCTTGCGAATCCTCCCATCCTCTGGGACATCGAGTCGGATCCCGTCCTTGCAGGAACGAAGCTCATTGCGGAGGCCTGGGATGCTGCCGGACTATACCAGGTGGGCTCGTTTATTGGAGACAGCTGGAAAGAGTGGAATGGCCAATTCCGTGATGACGTGCGCCGCTTCGTCAGGGGGGATCGCGGATCGGTCCCCCGCGTGGCCCGCCGGGTGTTCGGTAGCCCCGACCTCTACGGGGGACAGGAACGGGAGCCGGAAAAGAGCATCAATTTCATCACATGTCATGACGGGTTCACCATCAACGATCTTGTGTCCTACAACGAGAAACACAATCACGCGAACCGAGAAGACAACCGGGACGGAACGGACGTCAATCTGAGCTGGAACTGCGGGGTGGAAGGGCCGACCGACGATCCCGCGATCGAACGTCTGCGCAACCGTCAAGTCAAAAACTTCCTCACGCTCACCCTGATGTCGGTCGGCGTGCCGATCCTCCTGATGGGCGACGAGGTCCGAAGAACGCAATGCGGCAACAACAATGCCTATTGTCAGGACAATGAGATCAGCTGGTTCGATTGGACCAGGCTCGAGAAGCACGCCGATGTCCACCGCTTCACACGTCAGCTGCTGTCCGTGCGCGCGCGGCGCGACCTCATGCGCAGCGACAACGATCGAAGTTTAAATGAGATCCTTCGCGACGCGAGATTAGCCCTTCATGGGGTGACGCTCCATTCCCCCGACTTGACCGATGAATCCCATAGCATTGCGATGGCTGCCACGACGCCGAATGGCGACTTTCTGATCCACCTGATCTTCAATGCCTATTGGGAGCAGCTCGCATTCGAGTTGCCTGGTGCAGAGAAGGCGGAGCAGGGCTGGCGTCGCCTGATCGACACCGGTTTGGCTTCGCCGGATGACATCTGCGACGGGCCCGATGCGCCGTTCGTTCCGGGTGACAACTATCTGGCGCAACCCCGGTCGGTGGTGGTCTTGTTCGCGTTGAGAGCAAGCAACGCCGAGTGAGACACTTTATCCCTGGAGGGCTTTCACCCTTGAATTCTTTGACGGAGGTCTTGTGAACGCGCGCCTCAACGAACTTCGTGAACAATATGGATGCGGGCCGGTCCCGTTCTATGGGACAGATGATGCACTCTACGACCGGCATCTGATCTTCGACCACGTGATTGATCCTAAGATGGCAAATCCGCGGGACCAGTTTGAGGCGGCGGCACGATCGGTTCGCGACGTTATTTCGCAACGGTGGCTCCGGACGGAACAGACATACGAGCGGAAGAATCCCAAGCGGGTGTATTACCTGTCGATGGAGTTCTTGCTCGGGCGGATGCTCGCCAACAACGTCACCAATGCGCTGCTGGGACCGTTGGCGTTTGAGGCCATGAATAAGCGGGGGCTCGACCCGCTCCCGCTGACCGACATGGAGCCGGATGCCGGCTTGGGCAACGGAGGACTTGGCAGGCTGGCGGCCTGCTTTCTGGACTCCATGGCGACGCTTGAGATTCCGGGCATGGGTTACGGTCTCCGTTACGAATACGGCATGTTCAAGCAAACGATCAAGGATGGCCGGCAAGTCGAGCAGCCCGACAATTGGCTGCGGCGTCCGGATCCCTGGGAGGTGGCACGACTAGACGAAGCGGTGGAGGTGAGACTGAATTGTTCGTTCGAGCTTCGTGCGGGCGAACCGCATCGGATTATCGGGCGGCCCTCGACGTTGCTCGGCATCCCGTTTGACCGACCGGTCATCGGCTATGGGGGCAAGACGATCAATACCCTTCGTCTTTGGGCCGCCGCTACACCGGATTATTTCGATTTTCAGCAATTCAGCAGCGGTGACGTCGTCGGCGCGCTCACGGAAACGATCGCGGCGGAATCACTCACGCGCGTGTTGTATCCGGACGATTCGACCGAACGTGGGCGGGGACTGCGCTTCCTGCAGGAGTATTTCCTCGTGGCCTGCTCGCTCGCCGATCTTGTCCGCCGCTTCCGGCATGCGAACAACGACTGGAGCGCCTTGCCGGAAAAGACGGCGATCCAACTGAACGACACGCACCCGGCGATGGCGGTGCCGGAACTCATGCGGATCCTGCTCGACGAGGCACACCTCGGTTGGGATCAAGCCTGGGATGTAACGGAGCGGTGCCTGGCGTACACGAACCATACCCTATTACCTGAAGCGTTGGAGAAGTGGCCGCTCGGGTGGTTCGAAGAGATGTTGCCGCGCCTAGCCGACATCATCTGCGAGATCAACCGGCGTTTTCTCGACTCAGTACGGGCACAGGTCCCCAGCGACCACTCACGCCTCAACCGTGTCAGTCTCATCGAGGACGGCTCAGACCGGAAAGTTCGCATGGCCCACCTCGCCATCGTCGGCTCACACAGCACGAACGGTGTCAGCGCCATTCACTCCAAACTGTTGCGGATGCAGGTTGTGCCGGATCTTGCCGAGATATTTCCGACACGTTTCAACAACAAGACCAACGGTGTCACGCCTCGCCGGTGGTTGCTGCTCTGTAATCGCGGATTGACACAGGTGATTACTGATGCGATCGGCGATGCCTGGATTACCGACCTCAGCCAATTAGCGAGATTGAAGCCGCTTGCCGGGGACAAGGGGCTTCAGGAGCGTTTTCGCAAGGCCAAACGGGAAGCCAAGATGCGGTTTGCGGATTGGTTCAAAGCGACAACCGGTGAAGTGGTAGACCCCGACACGATCTTTGATAGCCAGATCAAACGCATTCACGAATATAAGCGGCAACTCCTCAACGCCTTGCACATCGTGGTGCTCTACAATCGTCTGCGCGAGAATCCGAACCTCGAGTTCGCGCCGCGCACGTTCTTCTTCGCCGGCAAGGCGGCGCCGGCCTACGCACTTGCTAAGCTCATCATCAAGTTCATCAACAATTTGGCGGGCACCATCAAGGGAGATCCCGCCGTGGGCAGGCATCTGAGAGTCGTGTTTGTGCCGGATTATTGTGTCTCGGTGGCCGAGCATCTCATTCCGGCCAGCGATGTGTCCGAACAGATCTCGACGGCCGGCTATGAAGCCAGCGGAACGAGCAACATGAAGTTCATGATGAATGGCGCACTGACGATCGGCACACGCGACGGCGCGACAATCGAGATGGCTGAGGAAGTCGGTGAACAGAATATCTTTCTCTTCGGTCTCACAGCCGAGGAGGTTGCCGATAGCCGCGGTTGGTACAATCCGCAGTGGCACTACGAGAACGAACCGGAAACGCGTCGGGCGCTGGACCTGATCTTTTCTGACCACTTCAGCCGCCATGAGCCGGGGGTCTTCAATCCGATTCGCGAGGCGCTGATGACGCACGGCGACTATTACATGCACCTGGCGGACCTCAGGTCGTACGGTGAGACGCAGGAGAGACTGGGGCATCTCTACGCTGACCCGCAGGGCTGGGCGAACAAAGCTATTCTGAATGTCGCCGGCTCCGGCAAGTTCTCCAGCGACCGCACGATTGCGGAATATGCTCGGGACATTTGGAGAGTTACACCATGTCCTGTCCTATAACGGGCGTTGCCATGATCCGATGCGGCCACTGAGGCACGATCTCTAATGAAAAAGATGGTTCCCATTGTCACGCTATCTCCTCGTGATTACGACGCCGTGTTGTTCGATCTCGACGGCGTGCTGACCAGAACTGCGAGCGTGCATGCAGCAGCGTGGAAAAGGCTGTTCGACGGGTTTCTCGAACAGCGGGTCGCAGCCACAGGAGAAGCGTTCGCGGCCTTTGACATCGAGAGCGACTACCGGCGCTACGTCGACGGCAAGCCCCGGTACGACGGCGTGGCCTCGTTTCTTGACTCGCGCGGCATTGCCCTGCCTTCCGGTACGCCCGACGACGCCCCCGGCATGCAGACCGTGCATGCGTTGGGCAACCTGAAGGACCACTATTTTCTGCAACAGCTGGAGCAGCACGGCGTCGAGCCCTATGAAGCCACGATCGCGCTCGTCGAAACACTTCGCACTCAGAAGGTCAAGACGGCCGTCGTGTCTTCCAGCAACAACTGCGCGGCAGTGCTGGAGGCCGCGGGGATATCGGGCCTCTTCGACGCACGGGTGGACGGAATGGACATAACCAGGCTGGCCCTCAACGGCAAGCCGGCGCCCGATGGGTTTCTGGAAGCGGCGCGGCGCGTCAAGGCCGACCCCTCGCGGGCCGTCGTCGTCGAAGACGCCCTCGCCGGCGTCGAGGCGGGGCGCGCCGGCGGATTTGATTTGGTCATCGGAATTGATCGCAGCGGGCAATCTCAGGCGCTGCGCGAGGCCGGCGCCGATGTGGTGGTGACCAGTCTCGCGCAAGTTCAAGTGACGACGGAGTCACCTTCTACGTGGTCACTGGTGTACGAAGGGTTCGATCCGGCGAGCGAGGGAACCCGCGAAGCATTGTGCGCGCTCGGCAACGGCTATTTCTCGACGCGCGGGGCCGTGACTTGGGCGCGGGCGGACGGGATCCACTATCCCGGCACGTACCTCGCCGGCGGCTACAACCGACTGCGCACCGACATTGCCGGTCGGGTGGTCGAGAACGAGGATCTCGTGAATCTTCCCAATTGGCTTGCGCTCGAATTTCGCATTGCCGACGGGGATTGGTTCGACGTGAGAAAAGTCACAATCCTCTCATATCGCCAGGAGCTCGATCTCCGGCTCGGCATGCTGTTCCGTACCATGCGTTTCGAGGACGGCCAGGGCCGGCGCAGTACGTTGAAGGAACGCCGTTTAGTATCGATGAGCGACATACACTTGGGCGCGCTCGAACTGGCGCTCACCGCCGAAAACTGGTCCGCGCGCGTCACGGTGCGTTCGGCGATCGACGGGCGTGTCGTCAATGCGGGCGCCAAGCTCTATCGCACATTCAACAATCGACATCTGGAGCCGCCGGCATGTGAGATAGTTGATGAAGACAACGTCTCGTTACTCGCCCGCACCTGCCAATCCCATATTCAGATTGCACAGGTGGCGCGAACACAGGCGTTCGCCGGCGGCAACTCATTGAACAGTCCGCGTCGGGTCATCAAGGAACCGGGCTACATCGGACAGGAATTCGACCTCGAATTGAGGCAGGACGAAACAGTGAAGCTTGAAAAGCTTGTTTCGTTCTATACCTCGCGCGATCACGCTATTTCCGAATGCAGATTGGCGGCTCGTAAGGCGATCGCGGGCGCGGGTCGCTTCGACGCGATCATGGAGAAGCATGCCCTTGCCTGGAAGCAGGTGTGGCGCCGCTTCGACGTGCATATGCAGCCGGCCGTTGCCTCGTTCAAGCTGAACGTCCCGATGCTGCTTCGCTTGAACATGTTGCATCTGCTGCAAGCGGTTTCGCCCAATTCGATCGGACTCGATATCGGAGTGCCGGCGCGCGGCTGGACCGGCGAGGCCTATCAGGGCCACATCTTTTGGGATGAGCTGTTTATCTTCCCGTTTCTCAATTATCGCATGCCCGAGATCACCCGGTCTCTTCTGCTCTATCGCTACCGGCGGCTGGGTGAGGCGCGGGCCGCGGCCAGGCGCGCGGGGTTTCAGGGAGCCATGTTCCCCTGGCAAAGCGGAAGCGACGGGCAGGAAGAAACGCAGGAACTCAATCTGAATCCGCATTCGCAACGCTGGGTGCCGGACAACTCGTACTTGCAGCGCCACGTGGGGAGCGCCGTCGCCTATAACGTCTGGCAGTACTTTCAAGTCACTCACGACATCGAGTTTTTGCAGTTTCACGGCGCGGAGCTGGTCCTCGATATCGCGCGTTTCTGGTCCAGCATCGCCCATTTCAACGATCAGCGCGGGCGCTACGAGATCCACGGCGTCATGGGACCAGACGAGTTTCACGAGGGATATCCCGACTCAGCGGCGCCGGGCCTGAAGAACAACGCCTATACCAACATCATGGCCGTGTGGGTGCTGTGGCGGGCGCTGGAGGTGCTCGACCTGCTCCCGGACATACGTCGCGAGGCGCTCATGACGCGGCTGGGATTGTCGGAGGAAGAGATCGCTCGCTGGGACGAGATCAGCCGCAGGATGTATGTGCCGTTTCATGACGACGGAATCATCAGCCAGTTCGAAGGCTACGAAACGCTCGCCGAGTTGGATTGGGAGAACTACCGGGCGCGGTACGGCAATATCGGCCGCCTCGAACTGATTCTCGAGGCGGAGAACGACAGCGCCAACCGCTACAAGGCATCGAAACAGGCGGATGTCCTGATGTTGTTTTATCTGTTTTCCTCCGAAGAGCTCGGCGAACTGTTTGAGCGTCTAAGCTATCCGTTCGACCCGGCAACGATTCCGCGACACGTCGCCTACTACGACTCCCGCTCGTCCCACGGATCGACCCTGTCCCGCGTGGTCCATGCATGGGTGCTGGCGCGTTCCGACCGACCGCGGGCGACGCGCTACTTCGCGGAAGCGCTCCAGAGCGATGTGAACGATATTCAGCAGGGCACCACCGCGGAGGGCGTCCATCTCGGCGCCATGGCGGGAACGGTCGATCTCGTGCAGCGCGGGACGATGGGGATCGAAGTCACGGGAGACGTCCTCCGTCTCAACCCGAAATTGCCTCTGGAAGTGGAACGCCTCGACATGCACCTTCGCTATCGCGGACATTCGCTCGATCTACGGCTCACGCGCGACGCGCTTACCGTGCGCGGACGCAATGGCGGCGCGGCGCCGATCAAACTGGGAATCAAGAACGAGGTGTATGAGTTTGCGGGTAGCCTTACGCGCGTGTTCAAGCTCGACCCACCGACGTGAGTTGTAAGGGGAACGGAAGACGAAGGAGATGGTGAAGGGAGAAGAGGAGTCTCCATAACACGGTTGTCGAATCATGAAACCAGCAACAGAGGCGTCTATCAATTCGCTGGATGCGCGCCGCTCGAGCGATGGCGGCACACTCACGCTCATCATGACGGGACGATGGGATTCGGACACGACCGGGAAGTGGTGGCAGCGAGGCCAGCAGATACTGACACAATCGAAACCACGCCGGCTCGTGATTGATGCGTCAGGGGTGAGCTATTGTGACGGCGCTGGGGTTGCGTTCCTGATCGACCTTCAGCAGTTGCAGATCCGCACCGGCGGTGATGCCGCAATTCAAGGGCTGCAGGAGGAAGTCCGGCGCCTTCTGGACATCTATGGACATATCTCAATAGAGCGTCCATCGGGACGCCGCCGTGAGCCGCTTTCGATCATTGAGCAGGTAGGAAAAGCCGCGGTCGAACTGTGGCGCGATTTTAAATCCCTTCTGACTTTCGTCGGTGAGCTGGCTGTGATGTTGCTCCGTGCTGCTCGCCAGCCCCGTCTTGTGCGATGGCAAGAGGCCTGGCTTGTGGCGGAGCGGTCCGGAGTCAATGCGCTCCCCATCATTGCGTTGATCGGGGTGCTGCTCGGACTCATCTTGGCGTTTCAGTCTGCCATTCCGATGCGCCGGTTTGGGGCGGACATTTTCGTCGCCGATCTCCTGGGAATAGCGATGCTTCGTGAGATGGGGCCTTTGATCACTGCCATTATTCTGGCCGGCCGGTCCGGTTCGGCGTTTGCCGCAGAACTGGGCACCATGAAAGTCAGGGAAGAAATCGACGCGCTGCGCACGATGGGGCTTGAGCCGGTCCGATTTCTCGTTGTGCCACGTGTCATCGCGGCGGTGGCGATGATCCCGGTCTTGACGGTGTTCGCAAACCTGTTCGGTTTGATGGGAGGAGCGATCGTGATGCGGTCGCTGGGGTATCCGCTCGTCACGTATGTGAACCAAGTCCTGTCGGCCGTGACAGTGGGAGACCTCATGGGTGGACTGCTGAAATCATTCGTCTACGGTATTGTGGTAGCCGCAGTCGGCTGCCTGCGGGGTTTGGAGACGAGGACAGGCGCCAGTGCGGTCGGCCAATCGACCACCAGCGCAGTCGTCAGCGGCATCGTGCTCATTGCTATTGTGGATGGCCTCTTTGCAGTGGTGTTCTATGCCTTAGGCTTGTAACCGTTGCGTGTCATGCTGCCAAAAGAAAATAGGCCCATTATTCAAGTGCAACACTTCACCGCCGGTTACGATGGCTCAGTGGTGATCGACGACATCTCGTTTGAGATCTATCGTGGCGAGGTCTTTGCCATCCTTGGGGGATCCGGCAGTGGAAAAAGCACATTGCTGAAGCACATGATCGGCCTCTACCAACCAGCGGCCGGCCATATCTTCATTGGCGGGAAGGACATCGTGACGGCCGAGGGAGAGGAGCGCACCAATCTTCTCAAGAGCATTGGGGTCACGTATCAGATGGGCGCGCTGTTTGGTTCCATGACCCTGCTAGAAAATGTCCGGCTGCCCCTGGAAGAATACACCGCCCTTCCGTCGGATGCCATGGATCTGATCGCTCGCATGAAACTCAAATTGGTGGGGCTCGAACCGTTCCTGGATTATATGCCGTCCGAACTCAGTGGTGGTATGCAGAAACGTGCGGCCATCGCGCGCGCCATGGCGCTTGACCCGCACATTCTCTTTCTGGATGAACCGTCTGCGGGACTCGACCCGATTACCTCGGCCGAACTCGACCGACTGATTCTCGACCTCGCCCGCAATCTCGCGATCACGTTCGTCATCGTCACACATGAGTTGTCGAGCGTGTACACTATCGCCGATCGGGTGATCATGTTGGACAAGGAGGTCAAAAAGATCGTGGCGACAGGACGGCCTCAGGAGTTACGCGAACATGCCGCCAATCCCTGGGTGCGTCAATTTCTCAACCCTGGCGCGTCGGCCGAGACCGCCGGAAAAGGCGCAGGTGGAGAGCGATGAGCGCCAAGGCCAACTATCATAAGATCGGCGTCTTTATCGTGCTCGGATTGGTCACACTGATCATCGCGATCGTCGCGCTGAGTGGAGGGAAGTGGTTCAAGAACGTTGTGTATTGGGAAAGCTATTTTGACGAATCCGTCCAAGGCCTCGCGGTTGGATCGCCGATCAAGTATCGCGGCGTGCAGGTCGGAACGGTGGAAGCGATCGGTTTCGTGGGCGATATCTATGGAGAAGAACTCGGCAAAGAAGACTTGCTGCGCTATGGGCGCTATATCCTCGTCCGTGGATCTGTTGCTGATCTGAGCCCCCATCTCACGGAGGAAGAAAAAAAAGCGCAGCATGGCGGCAGAATTACAGCGGGGCTTCGGGTCCGGCTGGCTTCACAAGGCGTGACCGGAGTGGTGTATCTGGAGGCGGATTACCTTGACGCGCAGCAGTATCCGACATTAGACGTGCCGTGGAAACCTCAAGCTGTGTACCTGCCTTCCGCTCCGAGCACGGTGAGTGTATTGGGCGCCGCTCTCCATACCATAGCCAGAGATTTGGAAAAAGCCGACATCCACACAATAACCAGAAATCTCGATAGCCTTGTGCTTGCAGTGACGAAATTGGTTCAAGACACAAATGCGCAGGCATTGAGTAGCCAGACGGGACGAGTGCTGGCCGAGTTTCAAGAGCTGGCGGGACAAACTCGTCGGCTTGTGGAGCGCCCTGAAATCAGAGCCATGGTTTCCGACGCGGCCGGCACGGTGCAAGGAACGAGACAGCTCATCGCCGATTTGTCAGAGGCATCGAAACACATCAAGACCGCATCCGAACAATTCCCCGGCGCGTTCTCCCGGTTGGAGCGTACGGTGCAGCGAATGGACAAGCTTATGTCGAATAAGAGTCAAGATATCGAGGACACAGTGGAGAATCTGCGAGTCATGTCAGAGAACCTTCGGGAAATAACCGACAATGCGAAACGATATCCCGCTCAAGTGTTCTTGGGCGAACCTCCGCCTCGGGCGGGGGCGACAAAGCGATAACCCATCTGGGATAGCCGTGCCGGATTTCATCGGCATCTGCCTTGTCCTGCTCATACTCGGCGGTTGCGTGAATCTTGGCAGGAGCTATCCGGAGAAGCACTCCTATGCTCTGGAGGCGGTACATTCAGGCGAGACACGGGCCTCCATTCCTGGAACCGTCCTGAAGGTTCGAAAATTTCGAGTCTCGCCGGCTTTTGAAGGAAAGGAGTTGGTGTATCGCGCGAACGATGCGCGGTACGAAGGAGACTTTTACAACGAGTGGTTTGTCCCGCCCAATGCCATGATCACTCAACAAGTCGTGAACTGGCTGACAAGGGCCGGCCTGTTTCAGTATGTCATGGATTCGTCAGGGCCATTGCCCGCCACGCATAGGCTCGAGGGGATCCTGACGGTGCTGTATGGAGATTATCGCGCAACCCCTGCAAAGGCTGTTCTGGCCGTCCAATTCTTCTTCCTCCATGAGGCGTCCGCTCAAGGAGAAGTTCTGTGGCATCGAGAGTATCGGAACGAAGTGGACATCATGGAACAGACGCCCGAGGCACTCGTGTCGGGTTGGAATGAGGCTCTTCGACTTATCTTGAGCGCTCTTGATGAAGACCTCACTCGAACACTCCGGCGTCAGTGACGCGTGGGCAGATAAAGCCGTTACGGCCGTAATTGGGACGATCTTACCTTCACGATCCAGGAAGGTCAGCCAACGGACTGGCGGCAAGTGATCGATACGAGTCTCCCGAGCCCGGAGGACTTTCGCGGCCCGGGAGAAGAACAAACCGTTCCATCCCTTCACTACAGAGTGACGGCATGGTCAATCGAGGTCTTGTTGCGGAAGGCAGTGTGAGGGAGTAGTAGGAGGCACGACCTTGCGGATCGGCATGGCAGCAGGCCACGACGGATTGAAGTTGAAGCGAAACGTAGAAGGACCTTTCAGAGAAGGCCTCCTATGCGCTCGAGGTCGTGCGCCAAAGCGAGAGAATCCTTTTCATAGATACCCCGGTTATGCCGGAATAGTAGGTCTTGCTTCCTAACTCTCTTGGGTAAAGCTATGTCCCTCGTGAGCTTGCTGCGCGCGACTTTTCAGGGCCTCCGGGATGATGAGCGGACACAGGGAACTCTTGAGGTCAGTGAGCAGCTGAGCTCGAAGAGAAATGTGCGGTGGCTTTGGACCGGGGAGCTAATTTCCCAACTCGGGGACGGCCTCAATAGGCCGGCGATCCTGTGGTTCGTGTACGATCTCACTGGTTCTGCTGTTAAAATGACGTTCATTGGTGTCCTTCAGACCATCCCGCCCTTGGTCCTCGGCCCAGTTATCGGTGTGTATCTCGATCGTCTGTCCGCCGACTGGAAACTTCGCGTGATGATCTCACTGGATCTCGCGCGTGGTGCACTATTGGCGTGGCTCGCGACCCTCTCTATTCTCGGTATGCTGACCTTACCCACATTGTACACATTTGTTTTTCTGATCGCCCTTGCTGCAATGCCGTATGGGCCGGCCTTGAACTCGACCATTCCCTCTCTGGTACAAGCTTCGCGCCTGACCGCTGCAAATGCGGCAATACAAAGCACGGCAACGCTCGGCTTGTTGTGCGGACCCGCGATCAGCGGCGCCACAGTTGCCTTCCTTGGTGTGGGGTACGTCCTGTACGCCAATGCCGCCACCTTTCTGCTCGCCGCTTTCTGTAAGATGCCGATACGCGTAAACTCAGAAGCACCGAGCCCGATCCGGAGTGGAACATCCGGTGGATGGATCAATGAACTGGCAGCTGGATTCCGGCTTGTGTTTGTTGAGCAACGAATCATTTTTCGAGTTGCCCTGTTAGGCGCCCTCTTCACTCTCGCATCGACAGGCTTCATCTTTCTCCTTCCCATCATCACCAAGAACATTCTTTCTGGAGGGCCGATGTTCCTTGGGGTGATATGGTCGGCCCTTGGCCTCGGCATGATATTCATGTCAGTGCTGTTAATGTCGAGCGCTCGGCGAACACTCATCGATCATTTGTTGCTGATATCGGCGGGGCCGGTGATTGAAGGGTTGGCCATTGTGGGGCTCGCAGCGGTTGACAGCTTGGTGGCGGCGCTTGGTCTCGTGATCGTCATCGGTGCCGGAACGGCTCTTGTCATGCCGATGATCACGGCCTTTATTCAGGTAACAGCTCCTCAGGAGACTCGTGCAAGAGCGTTGACGATCTTCGGCACCATCACGATGGTCTCCGCCATGGCTGGCATGACGGCCTTCAGCTGGGCAGCTGATCATCTGGGAAGTCGTATCGCACTCGTTGTGCTTGGAGTCGTGCAAATGATGGCCGGTGTGATCGGCGTCATGTTTACGCAATCCTCGGAGTTCCAGACAAATCTCGCGAGTCGGTCCGATGATCATCCGTCAAGCAAATCGGACACCGGTATCACTTGACCCCGTTTCGTCGATGCTCCAGCGGGTTCTGAATAGGACACAACTTTCCAGTAATCGGAGACAGAGACGAACATTGAAGTGGGAACAGCAGGTTGGGCACAATGAAAATGTGGGTCAAGTGTTGTCTCATGATCATGCTGTGGTTCACGGCTTCCCCATGTATTGCCAATGCCGCAGTAGTCAGCGTGGAAGGACTGCGTGTCTCATCTGGCATGCGATGTTGGTACAGCGGCCTCCCCTGACATCCACGACCGTTGAGGTATTGTGCGGTCTGCAAAACTGCGATGCGGCGGTTCGAACCCGCCCGGCGCCTCCAACCATTCC
>CABVRS010000009.1 GCA_902500745.1 uncultured Nitrospira sp.
CAAAAGGCCGTAGTACAACCGTTTGGACCACTTGCTGTCAAGTCTCATTCTTGGGTGAGAGCAAGTGGCGAAATCCGAGAACGTCATGGTACATAAAACCATGACTCAGCGCACCGTAGAAACGCTTGTCTTCGACAATACCTATGCCCGGCTTCCTCAAGCCTTTTATGCGCGATTGAACCCGACTCCGTTCAGCACCCCGCCTCATCTGGTTCATGCCAATCCCGCAGCAGCCGAACTGATAGAACTCGACCCGGAACAATTCGCGCGGCCGGAGTTCGCGACGCTGTTTGGCGGGGGGGCGTTGTCGCCTGGAATGGAGCCACTGGCGATGCTCTACTCCGGCCATCAGTTCGGGGTCTATGTGCCACAGCTTGGAGATGGCCGAGCGATTCTCCTCGGCGAAGCGAGGAATGAGCATGGCGAGCGGTGGGATCTGCATCTCAAGGGTGGCGGAATGACACCGTTCTCACGCGACGGAGATGGGCGAGCGGTGTTACGGTCAACGATTCGGGAGTATCTCTGCTGTGCTGCGATGCAGGGATTAAGCATTCCGACCACGCAAGCACTCTGCCTGGTCGGGAGCGACGACAAGGTGTATCGCGAACAGATCGAAACCGGCGCGATGGTGGTCCGCATGGCGCCCTCCCATGTCCGCTTTGGCTCATTCGAGATCTTCTATTACCGAAAGCAGCATGACCATCTCAAAACACTGGCCGACTACGTGATTCAACAGCATTTCCCCCATCTGTGTGAGGGGAGCGACAAATACGCAGGTTTTTTTAGTGAAGTGGTCGAACGGACCGCCGCCTTGATTGCGCAGTGGCAGGCCGTCGGCTGGGCACACGGCGTGATGAATACGGATAATATGTCGATCCTTGGTCTTACGCTCGACTATGGACCCTACGGGTTTATGGACGACTATGACGCAGGGTTCATCTGTAACCACTCGGACCACAACGGCCGATACGCCTTCAACCAACAACCTTACATTGGGTTATGGAACCTAAGCTGTTTGGCTCAAGCCCTGTTGCCGTTGGCGGAAAAGGATGCGCTCAAGGCGGGACTTGATACGTATCAACCGCGATTTGAACGGGAATACCTCCAGCGCATGCGGGCTAAATTGGGGTTCGCGGAGGAGAAACCAGAGGATGATGAACTTATTCGGGACTTCCTAGGTCTCCTGCAGGGCAGCCACGCCGATTACACCATCGTGTTCCGGGAATTGAGCACGTTTTCATCATCATCCGATGGAGCGATGAACGACAGACTTCGGGAACACTTTCTCAATCCCGACCGCTTCGACGCATGGGTGGTGCGGTATCGAGATCGACTCAGAATTGAACACAGCCATGATGGCGAACGGTGTGACCGGATGAATCGGGTGAATCCGAAGTATGTGTTGCGCAACTATCTGGCCCAAACAGCGATCGAAAAGGCCCAGCGCAAAGACTTTTCGGAGATCGGTCGCCTTTTCACCCTGTTGCAGAACCCTTTTACGGACCAACCAGGCATGGAGGATTACGCGCTTCCGCCACCCAATTGGGGCAAGCATCTCTCCGTCAGTTGCTCATCGTAAAGACAAGCGAGCGCATCATTCGCTTCACACCCTACCGCATCTGTTGTAGAGTGTCGGCACCGAGCCTACGACCTTTTTGAACGCCGATACCGGCCCAGAACACGAGATATGCGAGAAGCCTTACTCGGCGGGTTACACGTACGTTTGGTTGGCGGCTCCGACGGCCATGGAGGAGGTGATGGCCCCGTTGCCCTCCTTCTGCATGGATTCGGCGCACCGGGTGACGATCTGGTCCCGCTGGCCGAGGCAATCGAAGCTCCAAGAGGAACCCGATGGCTTTTCCCGGAAGCACCCCTGTCGCTGAACATGGGGTTTGGTGACTCACGTGCCTGGTGGATCATCGACTTCGCCCGCATTCAAGCTGATCGCGAAGCGGGGCGTATTCGTGATCTATCCATCGAAGTTCCGCAAGGCCTAGGCTTGGCGCGTGAACGGATACTGACATTTCTGAAGGACCTCCCGCGTCAGCTTCCTATCGATTACACGAAGACGATCATCGGTGGATTTTCACAGGGCGCCATGCTTACGTGTGACGCTGTCCTCCATACCGACTATCCCTTTGCTGGGCTGGTGCAGCTGTCTGGCAATTTCTTGGCCAAAGAGGTCTGGACCCCGCTCATGCCGAAGCGTCAGGCTCTGCCGGTGTTTCAGAGCCACGGTATGCAGGATGACATTCTTCCACACATTGGCGCTGAGCGTCTTCGCGATGTATTGAACCAGGCTGGTCTCGCAGTTGACTGGCACAGCTTCCGTGGCGGGCATGCGATTCCCGAACTGGTCTTGCAACGACTGGGTGTTTTCATCACAGAGAGACTCTCGGGATGACCATGCAGTCCTTCGAACTCATCGGCGCAGACGGCAAACGTATTAAGGGGGACCGTGTCGAGGGAACCACTCGGCAGATTCTCTTCATCACCGGTTTTCTCTCCAAGCGGTGGGGCAACAAAAGCACAGCACTGGGGCAATGGTGCCAGGCGCGAGGGTGGGGGTTCTGTTGTTATGACGTGCGTGGGTTCGGCGACTCGGAAGGAGCGTTTACGGACTATACCCTCTCTGATTGGATCGCCGATGCCAGGGTTGTTCTGGAACCGATGAAATCTGGGCCGTCCGTGACCATTGTCGGCAATTCGCTCGGGAGCTGGATCGCGTGGCTGGTAGCGCAGGAGTTCCCCAGCATCGAAGAACTCGTCCTCGTTGCACCGGCCTTCAACATGATGGGAGAGCGGGCCAAGACCATTTCCAAGGACCGACTCCACGATTGGCATACTGCCGGATGGATGCCCTGGGACGATGACCCGTTGCACAAAGACTGGCTGTTGTCATGGAAATGGGTAGAAGAAAGCGAGCAGTATTGGGCGAAGACGTTTGACGTCCGCCGCCACGTGAAGACGACGATTCTCCATGGATTGGACGACGCCGTCATCCCAGCAGAGGGCAGTCGGGGGTTTGCCAATGAACTGCTTCGACGTGAACCAAACTTTCCTCTTGATCTTCGGTTGATTCCGGGCGATCATCGGTTGAGCCATCCAGAACATCTGGAGATCTTTCGTCGATTGGTGATGAGGGAGTCCTGATGCTTGTCCTCGTTCATAAAGAGTGTGGCGGCCCGGCGTTAGAGGAATCACCCGTCGGCGAAGTCTGTGCCATCCCTATCAACCGCTTTCCCTTCACCTGCTTCACCTGCCTGGAAGAGATCCTCGACGAATCGGAAGTGCGGTTGTCGGAAGAGCTGGGGATCTAAGTCGCACTCGATCTGGCGTGGTAGTTAGGCAGCCTGCAGGACAAACTCAACCTTGACGGCCCCGAAGGGAAACTCCACGCCACCACCTTGGGCGCGGATCAGCAGTCCGGCCGAGAGGGGGGCCGTGATGTCGCCGTGTACTGATTACATGAGGCATGCCAAGGCGACGTGCGCGTGAATTCTCAGGTGAGGAGCGCCACACCTTTGTTCTTGATCTCTCGATACATCGCATCCGGCGCTAAATCGATGTGCCCAGGCCAGGCGACCGCACCATGATCAAGGAACACCTGTTTGAAGAAAGTCGGATTCTTCAGAGGCTCGAATACACCGGTGAGATGCTCGAGCGTAAAGCGGACCTCACCGGATAGCCCGTCGGCGAATTGCACAAAGAGTCCGAGATCTTCTAATGGCTTTACATCCACCACATCCCAGTACATGTCGGGCTTCCCTTATAACAACGGCGCGATTGGTTTCGGAGATTCCTTTGTCCGGCAGAGGCTCCAATCCTCGAGCAATTCCTGCTGATGCAATTCGGCCCAGTCGAGCACAAGCTCCAGCGCACGACGCGGCAGCTCACCTTCCAATACCCGCAACTGCTGAATGTCTACGGTAGCTGTGAACTCTGCATACTCGGCATGGAAATGAGGAGGCGCATGGTCATTGAAGAACATTTTAATCAGAATCCCATAGAACATGCTGATCGTCGGCATTGCTGAGTGCTCCGCTAAGCGATTCTGCCACTCACAGGTGAAATTCTAAGCCGGCATTCTCCACAAAGCAATGTAATCAGCACTACGGAGCTCTTTCGCCGATTGGGCATGAGGGAGACGTGACGCTTGTTCTCATCCACAAAGAATGCGGAGGGTCAGCCTTAGACGAATCGCCGGTCGACGAAGTCTGTGTCATCCCTATCGATCGCTTTCCCTTCTCCTGCTTCACCCGCCTGGAAGAGATCGTCGATGAATCCGAAGTGCGGTTGTCGGAGGAGTTGGGGATCTAGGCCCACCTGACCATTGTCTCAATCTCCCAGATCTGCCTGCGCACGACACCGCGGCCTATGCGCTGAACTCATTGGTGGGCTCATCCACTGAAGGTATCGCCCTTGGCTCATAAATCATAAATATGTGCCAATGACGATATTGTCATTTTATCGTGAATAGCGCATAAAGTCGGCTGCTGCTTTAGCCGACTGGCGTCTGCTCATGCTCCGGCCTGCCTCCAAGGCCGATCATCCGGGCGGGGATCCGGCGAAGAAAAGGGAATCGAGCTAGCAGTCGGAGGGCATTGGGAGGCTCTAGCTGAACCTTGCTATCCAGTACCTGTCTGATGACGCGGTTCTGGACGATCAGTTGGACTCGTTGCGTGATGTTAGTAGGCCAGGCGCGGCGCGCTTGCACCTTGGCCAGATCCGCTTCGGTTACTCACCCGTCGCGCAACGGTTGCCATAACAGATTGGCTGTTGCCACCGCGTCCTGAACGTCCAGCTGATGCTGACGCCCCCAACCGGCGACATGGCGTGGGCCGCGTCCCCGATACAAACGAGCCCTGGTTTATACCACTGCCGCAACCGATCGACTTGGACGGTCAGCAGCTTGATCGGTTCCCAGTCTTGCAGTTCCTGGACGCGGTCGACGGCAAAGGGAGCCAGCTTTGCTACGCTGTTGCGAAACTGTGGGAGCCCCTGGGCGTGAACCCCGACAAGTGATCCCTTGGCAATGACGAAGCCGCACTGCCAGTAGTCGCTCCGGTTCAACATGATGAAGATTCGACCGGTATCGAAGCGACCCATTGGATCGACCGGGTCCTCAACCTTTCTTGACAACCGGAACCAGAGCACATCCATTAGGCGCGCCGAATTCTTTCACCGAAAGCCCCGCTCGTTTGCGGACGGTCGAGTGCCGGTCATCAGCCCCCACGACGAGTGGGGTGCGAACTTCCAGCGGTCCGCTCGGCGTTTCAGCGCAAAGCCCTACGACCGAACTACCATCCTCGATCAAGTTCGTCACTTCCGCATTCATGCGAATTTGAAAGGTGGGATACTGGCTTCCAAGCTCCACGAGAAAGTTCAGGAAGTCCCACTGCGGCATGAAGGCGACGTAGCGGCATCCGGTCGGCAGATGAGAGAAGTCCGCCACGGTGAACTCCAGATCTCCGAACCGGGCGTTGATTCGTGTGACCTTCTGATGGGGCAGGAAAAGGAATCGTTCGAGCACGCCCAGTTCGTGCATAATCTCCAGCGTTGAGGGGTGTAGGGTGTCGCCACAAAAATCACGCAGAAAGTCCGCATGTTTCTCAAGGACGAGCATCGAGACGCCGGATCGGGCCAGCAGCAGGCCCAGCATTATTCCAGCCGGACCGCCGCCGGCAATGCAGCATTGGACTGAGATGGTTTCTGACATCATCTCACCGACGACAGGTGAAGAAAGTGAGTAGCGAAGGATTATAAGCCAAAACCTGATCGTCGGCGACACATGGCCAAGAGACGACCACGATTGTGGAGGTCGAGGGACGATCACAGACTTAGCAGTTCAGAACACTTGAGCTGTTTCGCCGATTGGAGATGAGGTAGGTCTGATGCTGGTGTTGATTCACAAAGAATATGGCGGCCCTGCACTGGAAGAATCACCCGTGGGCGAAGTCTGCGCCATTCCTACTTGATCGCCTTCCCTTCCCCTGCGTTATCTGCCTGGAAGAAATTCTCGGCGATTCGGGAGTTCGGCTAGTCGGAAGAGCTAGAGGAATTGGGGAGCATGACACGAAGCAAGAAGTGATCAACCATAGCGCCAAAGAATACGTTCTTGGGGACGCGCATGCCAATGGCAGAATTATAGAGAACTGGTTGCGACAGAACCACTAACTGTTTGCCTGGCCTCTAGTCGGGGTAGGTGGAATAGTAATATTTGAACTGCACTTGGCTAAGATCAATTCGTTCGATCGCTTTTAAGCCACCATTATGAAAGTTTGTCTCGGCGCGGTTTCGCTGATTCTCCAGGTTTATTACTTGTGTCGCTTCGGTTCCTGCAGTATCGTGAACACTGAATCTTAAGAACATCACGTCAAGAGGCTTTATATCCTTTCTTTCATAAAATTCCCATCCCTCCTTGGTTTCTCCAGGATTAAATGAGTCCCTCAAAACCTCATACAAATCACCGATATGTTGCATTACCCATGCATCTTTAAGTCCACCTGGAAACCAAAACAACTTCCCATTTTTAACCGGAATACGCATAAGTGTTTTCCATGGACCATTCTGCGATATAGATGCTTGCACGGAGTATCCCGCTATTTTCAATAGCCTCTTTCCAGTGTTTACGACATGGACATGCAGTGCAATGTCAATTGGCGAAGTGATCCCGTTATGACCAAATGCGAACTCGGCACCCCGAATAACCAATGGCGGTTCTACATGAAAGGTAGTTTCATCAGATGTGTTGTTTAAATGCTTGGCAACTTCGGATGCGATTTCAGGAGCTGACGGAGCTTGAATTGATCGCACCCACTCCATAAGAAACCATCCACCTATGAGAATTCCAACAGTCAGAGTTAAGCCAGTCCAGGCCTGCCACTTCTCAATAAGCGGTTTGGCCTTCCCTGGTGCGGTCGATGTAGATGACTCATGGTGAATGTGAATATCGCCCGCAGCCTGGTACACATTCCCTTGAACCGTCCATTGTTGCTGGGAAAAGACGGCCTTGGTCTGGGCCAGCGCGGCCGTCTCCTCTGTTGCGGTGATGTCGTTCAGCTTGCGAATGACCTGCTCGCGTCGTTGATCATCGGCAAGTGGCGCGCCTCGCAAGGACGTGATGAGTCCAGCGGCATCATCCAGGCGATAGCCATGAAACGTCCTGAGCGACGGAGCTAGCGGTGTTTCGTCAAGCAGGCACGGCACGATGGTTTTCTTGAGTGCGATGGCCGTGCACCATTCGAACTCGACGAAGTGTGAGGCCGCAGAGCTCTTCGACCAGGCGAGGAGAAAGACGTCCTGATCAGCAATGGCCTCGCCTAAGACCATCGGCCATTTCTGCCCACCGTAGATTTTCTCCTGATCACGCCAGATGGAAATATAGGGATGTGCTTTGAGCTGTGCCTCAAGTTGCTCGATGAGCGGCAGATCTTCGCGGGAATAGCTCAGGAAGACAGTCGGCATCCGACGGAAGCCTCCTACCTAAGAAATGGGTTGGTACCATACCGCAAAGTTCCATACTGCTCAAGGTCGCAGGCCATAGAGGCGGCCGGATGGGCTGTTTGCGCATGCTTGCCTCTTACAGGATTCTGCTGGCTGACCGCGCTCTCAGTGGAAATGTCCATCAGATCCGGGGTAAGGTGTCTCCCGGTTCATTACTTGGATAAGAGATCAGCCATGACTTCATCACGACAACATAACAGCGGGCCGGAGTCAGATGGTCCTGAGGTTCCGGAACCTTCCCATGCTGAGCGGGCCAGGACGCTGGTGTACTTACAGCAGACAGGCAGTCTCTCGACGCTCTCACGTAAGCAGCCAGGCTGGCCGTTCGGGTCGGTGATGCCCTATGGGTTGGATGCTCAAGGACAACCGGTCTTCCTGATCAGCACAATGGCGATGCATACGCAAAACCTCCTGGGTGATCCACGCGCCAGCTTATTGGTGACTCCGCCGGAAAGTAGGACGGATCCCCTTGGGGCGGCCAGGGTGACGTTGATGGGCTCCGTGACCAAGGTACCGAAAGCGGAGAACGCCCAGATTCGCACGTGCTACCTGGAACGTCATGCCAACGCCTCCTACTGGGTGGACTACCAGGATTTCGGTTTCTTCCGCATGGCTATCACGGAGATGTACTTTGTGGGAGGATTTGGGTCGATGGGCTGGGTGACACCAGCGGACTATGTCGCGGCATCCGTGGACCCACTTGCGGACGAAGCCTCGAACCTAATTCACGAGCTCAATACCCAGCAAGCGGAGACGTTGTTGGCGCTGGCACGTACGTTAGGCCATGTGGAGGCGAAGCAGGCGACGGTGACCGCATTAGATCGTCTCGGGTTTCATCTTCGGTTCACCACTCCTGACCGGATGCAAGGCGGGCGGGTGGCGTTTCCCGCACCAGTGCGCAACGAATTAGAAGTCAGAGCGAGCCTTGCTGGTTTGGCTGATCAGGTGAAGGCCGGACTCCCAATCCTGCATTCACTATAATTGGCCTTTGCACTGATTCCTGGAGGAGAGCGTGCCGTTCAGCGCAGTCGTAGATCACTAACTCGATAGGGGAACGTATGGCCACGAACGATAAGCAGGTTATTTTTTCACTCGTCAATGTTGGGAAAGTCTATCCGCCGAAGCGGCAGGTGCTGCGCGAGATCTACCTCGGCTTCTACTATGGCGCCAAGATTGGCGTGCTGGGCTTGAACGGTTCGGGCAAGAGCTCGCTGCTCAAGATCATTGCAGGCGTCGATCCAAATTACACTGGCGAAATTACGAGATCCAAAGGCTACAGCGTGGGTTTGCTGGAACAGGAACCGCAGCTTGATCCAAACAAGACGGTCAAGGAAGTGGTTGAAGAGGGAAAAGCCGAACTGGTCGCACTGATGCACGAATATGAGGCCGTCAGCAATAAGATCGGTGAAGTTGGCCCCGATGAGATGGAAAAGCTGCTCGACAAGCAGGCGCAGCTCCAAGAGAAGATTGAAGCCGCCAATGGATGGGAACTGGAGAACCAGCTCGATCTTGCCATGGATGCGTTGCGCTGTCCGCCTGCAGATCAGAAGGTGGGAACGCTGTCGGGCGGTGAAAAACGCCGGGTGGCGCTCTGCCGGCTGATGATTCAAGAGCCGGATATTCTCTTGCTCGACGAGCCGACAAACCACCTTGATGCCGAATCGGTTCAGTGGCTTGAACAGCATCTGCAGCAGTACAAGGGCACCGTCATTGCCGTGACACACGACCGCTACTTTTTGGACAATGTGGCTGGCTGGATCTTGGAATTGGACCGAGGTCACGGGATTCCGTTCCAAGGTAATTACAGTTCATGGTTGGAACAGAAGAAGGACCGACTGGAAAAAGAGGAAAAGGCCGAGTCGAAAAGAAAGAAGACGTTGGAACATGAGTTGGAATGGATTCGCATGTCGCCGAAGGCCCGGCAATCGAAGGGCAAGGCGCGATTGAACCGCTATGAGGAACTCGTCAATCAGAAACAGGACCAGGTGGCGGATGATCTGGAAATCTATATTCCGCCAGGACCTCGGCTCGGCGATGTCGTCATTGAAGCCAACGGGATCAGCAAAGCCTTCGGCGATAACGTGCTTTATGAGAACGTGAATTTCAATCTGCCGAAGGGGGGTATCGTCGGCGTGGTTGGACCGAACGGTGCAGGGAAGACCACCATGTTCAAGATGATCATCGGCAAGGAAAAGCCGGATGCCGGAACGATTAGGGTCGGGGAGACGGTCAAGCTTGGCTATGTCGATCAGGACCGGAGCCTCGACCCCACCAAGTCCGTGTACGACGTGATTTCGGACGGACAGGACACGATCAAGCTCGGTAAGGCGGAGGTCAACGCCCGCGGCTACTGTGCCCGCTTCAACTTTGCTGGAACCGATCAGCAGAAAAAAGTAAAGGATCTCTCCGGAGGCGAACGCAATCGGGTGCATCTGGCCCGCATGCTGAAAGAGGGCGCGAATTTGATCATCCTGGACGAGCCGACGAACGATCTGGATGTGAATACCCTGCGAGCGCTGGAAGAAGGGCTGGAGAATTTCGCCGGCTGCGCGGTGATCAGCAGCCACGATCGCTGGTTCCTCGACCGGCTCGCCACCCACATCCTCGCTTTTGAAGGCGACAGCAAAGTCGTCTGGTTCGAGGGCAACTATAGCGACTACGAAGCGGATCGGAAGAGACGCTTGGGCAAAGATGCCGATCAGCCGCACCGGATTCGATACCGGAAATTGACACGGCAGTAGCCCATCGTCCATGGCACCTCGTGTCATCATTACCGGGGCAGCGGGATTGATCGGGCAGTACTTCATGAAGACCGCCGCTCGATGGGCGCCAGGCTGGGAGATTCATAGGCTCACCCGCGCCGATCTTGATCTCACGGATTTCAGCTCGGTTGAGCGAATGTGGGAGCATCTCAACCCCAGCGCGGTCATCCACTGCGCGGCCATGAGCCGAACCAAGGACTGCGAGCAGAATCCTAAGCTAGCTCTACGCATCAATAGAGAAGTTACGGCTCACCTGGCCCACCTTTCCAGCGATATCCCATTTATCTTTTTGTCGAGCGGTGAGGTCTTCGATGGCCGGCGAGGTTGGTACCGGGAAGAAGACGAGGCGACCCCGATCAATTTCTACGGCAAGACCAAGCTTGAAGCGGAACAGCTTGTGCTGCAGAACCCTCGCCATACCGTCGTTCGAATCGTCTTGACGGCCGGAACGTCCCAGAACGGTGATCGCAGTTTCGTCGAGGATATGTGTCGAACAGCTAGAAGCGGTCATCCCGTGACACTTTTTCGCGATGAATTTCGCTGTCCCTTACCGGCAGGAGCCATCGCGCGCGCGATTTGGGAACTTGCTGAGTTGCAGGCCCCGGGCCTCTATCATCTTGGCGGTCGGGAACGGCTCTCTCGCTGGGAAATTGGGCAGGCGCTCTTAGCGTGGTACCCGGAACTTCAAGGCCATCTGAGAGAAGGGTCCGCTCGCGCTCATGCCGGTGCGCCGAGGCCTACCGATCTGTCACTGAATTGTGAGAAACTCCAGGCACTCTTGTCGTTTCCCATCCCAGGGTTTCGAAGCTGGTTGACGGATCAGAAACGCGAAGGGATCGATGTATGGGATTATCACCCCGGGTTATCCTGAAACCTGAGGCATGATGGAACCAGAGAACGGCATATTTGCATCGGATCCGTTGCCTCTTGTTCTGGCAGCGTACCTCTTCATGACGGTCGTGATGGGGATGTTATGGGTGGTGCAGAAAAAGATCAGAAATGCCGCGATTGGGGACGTAGGCTGGTGTGTTGGGCTGATTCTCACCGTCCTGTGGTATGCCACGCAGGCGAGCGGCAGCTTTGAGCGAATCTTCCTCCCTGTGATGTTGGTGACTCTCTATGCGGGCCGACTAGGGCTCTACATCTTGTTCAATCGCGTCATCGGAAAGGAAGAAGACGCTCGGTATCAACGCCTGAGGCAGGAATGGGGCGAATCAGAATCGGCCAAGATGCTTGCCTACTTTCTACTGCAAGCGTTGGCCGTCGGGGCGTTTTCACTTCCCTTTCTCGTGCTCATGTGGAATCCCCGTCCACCCTCTGCGTTGGTGGAGCTCATCGGTCTGTTGATCTGGGGTGTGGCCGTGGCTGGTGAGGCAAGAGCCGATCGACAACTCGCCTATTTCCGGGCCGATCCACGGAATCAGGGACGAGTCTGTCGTGAGGGATTCTGGAAATACTCACGACATCCCAACTATTTTTTTGAATGGCTGCATTGGTGCTCCTATGTCGTGATGACGCTGGGAGCGCCTGGTTGGGTCTTCACCTGGATTGGACCACTTGGAATGGGGCTGGCCCTCTTCAAGATATCGGGCATTCCACGGGCAGAAGTGCAGGCTCTTTCAAGCCGAGGTGCGGAGTATGAAGCGTATCAGGCTACGACCAATGCCTTTTTCCCGTGGTTTCCTCGACCGAAGCTCGACTCGTCATCTCATGCGTAGTTCTCGACACAGCCATCGGTCTTACCAACTTGTTCGATCTGTGCCTGCTGCGGTGAGGTCGGGCGACTTAAAATGTTCGACGAAGTCTGTCAGACGAGCGCGGTTGGCTTCGTCTATCCTGACGATTTCCCATCCGGCCGCTCGACCGTCGGACCAGCGCACAATCGCGGCGTCGATGAGAACATTGTACGACTGGTTCCCATTCTGAAGCGTGATGTACACGGTTGTTTGGGTTCCGATTGAAGCAGGGTATTGTCCCGTCGCACGCCAGCCAGTATCAGACAGATCCCAGACGATTCCATTTACCAGCGTACCTGCGTCGAAGTAGCAGAACCGGCATTGAACGGGAGTGCGTAGCTTCTTGCGAACAGCGTAAGTTTTCATCTGGCCCTCTCCTGGTTGATGTCATCTGTCTCACAACGTGTCCTCAGTCAACCTTAGTTGAAGGAGGACAATTCGCCATGACACAAAAGAAGGGAGATCAATGGGCAAAGGTAGGGCGCAGATTGTAAGTGCATGAAATGAATCGGCAATATCTGGAAACAGCGAGAAAGCGTGTGGTCCAGCTATTCCCTATTTTTCAGCTCCTCCAGCCGAGACCGGGCAATGTCGGTCACTTTGGCAGAGGGGTAAAGATTCACCAGTTCTTCATAGAGTTGCTTGGCATGCGGTATATTCCCCTGGTTCTCCTCAAAGGCGGCCGTTTCAAACAGCTCTGCAGCCTTCTGGTCGGAACACCCGAGCACTACCAAACAAAGGGCGCATAGTAAGAGTCGCGCTTTCATGTTCATCTTCCTTTCTCGGCCTTGCTCCGTCGTGACAAGCCTATGTCCTTGCGTGCCGATGCTTGTGTGGCAATGTGGTAGCGAGGTGAAGAGATCCCTTCGCTCCGACAATGCGGACAACGACTTGGTCGTGTCACTCGCGTGCGGTCCCGGAACACAAATCCACAAGCTAAGCAGGAGGACGGGTCAAGTACAAATCGTCGTGCACTATCTCGAGACACCGTTTTTACCACATGAACCAAGTGCTCCTCTACCTGTCGTTCTGGAATCGCGAGCGCCCGAGCCAGTTGATCGCTGGTCAGAGGAGTCTCTAGCAGAAGATCAATGAGGCGTTGCCGAAGCGTGCGTTCAGGAAACGGCATGTCTGTTATGGTAAAGGCCAGGACAGGGAAATGCCAGAGATCTGACCGGAATTTTCTAGAATCATGTTAAGTCTTGCAGGCTTAAGGGTTGCACGGAAATTAGTATTCTGTCAGAATCCATCCCCGCACTACGTATCACGTCACAATGTACATAAGTGGGTCGGCCTGTCGTTCGTATTCAGGAATCATCGCATTCCGGCCCCGCGTGCTATAGATGAGGAGGTAGAGGGTCATGAAGTTCCTCGCAGTCCATCCGGGTCCGCTCATGTATACCAAGATTTATCTGCGTTTGGAGCCGCTCGGTCTCGAGATGGTGGCTCAGGCGTGCCGCCAAGCAGGCCATGATGTTCGCTTAATTGATCTGCAGGCAGACACCTGGAAAGACTATGAGGCGCTCATCAGAAGCTGGAAACCGGACGCCGTTGCGTTTGGGTGCAATTACCTGGCGAATGTGCCGGAGATCGTGGATCTTGCCAAGTTGACGAAGCAGGAACTACCAAACTGCTTTGTCTTTGTCGGTGGGCACAGCGCGTCCTTTGTGGCAAAGGACTTTTTGGAGCATGGCAATGGCGCCATCGATTGCGTTCTCAAGGGCGAAGGGGAAGTGGCCGCTCCTAAATTGCTGATGGCGGTCGAACAGGATCGCAAGGCGATCACCCAAGTCCCGGGAGTGGTGACACTGGATGGAGAAGGCCCTCCACCACAATTTATCGAAAATCTGGATGATGTCCGTCCCGCTCGCGATCTGCTCAGAAACCGGCACAAGTACTTCATCGGTGTGCTCGACCCCTGTGCGTCGGTCGAGTTTGCGCGAGGCTGTCCTTGGGATTGTTCCTTCTGCAGCGCGTGGACGTTTTATGGGCGCAGTTATCGCATGGTCAGCCCGGAGAAAGCCGTTGAGGAGTTGGAGCAGGTGCAAGAACCAGGCATCTTCCTGGTCGACGATGTCGCCTTCATTCAAGGCAAGCAGGGCATGGAGATCGGCGAAGCGGTGGCGAGGCGAGGAATCAAGAAGCAGTATTACATGGAGACGCGCGGCGACGTCTTGCTGCGCAATAAGGAAGTCTTTCAGTTCTGGAAGACGCTTGGACTGCAGTACATGTTCTTGGGCGTCGAGGCCATTGATGCGGAAGGCCTCAAGATGCACCGGAAGCGCATTTCGTTGGGTAAAAACTTCGAAGCGCTCGAATTTGCCCGCTCCCTCGGCATTACGGTCGCTATTAATCTCATCGCCGATCCGGATTGGGACCGGCAGCGGTTCGAGGTCATTCGGCAGTGGTGTCTAGAAATTCCGGAGATCGTCAATATCAGCGTCAATACTCCGTACCCCGGCACTGAAAGTTGGCTCACGGAATCCCGCAAGCTTCACACACGGGACTACCGCCTCTTCGACATTCAGCATGCCGTCATGCCGACCAAGATGCCGCTCCCTGAGTTTTACGCAGAGCTGGTCAAGACACAACAAGTCCTCAACAAGAAACATCTGGGCTGGGCTGCACTCAAAGGCACAGCCAAGATTGCGGCCGGGCACTTGATGAAGGGACAGACCAACTTCATCAAGATGTTGTGGAAGTTCAACAGCGTCTACAATCCCGAGCTGCAAATGGCAGATCACCGCCGTCCAGTGACCTATGAGATGACGATGCCACCGGAGAAGAAAGACAAAATCGATCCGAAACAGTTGTTTATCCTGCCACCAAAAGGCCGCCAGGGCCGAGCGATCGACGATGCCACCGAGACGTTCGTCGATGAGACTCGTATGGGCACGGTGGTCTGATCGCTGCTGGGAGTGGTAGGTGACAGGGGCTGAGGTAAGGGACCGGACGTAGTTCCGGTTCTAAGCGGGCGCTCAATCAACAAAGCGTTCTCGCAATTCTGGATGTGATCTATCTTGGTGGAGATGCGCCAGCGCCAGGCTCATCCGCCAGTTTCAAGGTCAGCATCGTCTCTTCTCGGCAGGTACTCAGTCCTATACCGCAGTTGACCGTCATCGTCTTTGTGGCAATCACATCAGAATCACGTACCGGCGTCCAGCCTCCGATTTCATAGCCTTTCTTGTTCCAATTGAATGTCTTGAAGCGAGTGACGTTGAAGGCCCCGCTCCATCCTCCACCTTTTGACGCGACATGAGCCTCACTGCCTTGGACACCTTGTGATGCAAACAGCTCTTTTAATTTTTGGGGCGTATTACCGCTGGTACAGTGGGTTTCTGCTACTTCCCCTGACTGGCCTGGAAGAATAATCAGGTTCACGGCAAATGGATCAGGATCACTGCTGATCGAACCTCCGTTCACATGAAAGGTGGTCGTACCGGTGCCTTGAATGCGGATTTCGCACGAGGCCGGCTGAGTCAATGTGCGAGTTGCATACTGCATTACGCCTTCCCCAACCCATTGGCCATCGTCCCTGCGCTGAAGCGGTATTGTCGCCTGGACGTGGGCATCGAACCCATTCGAACTCATAAACATGCCGTATGGCGGATTCGGAAGATTTAGCGGTTCCTGAATGATGTGCGACTTGAATTCAAGGACATACGCAGAAGGGGCTAACTCCCATTCGCTCTCCTTGGCGTCCGCAACACCCGCGCGGGAGATGGCACTCACCAGGAATCCACTGTGCTGAACCGTGGTCGCTGGAGCTTGGTAGGTGAACGTTGCCGGGCTATTGATCTCCGATTTCTCCTCCCTCGGCGACACACGGCCGTTGCCTTCTCTTGGTCGCTCCCTGGCTTCCTTGAACTTCGCGGGAACGAGCGCTTGCTCCTTCTTGGTCCGCAGTTCCGTCTTCACTTGTGTCGATTCGCTTGGCACAAACTTTTTGGTCTTGGTCGGCGGGGTGAAGATGATCTCTACGCAGGTATTGGCTGTGGTCCATTCACCTTCAGCAACTAAGTAGAACGGTCCGGAGAATACCGTCACGGCCAACAGCAACATGTTCATCGCGTCACGTTGGGCCTCACCCGCCAGGGCAGAGTCCCATTCCGAGACCGACCAATTGGAAAACTGCGACGGCATGCCTCCCGTTCGACGATCAGGCACGAACCGGACATGCTGGTGTTGATGCGCAAACGATGTTGCCGCATTCGACCCTCCACGCCCGAACACCAACGACGCATCAAGATCGACGTACTGGAGCTTCGCATCATCGTCGACGCGGCCTTTGAGGGTGGCGTGAACACCCACGGCGTAGTACTCGGTTCGAACGGAATTGGAATAATTGATCGTTTGGTCCACGACCAGCGAGAATTCATAGTCGCCTTCGACGACATAGGCTCCCTCCTCGCCGGGGTCCGGTGTGGGGCACTTTTTGGCATAGCCCCCATTGATGAGTGAGAAGGCCTTGCGGTCTCCGGCCGTTTCTCGTGTCTTTCCTTCCTCAATTCTCCATTCCCGTGACTTTCTGCCCATCGCATCGGAGGGGATGGGGATGTTCACTGAGCCTTTCGTGATGGCATACCCCTCCCGTTCACCTTCTGGCGACGTGGCCTGCGCAAGTTGAAACGAGCTGTTCGATGGTCCCGTGGCCAACAGAAGACGAGGTGCGCGAAGCAGCTCGCCGAGACTGTTCTTGCGCACGGGCGTTGGCGCGGGACAATCGGCGACAGTCGGGCCGAGTTGTGCCTTGAAGTTCTCGAACAACTGTTGATCTAAGGATCGCGCAATCGATTCCGCCTGAGCGCCCAGCAATTTCTTGAACGCTTGACCGTCTTCCCCTGCGAAGAGTTGTGTACTGCCAAGCCCCTGAACAATTTTCGACAAGGCGTCACAGGGGTTTTTGACGTTTGTAAATAGTTGCAGCGACTCTGGGTTAACCGGCACTTTCTTCCATTCGCCCTTTTCATTCGGTCCCGGTTCGAGCGGAGGCAACAGGAAAGGTGGTACGCCCTGTTCTGCGGGTTTCGCAACCGACGCGGATGGGGTGCTGGGGAGCGCAGCCGGTGCCTTATAGGCCTTCGTCGGATCGTACTCCGGTGGGTTTGAGGATGGCAGATGCCTGTCTCCGCCACAACCGGTTAGGAGGATAGTAACCAGGAGTATCAGAAGGGGGCTGGCTGGCATTCGCGGTCTCCCGGTGAAGGACCACCAACGATTGGAATGGCCGCCATGCTAGCCGAGGTGCCTGGGTTCTTCAAGTGAGCCCGATGGAATACCTTCCATTTACTGACAGCATGGGCGTTGCTATTCAACCGTGCTCTTGCGTACAATCCCGTCGGTTTTCTTGTGAGGTGTCGATGCGATACCTGACGCTTTCGCTTCTCTTCCTATTGCCGCTCACCGCTTACGCCGGCAATATCAAAGACACCGATCTCATCAGCAGTAACAACTTCTTTCTGCCGCCGAGCACAGAGAAAACTGTCTTCATCCAAGCTCGGAATTCCTCCGATAACCAAGAGGTCTCGTTTCACGATCTGAGTGCCCGGATAAGCGCAAAGGGGTATCAAGTCGTCAACGATCCGGATCGCGCGCACTACGTTGTCCTGGCAAACATTGTTTACTGCAACATCACCAAGCCGGACATGCCTGTTGAAGCAATGGTGGCGAGCGGCTATGGATCCGCGTTCAACTCGGCGATGGGTGCTATGCAAGGCCTCACCAGTATGGCCAGTATGGCGGGACCCTACGGGGCGATGGGCGGTGCGGCGGCCTCGATGGGGTTGAGTGCGATCCAAGGCATCAGCGATCTGTTCAGCTCTTCGTCATCCACTCCCAAGATGCCGGACGACGTGAATTATGCCTGTGTCGCGGATGTCCAGATTACGGAACAAAGGACCGTCCAGCTTCCCAGCGGGATGAAGACGGGCTCTGGGCAGGAGGCCGGTGTCTACCAAACCAGGCTGGCTGCCGATGTGCACCAAAAGAAACTGGATGAGGCCGAAGCGACACCGTTGTTGCAGCAGAAACTGAGCGCCGCCGTGGCGGGAAACTTTTAATACGGTGAAGCGTCGATCGTGAAGCGTATCTCGTTGGATGAGACATCACATGAAGGACTAGCGACCAAGCGTTTCACGCTTCACGCCTCACGTTTCACGAAGACGCTCTTATTGTTTTTCATATGCGGCCTGGTCACCGGCTGTTCTAACGTCATCCGTTCCGGCCTCATGAACAGCAACACCATTTTTCTCGATCCCAACACCAACCGAACCGTGTATACCCAACTCAGGAACGTGTCGGAAAACCAACAAGTAATGCTGAACGACGTGAACACGAAACTGAGCGCAAAAGGGTATCAGCTCACTCAAGATCCGGAGCAGGCCAATTACTGGATACAAGCCAAGGTGCTCTATTGCCACAAGACCGCCGATGGGGTGACGACGGAAAGCGTGGCTAAAGCAGGCCCCAGCGCCGGTATCGGCAGCGGGGGCGCAGCAATGGCCTCGGCTTCCTCCATGGGTGACGGCTCTGGTATGGGCATGGCCGGCATGCCGGACATGGGTGCCATCATGCGGCAGGCTATGGCCATGAGCGGTGGACGAGGAGGATTCGGTGGCATGGCCGGATTTCCCGGTATGCAGCCACCGCCTAAAGAAGATGGTGTGACCTACTTGTGCGTCGCAGACGTTCAAATCACCGACCGAAAGATCGGCAAATCAATCGGTCGGCCGACCGGCGCTCAGTCATCGGGCGGTGAAAAGGTGCAACTGATGCGAATGGTCGGCCACGTGCGGCAAAAAAGCTTGGACCTTCCCGAAGCCACCCCGATCGTCCAGGAGAAGATCGCCACCGGCATCGCGGGGCTGTTCTGATCCCGTCCTCATAAGAACTCGTACAGTACCCGCGCATGTAACAACAGTTGTGGCGTGTTACACGGGAAGAAATGGATCAGATCCCGTTCTTATGTGGACCGGCTTAAACAGTGTTATGCTTCATGGAAATCGGAGGTAAACACTATGAGCACGAAAGACTTATTAGACGAGGCAATGAAACTGAAACCGGAGGAACGGTTCACCTTGGTTGAGGGTCTGATAAAGAGCCTGGATGAGCCGGATAAGAAGCTTGATGAAATATGGGCGGAAGAAGCGGAAAAACGACTCAAGGCCTATCGGGACGGAAAGCTTAAAGGCGTTCCGATGGAGGAACTATTCAAGGACAATTGATGCGCGTCGTATTCACCAGAATAGCGACGCAAAGGTTCCACAGATGAGAATGGTCGACCACGTGCAGCAAAAAAGCTTAAACATTACCGAAGCTACCCCGATCGTCCAGGAAAAAATCGCCACAGGGATCGCAGGACTGTTCTAGCCGACGCCGCTTCGCGTCCCCCGAACGGCCCCGCGCCTGCCGAGACTCGTATGGGTTTGATAGCTGATTTGCTCAAGGAAATTCCTAGCGCGGCCCGCTACAAAGCGGAGCTTGAATCTATGGAGAAGAAGGTAGTAGCGCTTGAGTCGGAGAACAAAGCTCTGAGGGAGGAAATACAGCAGCGAGATGATGTAATTCAGAAAGAACGATCCCATGGTCAGCGCCTCGAAGAAATAAGAGAACAAATGCTCGCCCTAATCGCGAAACAGGAGGGCATAACTGAAACAGCCATAGCTGCCGAGCTGAACATCAACTCACAGCTTGCAAGGTTCCATTTGCAAGAACTATCCAAGGCTGGTTTTGCAGGCGCTACGTTAAACATGGATGGCGGCCCCGGTCGTTGGGGTCTCATGCAAGAGGGCCGCGGGTATCTGGCTTCTCATGGCTTGCTCGCATAACAAGCAATTGCGGCAGACGTGCGCGGCTCGGAACGGGCAGCGCGTCCCGTGGGGCCGTTATGCCTCATGAGTAACGAGCCATGATACCTTCTCATCCACCAGCCAGCTGGGGCAACGACAAGATCTCAACATTCTTAGACGATGCTCGAAATAACGAATACGCGACATTTGCCAATTGCCAAGGCGAAATTCGTCGCCTCATCGACCTTGATGCTTGGTTCAGAAAAGCAATTGATGGCCTAAACCATTCGAATGATTGGTTCTCAGGCTTTTTCATGTTTCGAGCACATTCAAATTTTCTTGCCGCATGTCGTATGACCTGGAGCGGGCAACTCCCGGAGTGTTATGCGATCCTTCGTTCCTGTTTGGAGAACGCGCTGTATGGGCTATATCTCGCACGCAATCCCAATTCTCGTGAAACGTGGATGCGAAGGCATGATAGTGATGCGCATCGAAGGAAAGTTAAGGAAGAATTCAAAATAGGAGCAATGTTCGAACTTGCGAAATCAATCGACACGAAAGAAGGCAGCGTGGCTGAACTGCTGTATGACCGTACCATCGATTATGGGGCGCACCCGAATGAGCAAGCCTTGTGGCAAGTGTTGCAGATCAATGAAAAAGCCGAACAGGTCGAGTTTAAGATGATCTATCTGGAGGGCGATTCTTTCCAGCTTAGATTGGCACTGACAACCACGGCTCAAGTCGGCGTTTGTTCGCTTTCTCTATTTCAATCAATATATAAAGAACGATTCAATATTTTAGGTGTAACTGGTGCCATTGATCACATCAAGAATGGTTTATGAAACTTAACAAGCGCTTCGAGACGCACACGCCTACGTCTTGGATTATGAGGACTACCACTAATGGCTATGCACAATCCTCCCCATCCCGGCGAGTTCATTATCCAGGTCTATCTTGAGCCGAACAATCTGAGCAGCCGCGAACTGGCTGGGAAGCTCGGTGTAGCTGCCTCAACGTTGAATCGCATTCTGACAGGTATGAGCCGTATCAGCCCTGAAATGGCGCTACGACTGTCCAAGGCGCTTGGCCGTTCTCCAGAGGGTTGGCTGGCCATGCAGTACAACCATGATCTCTGGCACGCCAAGCAGCATGTGAAACTTGGCAAGGTTGGAAAAGTCCGGCTCACAGCGGCTTAAGCGGCTGGCGATCGTTGAGAAGGAAGGGCCCGAGTATATCGCGCTCTGCCCCGAACTTGACGTCGCCAGCCAAGGGGACAGCATTGAATCCGCGATCGCGAATTTGAATGAAGCGGGAGAGTTGGCAAACTCAAGAACTACCCCTGCCAGTTTCGCTTCTCCACGGCCTGGTCAACGCCGTTGTCGGCCTTTCCGTCTCGCATCAGTCTGATATTTCGTATATATTCTCCATATGAGCACAGTTTCACTCACCCGTGACGAAGCGATCCGACGACTTCACACCGTTGAGTCCAAGATTCGGGGCCTTGGTGTTCGTCGGCTGGCGCTCTTCGGGTCCGTGCTTCGTAACGAGGCTCGCCCCGACAGTGATGTTGATGTGCTTGTCGAGTTCACTCCGAATGAGAAGACATTCGATCGCTTCATGGCGCTAGCGGATCTGCTTGAAGACACGTTGCAGCACCGGGTGGAAGTGATCACCACGGAGTCACTCTCACCGTTTATCGGGCCACACATCTTGGCCGAGGCAACGGATGTCCTTCGAGCCGCATGACTATCTGCGGCATATTCTCGCGGAAGTCGAGTACCTCCTCGATCAGACTCGGACGCTCACCTATGAGCGATTTGTAGCTGATCAGACGCTGCGCCGTGCGTTCGTGCGCAGCCTGGAAATTATCGGCGAAGCAGTGAAGAACCTGCCGACTGAGTTCCGGGTATCGCATCCCGAGGTTGCGTGGCGTCCGATGGCTCAGATGCGCGATCGTCTGATCCATAGTTACTTTGGAGTGGATTATCAGCTGGTATGGGATGTGGTGTCCGAGAAACTTCCGGAACTGAAACGTAGCATCCAGCGGATTATTGATTCACAACAAGTTTAGCCATCAGGTTGAAAGAGCCGTGGAATGGCGAGCCTCTCACTCGAATCGTTCGGCAGCGCAACTCATAGTCGCCAGCTTTATTAGGAGGCTGCAAGGTCAGATGCGCGTACTTCTTATCTTGAAACCGGATCAGAAAAATAGGCCGTAAGCCAATCTCGTTGATCCGAGCTTGAGACTCTCACCGTTTTGCTCCTCTCCTGTTATACTGACCCATCCCTTCATTCAATTCGAGAGTGATGGTTATGAGCTCTCCGACTTGGGACGAATTTGCCGAGCTGGCGCTGAAACGGATTACGGCTTCGGGCGCGGAGTACGGCGATATTCGCATTCAGGATAGCAGCACGGAGCACATCGAAGGTGAGGATCACCGAATCGCCTCGATTCGAGATGCCAAGGACATCGGCTTCGGCGTGCGTGTGCTGTATCATGGAGCCTGGGGCTTTGCCGCGAGTTCGGTCCTGTCACTTGAAGAAGTGCCGCGGGTCGCGGATTTGGCCGTCGAGATTGCCAAAGGATCTGCTTCGATCGCCCTTGAAAAAGTACGGCTCGCTGAAGAGCCGATACATCGTGATCGTGTCGTTACCCCTTACCGAATCAATCCCTTCACCGTACCACTGGAGAAAAAATCAGATCTGCTGCTGAGCACGATGGAAGCGATGCATCGGCAGACCGGCATTGTGCGAAGCAGTGCAAGTCTGTGGGCTCGGCGAGACACAAAGGTGTTCGTCTCAACAGAAGGGTCACGCATTGAATGGGATCTGTTAACGGGCCAGGGCGAATGTACCGCCACCGCATTACATGAAGGACGGTTTGCTTCGCGCAGCTTCAGTACACCTCATCTTCGAAAAGGGTATGAACTGATCGAAGAAGCAGATCTCTTGCGAGAAGGGTCGCGCGTGGCCACGCAGGCAATCGAAAAGGTCAAAGCCCCAGTCGTTGATGCCGGGGCCTATGACCTCGTGCTCGATCCGGAACATCTTTCATTGACGATCCATGAATCCTGCGGCCATCCGAGCGAACTGGACCGTGCGCTCGGGTACGAAGCCAATTACGCAGGGACCAGCTTCTTGACGCCAGAAAAGCTGGGTAACTTTCGCTATGGCTCGCAGCATGTGAATTTGGTTGCCGATAATACCGAACAGGAAACCTTGGCTGCCACGGGTTACGATGATGACGGAGTAGTGTGCCAACAATGGGACATCATCCGTCATGGGATTTTTGTCGGTTACTGTACCAATCGGGAAGTGGCGCCGAAGATCAGAGAATCTCGATCGCGAGGCTCGAATCGCGCTGATGGGTGGGGGAGTATTCCGATCGTGCGCATTGCCAATATCGGACTTGAACCCGGTGCGGCGACAGTCGATCAGCTCATTGCCGATGTGAAGCGGGGTATTTATATCGAAGGCCATGGGTCGTATAGCATCGATCAGCGCCGCTACAATTTTCAGTTTGGCGGAGATGCATTCTGGCTGATTGAAAACGGCCGGCGGGTCCATATGCTGCGGGATGTGATCTACCATGGAATCACACCAGAATTCTGGAACAGTTGTGATGGAGTCGCAGACCAATCTGCCCGCCGTCGCTATGGATTCATTACGTGCGGAAAAGGGCAGCCAGGACAGTCTGGATGGATGACCCATGCGGCTTCTCCGGCGAGGTTTCGCAAAATTCAGGTGATCAGAGGAGAAGGCTCCTCATGACTGTTGTGAACGACAAAGGGCCGAAGATGACCAGCCGCGAGGAGTTTCGCTTTCTCAGCGATCTGGTCCTGACCCGCTCGTCGGCTGATCATACGATCGTCAGGCTTCGTGATCACCATGCCGGCACGACGAGGTTCGCCAACAATCAAGTCATTCAAAATGTCGATGCGAGACGGGGCTCACTGGCGGTGACGGTCGCCTTCGGGGGTCAGCAGGGGACTGCCAGCACGACCGATTTTACCGCCGGCGCGATTCAGGAGACGCTCGCTCGTGCCGAGCGCATTGCCACGGTCTCACCTATAGACCCTGAATACCTTCCGCCTCCGGATCCATGCGTCTTCCCGATCAGGGACACTGCGAAACCGGAGACTATGGCGGCAGGACCGTCGCGCCGTCTGGAGTACGCAAGCGAAGCGATCGGCCAGTGCCGGATGGAGAATCTTACGGGGGCGGGCCTCGTCTCGTCCTCGACGACAGCCGTTGGGATTGCTGCAGACAACGGACTGTTCGGCTATGAACGTCGAGCGGGTGCGAGTTTCAGCCTGACGGTCCAGGCTGGCGATGCGACCGGGTGGAGTGCGGCTGCTCATCGGTCGATCGATCACTTAAAAATTCAAGAACGCACCCTGGCAGCAATCAGCCAAGCCAAACGAAGCCGTGATGTATGTGAGTTGCCGGCAGGACGGTATCCGGTAATTCTTGAACCGGCTGCCGTGGCCGGACTGTGGGCGTGGCTAATCCGGTCGCTTGATGCGAAGTCGTATCTAAAGGGAACGAGTGCCTTCGCAGAGAAGCTCGGCCGGGCAATCGTGGATGCACGCATCACACTCCAGAATAGCCCCGACCATATGGACCTATTCGGCGAAGGATTTTCCGGTGACGGCTTACCGAGCACGCCCTCGCGATGGATCGATCATGGAATCTTAAAACAGCTGGTCTATGACCGATTCACGGCGAAGAGTCAGGGTGTAGCCACCATTCCTACCCTGGAGGCTCCCATATTGTCCGTCGAGGGTTCTGCGGCCCACTCGATTCAGGATCTCATCAAAAGCGCTCCACGCGCCATTCTCGTCACGAATTTTTGGTATATCCGACCCGTCAATCCCCGTGAACTCATGCTGACCGGGATGACGCGGGACGGGACCTTTCTGATCGAAAACGGAGAGATCGTCTCGGCGGTGAAAAACTTTCGATTTCATGAGAGCCCGCTACGCGTGTTTCAGCACATCGACCATTGGACTGTGCCGATGGAAGCCGTGAATTCGGAGACCGGGAAGGTGCTTGCCCCGGCGATGGCCCTACCTCATTTCCAGTTCTCCAGTCCGACCCGCTTCTAGGCCACCTAATACGGTTGACGAATCTATTATCGGGTCCTTCCTGATAAAAGGGTTGACTCTTGCGTCCTCCAGGAGTAGATAATTCATATACTTGAGGGAAGGAACGAGCCTATGGCCCCCCGATACAACCAAGAGCCCATCAACCTCATTCATCGAATTCCTTCGCAGAAGCAGATAGACGAGGCTCGACCGGTCCCTACACCATACGGCCAATTTATCCTCGAAGTTGGGGCCAAATGCTGGCGGAAGATAGGTGAGTTCATCGCACGTGTCACACGGTATGAAGATGAGACACCATCGCCTGCACAGCCTATCAGTACGCTGCGAGAAAACCAGGCCATGTCCACCGCGATGCTGGGTACCACACAATTGGACCAACTTGTTGCGTGTGTGGATCGCGAGACCACGACAGCGCTACAGTTGCACGAAGCGGACAATCCAGCTACTCGTGAAGGAGCCGTTTTACAATCAGGAACGACCCCAACGGTAGTCCAGCCTGACGTGATCTCTGAACTCCGGTCGTTTCTCATCAAACAGCAAGAGCAAATTGCGTATCTCTCCAGCGAAATCGGGCAACTCAAATCGTTGGTCGTCTCCCAGCAACAGGTGCTGGTTCACCTTGGGCAAGAGCTTGAAACCGAGACATTCTCCACCGTCGCGACCGGTATGGGGCCAAACCCGGCTAAACGGGGACGAATCGTTCGGAAGAACCCCACCACAAAAGAAAAGTCGCTTCCTCCGCAAGAACCTGAAAGTCAGTCCCTCAATCTCTAGATCGCCGATTACAGCGCCAGTGGATACCTTCCTCTAGCCAGGTCCTGGTCTGGTCTGTTAAAAAACCATCCATGACGATCTCTCGCTTTGCAGTGGGGAGTGCATGCTGGCTGATTCTGGCTATGATCGAAATTGTTCCCGTCGCTGAACCTTCTCTTCTCCAGTTACCACTCTATGACAATCTCGGCACTCACCGTCATCCCATCACCACCACCTCAACCGAGGCACAACGATACTTTGATCAAGGGTTACGGATGGTCTATGCCTTTAATCATGAAGAAGCCCTTCTGGCGTTTGAGGCTGCAGCACGTCTGGACCCCACTGCCGCCATGGCCTACTGGGGAATCGCCCTGGCGTTGGGACCAAATATCAATACGGCCATGAATCAGGCGGATGAACGACGTGCGTGGGAGGCCGTCCAGAAGGCCACATCCCAGAGCACTCATGTGAGTGCTGCCGAACGGGCCTACATTCATGCCATCAGCAAGCGGTATAGCCAAAAATCACAGGCACGGGGACCACTCGATAAGGCCTATGCAGAAGCGATGCGAGCAGTATGGCGTCAGCTTCCTAACGACCCGGATGCGGGAGTCCTCTTTGCAGAAGCTTTAATGGATCTCCGACCATGGGATCTCTGGACAGCGGGAGGGCAGCCTAGACCAGGGACCGAGGAAATCGTGTCGACATTGGAATCGATCCTCGCGAAGTTTCCGGACCATCCTGGAGCCTGTCATTACTATATTCACAGCGTGGAGGCCTCGCCGAAGCCGGAACGGGCATTGGAGTGCGCCAAGCGACTCCCCGACCTCATGCCGGGCGCCGGTCATATCGTCCACATGCCCGCTCACATCTACATGCGTCTTGGTCGATACCATGACGTCGCGGAGCAGAATGCGCATGCGGCGAATGTTGATGAGGAGTATTTGGCGAAACGGAAGCTGAACGGCGACTATGCGGACACCTACTACACGCACAACCTCCACTTTTTCTGGGCTTCCTTGATGATGGAGGGAAGACAAACGGAAGCCTTAACAGTGGCTCGGCAATTGACGAAGACGATTACTGAACAAGAGGCCCGGAAGGATACCTGGAAAGAGTTCTATCTCCCTGCCGCACTGTGGTCCATGATTCGATTCGGCCAATGGGATGTTCTACTTCACGAGTTGCCGCCTCCCAAGACGCTGCGCGTGCAACAGGCCATGTGGCGTTTGGGAAGGGGCATGGCGCTGGCGGCTTCTGGCCGTTTGCCGGGAGCCGAGGGCGAGCATTTCATACTGGCTGGGTTGGCCAAACGAATCGGCCATGATCGAACGGCAGAGGAGAAAACAGCACGAGCATTAATCAAGATCGCCGAGCGGCTGCTGGCCGGAGAAATCGCGATGCATTCCAAGAAGCTGGAAGAGGCGATCACCGCCCTCTCGGAGGCACTGAAGCTGGAGGACGCACTGCCGTATAGCGAACCGCCCCTGTGGCCGATTCCCATTCGGCATTATCTGGGCGCACTCTTCTTGAAAGCCGGGCAATCCAACCGTGCCGAATCGGTCTACCGGGCAGATCTGGGGAAGAACCCACAGAACGGCTGGGCGTACTATGGGCTCCTACAAAGCCTTCGTGCGCAGAAGAAAGGGCGGGAGGCGGCGAGGATTGAAGAGCAATTCAAGAAGGCCTGGGTGCACGCGGACGTGACACTCACGGGGTCTCGTTTGTAAAAGATGGTCGGAGTCTGGTTAGGAGGAAGGCATGCGATTTGTCGTAGGCGTCATGGGGCCGGCGAAAGCGCCGAAGCGAGACCTGGACAATGCACGGACACTTGGGGAATTTATTGCACGACGTGGCTGGGTCGTCCTGACGGGGGGCCGTGACGTTGGTGTGATGGATGCCGCGTGCGAAGGGGCGAAACGAGTCGGCGGGAGCCTGACCATTGGAGTCTTGCCGACCGCGAAGGATAAGGTATCGCGCCACGTGGATGTCTCGATCATCACCGAAATGGGGAGTGGACGGAACAACATCAATGTGTTGTCCAGCCATGTCGTGGTGGTGTGCGGATTAACGGGCTCGGGCACCGTGTCAGAAGTCGCGCTCGCGGTGAAGGCGGGAAAGCCTGTCATTCTGGTCGCTGCCTCTCCAGCCGACGTGGCATTTTTCCGCAAGCTCGACAAGCGACTCGTGAATGCGGCCGGGTCACCGGAAGAAGCCATCGAACTCATCATGAAGCTGATGGATGGGCGTTCGCGACGCGCGCGCCGTGTCGAAGAGGATCGGTACGCGTATCTTCCTGTGTGATGGTTCAGGCAAGCGCACCCGGCTCTTGCCCGATATGACTTTCCCTACCTAAGCCGCTCGCGTAGTAGGATGTAAGAACCGTCTCGCTTAGGCGACGATAGAGGAGGAGGTACTAGCCATGGCTACTGATCGACGTCTAACACTCCTGATGGTCGGTTTGGCAATCTGTGGGACCCTCGTCGCGTGGTCTTCATCAAGTGCCTTAAGCGCATCAACCAGCGCCAAAGCCTACTTCGCGGGAGGTTGCTTCTGGTGCATGGAAGAGGCATTTGAACAGGTGGAAGGCGTCCTGTCAGTGGCGTCCGGTTACATGGGAGGAACCGTTGTCAATCCGACCTATGAACAGGTCTCAGCCGGACGCACAGGGCATGCTGAAGCCGTCGAAGTGATCTATGACCCCACCAAGGTCAGCTATCAACAGCTCTTGGAGGCTTTTTGGAAAAATGTCGATCCTCTCACGCCCAATGCCCAGTTCTGCGATCATGGGAGCCAATACCGATCAGCCGTATTCTATGCCACAGAAGAAGAACAGCGACTCGCGGCAGCATCGAAAACCGCCATCGAACAAGCGAAGCAATTTCCTGCACCGATCGTGACCGAACTGGTCCCCGCAACCAGCTTCTACCAAGCGGAAGACTATCACCAGGATTACTACAAGAAGAACCCACTGCGATATAAGTACTACAAGTACAGCTGCGGTCGGGCCAAACGGTTGGAAGCTCTGTGGGGGAAGTCGTAGAACAAGCCCCGTGTCGTGTGGCGGAGATACAGATCTTATGGTCTAACCTTCATGATCAGGTTTCTCAGTCGTTCTCGCTGGGCTAGGCGAATACTGGTGAACTCCAGACCGAATTGCTTGCCGTCGATCCACCGAACAATGGCTTGGTCGATTCGGAGGGGCCACTTAAAATCAGACAGAAACAGCGACAGCTTCAACACCATCCCGATCTTGACCTCAACCGATGATTCAACCCGACAGCCGTTGGTCGACACATCCAGGACGGTCGCTTCGCCCTCAAAGTCGTCATCACCAAAGAAAAACATGCGGCAGACATGGGCGATTCGTCTGCCCCGTCGGTCTTGTAGGTCTGCGGTAGGATTCTGATGATCAGACGGGCGCTTGCTCGATGACCTCGGTGTCATCCTCCTGATCCTTTCTCTGGAAGCACAACAGAACCGAATGGGGACCGCCTCAGCTGTACCACATAACCCTTCGTCGTAAGGTTACCTGCGTATAGTCTAAGCGATGAGGTGATCCCGGCAAAGAGAACTGTGCTTTTGTACGGAACAGACATGAGCCCTTGTCTATCACGCATCTGGAACATGATGCCGACTTGACGAAGACCGAGCTCTCTGCGAAAAAGGAGTCGCGCAAGGAGGATCTCATCGTGATACGAGCGGTCAGTCGACGAATGGCGGATCTCGCACAGTCGGAAATCCGAGCGATGACACAGGCCTGCGTGAATCTGAAGGGCCTCAATATGGCGCAGGGGGTGTGTGATACGCCGGTTCCACTAATCGTGCTTGAGGGAGCCGAGCAGGCGATCAGGGACGGGTATAACGTCTACACCCGTTTCGATGGTCTGCTGGAATTGAGGAAGGCGATTGCCAATAAGCTCGCGCATTACAACGGGATTCACGCCGACCCTGAAACGGAGGTGACGGTCAGCGCTGGAGCGACGGGTGCCTTTCACTGTGCCTGTGCCGCATTGCTCAATCCTGGCGATGAAGTCATTCTCTTTGAACCGTACTATCAATATCATATCAGTGCGCTTGCCGCTGTTGAGGCGATTCCCGTGGTTGTTCATATGCAGCCACCGGCCTGGACCTATTCTCTGGCTCAGCTGGAACAAGTCGTGACCAAAAAGACCAAGGCGATTATCATCAATTCACCGGGTAATCCATCCGGCAAGGTGTTTAGCCGACTGGAGCTAGAGGCACTCGCCAACTTTGCCTGTCGGCATGATCTGTTCGTCTTTACGGATGAGATTTACGAATACTTTCTCTATGACGGGCGGACCCATGTGAGTATGGCGACGTTGCCGGACATGGCTGAACGCACGATCACCATCGGCGGCTATTCCAAGACGTTTAGTGTGACGGGCTGGCGGATTGGGTACAGTGTGGCAGCCGAACCCTGGGCAGGCGCCATTGGCGCGATGAACGATCTCCTCTACGTCTGTGCTCCAGGACCACTCCAAATAGGGGTGGCTCGCGGCATCAGCCAACTGCCCGACAATTTCTATACAGAGCTGACTCGCGACTATCAGCACAAGCGTGACCGGTTCTGCAGCGCGCTGACCAAAGCCGGACTGACTCCATCCATCCCGCAAGGGGCCTATTATGTATTGGCCGACGTCGCTCGACTTCCTGGTGACACAGGAAAAGCTCGTGCCATGTATCTTCTGGAAAGGGCCGGTGTGGCGGGAGTACCGGGAGAGGCGTTTTTTGCGGGAAAGACCGGAGCCAACTTCGTCCGTTTCTGCTATGCAAAAACGGACGCTGATCTTGACGAAGCCTGTCGACGATTCACCCAGATCAATTTCTAGTACCCAACCAATCACGCCTGGTTCGTACTTGCCACGAGACAACACCCGTGGTATGAAGTTTGGCCATGAATGTGGGCCTCATGTCCATGTTTGCGGTTGCTGCGGTACTGACGATCGCAGGATGTGGTCACCAGACACAGGAGCGTTTCTCTATCCCGTCCGACCTTCCCGCCGGTGATCGATCCATTTTAGCAGGGGAATGGGAATATGAAGACGGAGGCGTCGCTGAATTACGGCTCGATGCCCAGGGTAACGGAACCTATGGCTACAAGGACGGGCGATTCGAAACCCGACAGTTCGACGGCAAAACATGGGTCGGCAAATGGTATCAAAAAGAAAATGATCGAGAGGGCGGTTTCCTTGTACAGCTCTCTCCCGATTCTGCTGAAGGTGAAGGCAGATGGTGGTATGACCGCATCGGGACCAATGCCACACCATCCGAGAAGGGCGGAACGTTCCATTTAAGCCGGAAAACGTCTATCACCAGCCTACGTGACACGCCTCCCCCACCTTGACTCAACACGGTAAGCCATCACTCCGCACGGTCTATTCCTGCCTGCGTGAGGAGTGTAAGTTTTTGCCTCAGGGGTTCGGGACATCGCGCACTGATGGCAATCGTCCCAAGATAGCGAGGCTTGGTTTGATTGAATACTAGCGCACGCCCGCTCCCGTCACAGACACCACCACCACTTTCCTCGATAAGGAGCGTTCCGGCCGCGACATCCCACTCATTCTCCGGTTCGAGGGTGGCGAGTCCCTGGATACGTCCACCGGCGGTCAAGGCGAGCGCCCACGCGATCGACCGCATCGGGCGGGAGATCACCATTCCATCAAGCAATGGAAAGCGACCTCTCTGTTGTTCCCATGGGCTGAGGGCAACGACCGGCTTCTGATTATCGTGGATCGTGGATGCCGAGACCGATTCAGAATTGAGGTAAAGGCCGCCACCTCGGATTGCCGTGTACAGCTCATTCACCGACGGGTTGAAAACTGCCGCCACAATGGGCTGGCCATGCTCAATGAGTGCCACGGAAATACAAAACTCGGGCTCGCCCTTGATGAAGGCCTTGGTTCCATCTATCGGATCTACCACCCACACCCGTGCCTTCTGAAGCCGGTCAAGATCATCCGGCGACTCTTCTGACAACCATCCATCCTCAGGAAAGGCTGATTGGAGCTGGGCTTGGAGAATCCGGTTCACGGCCAGGTCGGCGGAGGTGACCGGAGAATGATCGGCTTTTTTGAGCGTTTCAAACCCATCAGCGGCAATTCGTAAGGCCTCTTTGCCGGCCGCTCGAATCGCCGCGGTAAGGGCATCGAGTTCGTATTGCCATGCCATGAGGGAAGAGTAACAAGCCTGGAGGCAGAAGAAAAGGAATGATCGTCACGCGAACTTGACCTGGATGACGAATCTGCGTACAAGCACCATACCATGAAGCTGATGCAGAAACGCTCAAAGAAGAAGGGCCTGTCCCCTGGCACGCTTGTCCACATCGGTGAGAAGCGAACAGAGGCCGTCACGGTTACCCTCTTTAACTACTCCGGTACCCACTGTGATGAACAGTCCATTCGCGATGTGAACGAGCTTCGACCGCCTTCGGACGAAACGGTGACCTGGGTGGATGTTGATGGAGTGCACAAGACCGAGGTGTTGGAAGCATTCGGAAAACACTTTGGTCTTCACCCGCTCCTGCTGGAAGACATTGCCAATACTGATCAACGGCCCAAGCTCGACGATTACGATACCTATTTCTTTCTCGTCATGAAGGTGCTCACGGCGTCAGACCGGGGCGATATCCTGGTTGAACAGATCAGTTTCGTCTTGGGGAGAAATTATGTCCTCTCGTTTCAGGAGAACGGCACCGATGTCTTCCAGTCCGTTCGGGATCGACTTCGGGTCGGGAAAGGACGCCTTCGACAAAACGGATCAGACTATCTTGTGTATGCCCTCATTGATGCCGTCGTGGATCAATATTTCGAAGTGCTTGAAATGCTGGGCGAGCGGATTGAAGCGATGCAAGAGCGTTTGATGGCCGATCCCAGGCCTGAGACGCTCAAGGACATTCACGCTCTGAAACGCCAGCTCCTGTTCGTACGTCGAGCTGTGTGGCCCTTGCGAGAAGCGATCAACAACCTGTCCCGCTCGGAATGCCCCTTCTTGCATGAGCCGACGAAGGTCTTCTTCCGGGACGTCTATGATCATGTGGTGCAGATCGTGGATACCATTGAGACGTTGCGAGAAATGGTCTCGGCGAGCCTCGATATTTATCTTTCCAGCGTGAGCTACCGGTTGAACTCCGTCATGCGTGTGTTGACGGTGATTACGACGATTTTCATGCCGCTGAGTTTTATCGCCGGTATCTATGGAATGAATTTCGAATATATGCCTGAGTTGAAATGGCCTTGGGGGTACCCTATGGCCCTCGGGATCATGGGACTCGTGGCCGCTACCATGCTCCTGGGATTTCGCTGGAAAAAATGGCTGTAGGCGAGTACCCATCGACCCTATTCATGGATCCCGACCGTGTCTGAGAAAGGGATCATTTCTCAGGTCGCTGCTCGGCTAAGAGCGCAGATCAGTAAAGAGCCAAGGAGCTTCCGTCTTTCGACGAGTCTCATAGGCTGTGATCGCATCCTCGTGTTGAAGCGTTAAACCGATCGCATCCAGCCCTCGATACAAACAATCTTTACGAAATGGATCAATCTCGAACCGATAAGTAATTTTCTGAGGCGTCGTCACGGTCTGACGCTCCAGGTCCACGGTGAGCTGATATCCCACTGTGTTGACCGCCTCATTCAGGAGCGCGAGCATTTCCTCTGCTTTCAATATTGCGGGGAGGATTCCGTTTTGAAAGCAATTATTATAGAAAATATCAGCAAAGCTAGGGGCAATGAGACAGCGGAATCCCTGATCCAATAAGGCCCACGGTGCATGCTCACGGGATGAGCCACAGCCGAAGTTGTCGCGAGTCAAGAGGATGGTTGCCCCCTGATATCGAGGCTGGTTTAAGAAGAACGATGGATCGGGAGAGCCATCCGGCAGCTTTCGCCAATCAAAGAATAGGCCCTCGCGCAGGCCTGTGCGCTTGATGGTCTTGAGAAACTGTTTAGGAATGACTTGATCAGTGTCGACGTTGACACGATCCAATGGAGCGACAAGACCGGTCAGTATCGTAAAAGGTTGCATGTTGTGTATCCCCTTATCTCGATAAGCGAATGTGCCGTGTAGGATCTTAAAGGATCAAGGCCAGTGTCTGATATCGACAAAGTGGCCCTCAATCGCCGCGGCGACCGCCATGGCCGGAGACACGAGGTGAGTTCGCCCTCCAGCACCCTGGCGTCCTTCGAAATTGCGATTGCTCGTTGAAGCACAGCGTTCGCCAGGCTTCAGCACATCGGCATTCATCGCCAGACACATGCTGCATCCTGCCTCCCGCCATTCAAATCCGGCCTCACGAAATACGTGATCGAGCCCTTCAGCCTCCGCCTGCTGCTTGATGAGCCCAGATCCTGGCACGACCATGGCGTGCACGGTCTTCGCAACTTTCTTGCCCTTCGCGAAGCTGGCGGCAAGGCGAAGATCTTCAATTCGAGAATTAGTGCAGGAACCAATGAACACTTTATCAATCTTGATATCGGTGATCGGCATATTGGGGGATAGACCCATATAGGATAAAGCCCGTTCGGTAGCGTCTCTCGATTTCTCATCGACCATCGTCCGTGGATCTGGCACATGTTCATCGACACCACTCACCATACCAGGACTCGTTCCCCAACTAACCTGAGGGGCGATGCGTTCGGCTTGTAGCGTGACGATTGCATCATACTTCGCATCAAGATCAGTCTTGAGGTCTTGCCATGCTTGGACAGCCTGCTCAAACTGATCTCCCTTTGGAGCGAGTGGACGTCCTTTGATATAAGCAATCGTCTTGTCATCAGGCGCGACCATGCCGGCACGAGCGCCGCCCTCGATCGACATGTTGCAGAGGGTCATGCGGCCTTCCATGCTCAGTGAGCGAATCGCCTCGCCGGTGTACTCAATCACATAGCCGGTCCCACCTGCCGTTCCGATTTTTCCGATGATTGCCAGAATAATGTCCTTAGCTGAACAACGGTCTGAAAGCACCCCATCGACGCGGATCTCCATTGTCTTTGGCCGCTTTTGCACTAAACATTGAGTGGCCAAGACATGCTCTACTTCACTGGTCCCGATTCCGAAAGCCAACGCGCCAAACGCCCCATGGGTGGATGTGTGTGAATCACCGCACACGATCGTGGTGCCGGGGAGGGTAAACCCCTGTTCAGGACCAATGACATGAACGATGCCCTGGCGGATGTCACTCATATTGAACAGGGAAATCTGAAAATGGTTGCAGTTATCTTCAAGCGTTTGAATCTGAAGAGCGCTGACTTGATCCAGAATTCCCAGACGGCGGTCTGTGGTCGGAACATTGTGATCCGGCACAGCGAGTGTAGCGGTGGGCCGCCGGGGGTGCCGTCCGGCCAGTCTCAATCCCTCAAACGCTTGAGGGGAAGTCACTTCATGGACTAACTGGCGATCGATATAGAGCAAGGTTGTCCCATCGGATTCGGCACGAACGATGTGGGAGTCCCAAATTTTGTCAAACAATGTTTTGGCAGCCATTACTACTCCTGCGTGGTTTAGTAAGAAGGAGGCCACATTATACAGAGAAGGACCATGCGGTTGACAAGGCGTCTGTGAGCCTTGTCCCGTCTTGCAAGACGTGCTACCACAACGCGTATGAGTCCCTCACAGTGGAACCGACCCCATATCATACAGTGGAGTCAGCGACTACTGGATAGCTATTGCCTTTGGACAGGTCGAGAGCTGATCGAACGAACAGGTGATACGACCCAGCATGCGCGGGTGCTATTTGAAGCCTCCTTTGTCGTCGTCTCACATGGGGTAGAGCCTGATCCGATCTTGAATTACGGAAACCAAACGGCGCTAGACCTTTGGGAGCTCCCCTGGGATCAATTCATCACGACGCCATCTCGGCTCACAGCTGGGCCAGATGACTGGGCCGAGCGAGGGCGTATGCTGGAGCAAGCGAGGGTGAATGGCTACTTTGATGGATATCGTGGGGTCAGAATTTCTTCAACGGGCCGGCGATTTCTAGTCGAACAGGCATTGATCTGGACTGTGATCGATTTAGCCGGCAGACCGATCGGTCAGGCAGCGACTTTCTCACATTGGTCGAGGATAAAGTGAGCTAAAAGGGGAAATACACTTCAACTCCTCCATACCCACCGCTATGGAAAGAGGTGCTATTCTGGTATCCGCCCTTTACAAGAAAGAACACCGTACTGATCGGCACTTCCAAGATTGGGCCTGTCTGTACCGCACGAAATTCTCCATTACCCATTCCGGCAATATCCCATCCTGCATAGAGGAGACAGCAACCTTTCTCGGACTTGTACGTTAGTAATTTCCCGCGCAGACGGCCCCAGAAGAAATTGTCGAGATCGGCATAGGATCCTATTGCATGAAGGCTGCCTTTCTCATGCCAGTACAGCGCTTCAAGTTGTCCGAAGACTCCGACCTGATGGTCAACCCTCGAGCTTGCATTTAACCGATCTTCCTCGATTCGGCGCAGCTGCGGACCTGCAAGTGCCATGAACGTCCACCTGCCGAGTGACTGGGAAATTCCAAGGGATGGGACGACAAACTGGACGTTGGCATCCAACAGTTGCCCGTTGCTTTTGAAGCTATATCCAAGGCCTGCCGTCATCGCCTGTGCAAAAATGGTTGTGCCACCTGACATTAGCAAGATCGGTGTCCGCACGCCCAAATAACCAAAATATTGACTCTTATTGTCGATCTGAAATCCAGTGAACACATCGCCTGCCTGTGTACGAGCTGGTAAGAGCATCAGGACAAGTGTTGCCAGTAGGAATGACCTATATCGCGCCATCGGTTTTCCCCCTCTACGGAGTCCATGTGAAACCGAACAACAGCGTGGCGGCCTAATGAGCGATGTCAGGCCCTAATAGGCTTCGCGGTAAGCTTGTCGTGCTTGATATAGAATAGTGCACACCGCAGATAATCAGGAGAAAAATCAGAAAATAGGACGGCACATCCGTTCGAGGACACGCCCAGAATGGTTTCCTTCTCGGATCCTATCATTGGCGAAGATGCTGTGCGTTGTCTGTGACTCTTCTTGGCAGATGATCCATCGGACTGAGTCAAGTTAGTGGTCGGTGAATCAAGTCGATCAAAAACATATCGCAGGATGGAGGGCGATTCGGGACACGATATGGCTTAGGACCGTCTCCAGTGCTTCTGGTGTAATTCTCTCCAGTGCTGTTCGCCTCGTTCGATGCTCTCGACTCTGAAACGAATACAGCTCGCGCGAAGGCGGTGCATCACCGATACAGGACTTACTTTAAGGGTGATACGAGGCAGTTCTAATAAAGCTCCGACTAACGAGTCGTTCGGAACCGAAGGGAAGAGGACACTCACGCCGGTGAAGGACATATCTTCCACCTTGCCGGACAACAAGGACTTCGAGGTATTTAACCGACAAGAGGTTTCATGAGGAACTCGTAGCATTCGGCGTCGCTCCCAGTTGAAGGATCTCCACGGAGCGGTCAGAGCATATAGGAGTGATCGTAGACTGCTCGCTATACCGGGTTGGAATTGATACGTCTCTTCCCAGGAGGCAGGATCACCAAAAATCTTGTCAACGAGCACCTCTCTCGTCGTCTCATCAAGCCCTTGGAACTGAACTCCGGCGCTCACGCCACCGGATGACATCCGTTCCTGTCTCATGATTCGACCAGGCAATCGTACGATCGTGCCCTGAGAGGAGGTTAAAAGGAGGGTCACGGTGTCGCGCGCGGTAAACACGGGATGTTCAAGTGATAATGCGACGCCGTACTCATTAATGTTGAGAATGCGGGCAGGGACGGAATTGTCATCGAGAAACAACTCGCTCGCAAAATCTCGATTCAGTCGGAATGCCTGTCGGCCTTGTGTCTGTTCGCTGGCCACGAACATTGCGATCATCAGCAGCAAGAGATTGATGGATCCCCAAAAAAGACTGACTGGGAGACCTGGATCTCCAGTGCCGTGGCGAAGGTTCTGAATCCCCACTGTCAAACCTACGACCAACAATCCGAACGTCAATAAGTGCGGCCAGGTCAAACTCAATTCAGTGGACGTGTTTCTTCCAATCCGTTGTCCTTTCGGTGTCACCTCGAAGACGCGCTCTTTCCGGGGTGTGACAAGGGCCTTCAGGGCGACCCAGGTGAGCGCGAAGCACATGGCGATTTCATAGATGTCTGACCAGAATGGGTTGCGCGAGCCTCGGCTTACCGGACGCATGACAAGTGCTGATGCGATATAGAAAGAAAAGAAATGAAGGCCAAGCAGTACGACATCGGCATGAATTGGTGGAGTCTGGAATAAGAGGCTAGAAAGCGGAGCGACCAGACAAATAAGGCGGGGAAGACCGAAAAAGAAGTAGAAGATCGATCCGAAATAATCCAGTCGCTGTGATAAGGTCAGGCCACGTTTGGTAAGGGGATTGTCACGGAGGAGGACCTGAATGCAACCCATGGCCCACCGCTTTCGCTGCTTGAGGTAACCCTCAAACGTCTCCGGCATCAGACCGGCCGACAGCACACGATTGAGATAGCAGGATGTATACCCCTTCGCATGCAGGTTCATGCTCGTGTGGATATCTTCGGTGATCGTCTGAGTTTGGAAGCCACCGATCTCCTCAAGGGGTTGTCGTCGGAAGAGACCACCGCTGCCGGCGAAGAAGGCGCTGTTATGCGCGTCCCGCCCGGCTTGTAAGGAGCGGAAGAACAATGCCTGCTCGTTCTTGACGAGTTCACCTACGCGCAGATTTCGTTGAAAAACATCGGGATTGTAGAAGTGATGGGGAGTCTGAACGATGGCTACTTTTGTGTCATCAAAGAATCCGACGGTCTCTTTCAGAAATGTACGAGCAGGGATATGGTCAACATCGAACACGGCGATGAGGTCGCCGTCGGTCAAGCGTAGAGCATGGTTGAGATTTCCCGCCTTGGCATGGCGGGGATGATCCGGGCGTCTGATATAGCCGCATCCCAGTGCGGACGCCATCTTCTTGGCTTCAAGGCGGCGGCCATCATCGAGAACGTACACATTGAATCGATCTCTGGGATAGTCCAGTGATAGACAGCCCACCAACGTTTGCCGCAAGAGGGACAGCGGTTCATCCACGACTGTGACCATGATGTCGACGGTCGGGTAATTCGTGATCGGTGCCGGTTGGCGGTCGGTCGGTGACCAGGATTGATAGGTAAAGAAGCAAAATTGACAGAGTCCGTACAGTTCGGCGAGATAGACGGTCCATCCGACGACGAGACTGCTCACGTCGTCGGTAGGTATTGTGTAGAGTGCTCGCCAGACCATGTAGCGGATATACAAGAGGAGGCTTAAGCTCAGGACCCACCGACGCCCTTGGTTTTTCTTGAGGAGCAGCCCTATGGCCAAAAGCGCTAGAGCAGATATTCCTGCTGCGATAGGAGTGTCGAAAAAGTTGTCTATCAGCGTCATGTTGAATATAGCCCTGAGGAACACTTCCTAACCATCGCCTTGATGGGTACCACCCTATTACGAGACATCGAGTCGGCCTAGCCCTACGGATGTGGAGCAGCCTTTCGAGGGAGGCAGATCAACATATTGATCGAATTAAGAGTTTGGTTCTCTAGGTAGAATGAGGCGGTTTGCTTAAGAAGGGGGGATCAAGTCCAAAGTTCAAGTGGACCATGGTTGGCGATACCGTGGAGTAGATCGTGTGTTGAAAGGATACCGACTAGACGGCGGGTGGTATCCAAAACGGGAACGGCATGAATGTGTTCATCCAGCATGACACGAGCAACTTCTCGAATCTCCGTCATAGGAGTTGAAGAGATCACTCTGGGAATCATGATTTCGGCTAATCGCCTTGCAGAAGCTTGGTTACTATCACCAGCGGTGACCAGCTCAGGTACGTGTCGCAGCAGATCACGATGAGATACCATTCCAACCAGAGTGCCATGCAGGGAAGTGATGGGGATGTGATGGAACCCCTTTTGCGACATGAGCATCCAGGCGTCGAGTAACGTACCGTCTGAGGGAAGAGAAAGGACCGGGGCTTTCATTAAATCCCGTGCAAGCACTGCTGGTTTTGGATGTGGTGGCTGGGCGCTCTGTTGTTGGTAAGCGGTCTGTGCAGCCAAGGCTGAATGATCCAATGAAGGAGAATGTTGACCATGGCGTTCACCTTGCCACACAGGTTCAACCGCATGAGGCCGTGAGCTCGGTAGTCGTACAGGGTAGGTCTCTGTGATTCCATTGACTGCGAGAAAAATAGGCATCCGGCAACCCCTCAACGCCTGTATCGGAACTTTCGGGAAATACTTAAACAGGCGCTGCAGGAAACGTTCGGCATGAAAAAATAGTACAAGAAGTGAGCGGCAGCGTGACGAGAATCGTATTTATAGTACATCTGATGCTGGGCAACGACATGTTCGATTGGTCATGCGCGGCGTCGACCGGTGGGGAGTCGGCGTGGTAAAGCTGGGATCCGAATAAGAAAACTCCCCAGCCCTTGTGGTTCCTAATTGGTTGCTTCCGTTTTAACCCCTGTGATATAACCAGCCCCGTATTACGTGATCAATTGTAACAGGGATTATGGGTCTCATATAGAGACGAAAGGTACACGTTACAAGAACGCCTGCACGTCCTCCAGACTTCGGCGATACATATTCAAAGCCTCTATATCATCTCTTCTTTATCTTGCAAGGGGGGTAGTCATGGGCAAGTCAATGTTGGCAATTATCCTCGGCCTTGGAATGGTGTTGGCCGGGGTTTCGAGTTCGTATGCGCTTCAAGCGGGTGGTGTCGAAATCGGCGATCTAGAATCTGGGTCCGTCGTCGGACAGCCGTTTAAGGAGCTAACTGTCGATGCCTCGTTCTTCGCCATAGAAATCGGCAATATGAAGGTGTGGTATCCTCCGATGACCGTCATCGATTTTAAGTCGCGTCCAGGCTCGCCGGTCCTCTTGAAAGTAACGAATAATGCAACGGCCGAGCATGGATTTCATCTGAGCGCAGCCGTAAATCAATCGGCACCAACTGTTCTGGATACCAAGCTGGTGCTGAAGCCAGGGGAGACGCGGTACATTGGCGTTCCAACCAGCGATTTGTTCTACGCATCCGGAAATGTTCTTGAATACCGCTGCCACTTGCATCCAGGCCATGTCGGCGGCAAGTTGCTCATGCTGAAGTAATATATCTCAGCTAAAATAGTCATAGAAAAGGCCTCGGTGAGACTCACCGAGGCCTTTTGTTTTTAAGGCGGGCCGATCATATGCAGAAGGCCCCAGTTCCTATAGAAACTGAGGCCTTCACAACACGAATTCAGCAACGAACTAGTTTCTTACGCCACTCCAGATTTTCGCAGAATCGATCTCCTTATCAGGATTTAAAGTCTTCGCCTTTTCAAGAAGTACATCCGTTGTTTCAGGATAGGCGGGGTCTGAGATACAGCAATTATCAACAGGACACACTGCAGCACACTGGGGTTCATCAAAGTGACCAACGCACTCGGTGCAGCGATCGTGGGCAATGACATAAATGTTGTCGCCGACACCTTGTCCATCACCGACATGGTTACCTTTAGTCTCGGCATCGCTTCTGGTCTCGAAAATTGCTTCATTAGGACATTCCGGCAGGCATGCTCCACAAGAGATACATTCATCGGTGATCAATAAAGCCATGACCCAAGCCTCCTTCTCACTCCGAAAGACTATGCGATATTGACAAGTTCACTCCACTCCCACCATAGTGCGCAGGTCATCGTAAAGAGGAGTGTAGAGCGGCATTTTATTCTGCGATTATTTTCCAAGTCAACAGAACGTAATTCGGTTAGAAGGCCTAGCTTGTTGATGACCATGGGCCATTGGGCCCAGCGGCATATGAAATTGTCGGTTGTTACCAATGTCAGCTAGTCAGGCACAAGCTGGAGACCGGGAGCAGCGAAACAAGCGGATCATCATGATGGTCCTGCTTGCACTTCTGCTGATGAGTGCATCGGTCTTCCTGGGCGAACGCAAGGAATCAAGCATCATTGTCGTGACGTTCCCTAGTGGAATTCAGCTCGAAGCTGAAGTGGCGGACACTCCTGAAAAGTTGCTCTTTGGACTGGCCTTCCGCGATACATTGCCTTCGAATGGTGGGATGCTTTACATTTTTGAACAGAACGGATTGCACCGTCTCACGACGAGAGAGTATCGATTTCCGGTCGATATGCTTTGGATCGACGAGAGTCATCATGTCGTCCATATGCTGGAGTACGCGGAACCGTGTAGCAAAGACCCGTGCCCATTCTTCGGGCCACCACCTGAACCTGCTCGGTATGTGATACAGGCGGAATCGGGATTCATTCAGAAGGCAAAAGTCGCAAAAGATGACGAACTCAAATACACCCTCCGCATGTAGATGCTGAGGAGCATGAATAAGGATGAGTAGGATGAATGGGTTTCAGAAAGTTGCGCAGGTTGAAGAATTGCCGCCCGGGAAATCAAAGATGGTTACAATCAACGATCGGCAGATTGCACTGTTCAATATAGAGGGAAAATATTACGCGATTCATAACAGTTGCCCTCATGAGGGGGGACCGCTCATCGAGGGGAGGCTTAAGGGATATGTCATCGCCTGTCCGTGGCATGATCTCGCGTTTGATATCCGAAACGGCCAAGGGACTGATGGCGGTGGATACTGTGTGGGCAGCTACGAGGTTCGGGTTGAGGGGCCGGACATTCTGATCGGTCCGCGTAGGAAAATATAAGCAAAGAAATGAACCACGGCGACGATCTTCACGAGCAGGAACAGACGTGAGCCATTCTAGTACAGACCGCAACCCAACTCTGGATGTCGGCGATTATCGCAAGGTCATAGTTGAACAGCCGTTCATCATCCATCTGTGGGAGGACCGGACCAGAGGTGAACAGTGGGTGCCTGCGTATGACACAAAAGGACTTGCCCTCCTTAGCGATGAATTCCTCCGCGTTGCAAGTAATAACGCGGTGGAGAACGGGCAACGCAGCTTTGAGCTCAAGGCCGTCCGGCCAGGCGTATATCAGCTGGTTTTTGAAAAGCGCATGGGATGGAAATTTACCGCCGAAGAACGTCGAGTCTTCAGAATAGACGCACAGCCATCCACTGGGAACTGAGGTCATGCCAGACATTGCGTTCATCAACGGTCGGTTCATTCCCTGGGAGGAGGCGACCGTTTCCATCGATGACCGAGGATTTCAGTTTGGTGATGCCGTCTACGAAGTCATCAGGACATATCGTGGAATTCCTTTCCAATTGGGAGCGCATCTTGCCCGACTTGAACGGAGTGCGAAAGAGCTCTTCATTCCACCGCCGTATTCAAAAACACAATGGATGCAGTGGGTTCAACAGGGACTCAGTCTCGCCGGATATCAAGAAGCCAAGGTCTACATTCAAATTACCAGAGGCGTGGCTCCGCGAGAACACAGTTTCCCTTCCGAGACCTGCCCGACCGTCGTTATGACGATTAGAGCGCTCCAGGGCCTGCCCGCGGAAATGCGCCAGACCGGCGTCACGGCATGCACGTGGGAAGATCTTCGCTGGGGGCGATGCGATATCAAAAGCGTGAATCTGCTTGCCAACGTTCTTGCACGCGAAGAGGCGAAAAAGGCTCGGGTGTTCGAAACGATTTTGATTCGAGATGGCCTTGTAATGGAAGGTGCCCTGAGTAATGTCATGGCCGTTCAAGGTGGAGTCGTCATGACGGCTCCCGAAGGGCCGAGGATTCTATCGGGTGTTACCAGGACGGTTGTGTTGGATTTGGCCAAGAAGGAGGAAATCCCGATTGAAGAACGGTTCATCTCGCTTGAATCGCTGTATTCGGCAAATGAGGTGTTCTTGACCGGGACGACGCTCGAAGTACTCGGAGTAGTTCGGATTGATGGGAAGACGATTGGCTCCGGTCAGCCAGGCCCAATCACGAAAGCGCTGGCTGCTCGATGGGCGCTGTTGACCGGCTAGTGCTCTTGCTTTGCTCAAAGGTGCGTGCTATGGTGCTGCCTCTGTAAGTGGGCTCATGCCCACTTTTTTGTTTGGGCACATGTCGAGCAAGATTAGGTTGAGCATGCCGGGTGAAGGTTTGCAGACGGTTGCCGACCGGTTGCAGGAAATTATTTCACCGATTTTATGGACGCTTGGAATTGAGTTGGTTGATGTGGTCTGTGTCGGGCAAGGTCCTCGTTCGGTTGTTCGTGTTCTGATCAACAAACCAGGTGGAGTCACCATCACAGATTGTGAACAGGCACATAAGGCTCTTGGGCCGGCTCTTGACGTCGTCGATCCCTTTCCCCATGCCTACACGCTTGAGGTTTCGTCACCAGGTTTGGATCGGCCATTTAAGAGACTGCAAGATTATCAGCGGGCAGTTGGCAAAGTGGTGAGCCTCAAGCTTCGCCAACCAGTCGAAGGTCAGTGGAAGATCACGGGACGATTAATCGAAGTAGACGAGCGTGCCGTCGTGCTGGCGATCGGTGGATCACGGATATCGCAGCCGATGAGTCTGGCTCGAGAGATGATCGCCGAAGCAAAGCTAGTCGTAAAAATTTAGGCATGTAGAAGTCGGGCGCTATGGACAGTAACCGGATGCAGGAGCGTGAGGTATGAACCGAGAACTGATTTCAGTCATCGATGAAATCGGGCGTCAGAAAGGGATCGATAAAGCCCGGGTGATCGGAGCTATTGAATCCGCTCTGCAAACGGCCGCCAAGAAGCGCTTCGGCCAGGCCGAAAATATTCAGGTCGAGATCGACCCAAAGACGGGAGAAATTTCCGTCGTATCCAAGAAAACGATTGTGGAAACGGTCAGCAACCCTAAGGCTGAAATCTCACTTCAGGAAGCGCGTCAATATGACAGTGAAGCCGAGGTGGGTGATGAAATTGGATCGCTGATCGAGATGAACGAATTGGGACGGATTGCCGCACAGACGGCGAAGCAAGTGATATTTCAGAAGGTTCGTGAAGCCGAGTGGGAAGCGGTTCAAAAGGAATACTCCACGCGCCAGGGAGATCTTGTGACGGGCATCATTCTAGGCATGGAGCGCCGCAACTACCTCGTGGATCTTGGAAAGACGGAAGCCATCCTGCCGATTCAGGAACAAATTCCACGCGAGACGTATCGGCGCGGTGATCGCGTGAAGGCGATGTTGCTGGAAGTTCGTCGTACGCCCAAAGATGTTCAAGTCATATTGTCTCGAAGTCACCCGCAATTCGTGGCTAAGCTGTTTGAGCTCGAAGTGCCGGAAGTGATGGAAAAGATCATCGAAATCAAGTCGGTTGTTCGGGAACCTGGGGACCGAACGAAGATTGCCGTCACGTCACGGGAAAAAGCCGTGGACCCGGTCGGAGCTTGTGTCGGGATCAAAGGGTCTCGTGTTCAGGCAGTCGTCCGTGAGTTACGGGGTGAGAAGATTGACATCATTACCTGGACGCAAGATCCGCGAGTGTTCATTGCCGAAGCGTTGAACCCGGCAACAATTGAAAAAGTCGGTATCGACGAAGAGAAAAAATCGGCGCTCGTGGTTGCCGCGGACTCACAGTTGTCGCTGGCCATCGGAAAGAACGGACAAAACGTCAGGTTGGCCGCGCGTTTGACAGGGTGGAAAATCGATATCATCAGCGCAACTGAATACGAGAAAGAAAAGGTCGAGCGCGATAAGGAAATTAAAGCGGCGCTGGCCGAAGAAGCTGAATCACAGCGACTCCAGGAAGAGGCGCGTCAAGCGGCCAGAGCCGAAGAAGCGACGAGCGGATAACCGACGGAACCATTCAATGGCCATGCGCGTATACGAACTTGCCAAGAAGTTAGGGATAGAAAATCGTGTGCTCATCCCCGAGCTCAAAAAAATGGGTGTGCCGGTTACGTCTCATAGCAGCGCCCTAGATGATGAGATTGTTCAGAAGGTCATGGAAAAGTTAGCGTCAAAATCCAAGGGGCAGAGCTCGACAACAGAAGCAGGTCTCCCTGCAAAATCAGTTCAAGACGCAACTCATGGAAAAGGGGTGACGACCAGAGGGCATGTGGTGGAGGAATCACCCAAGCCCGATAAACGTCGTATTCTGATCAAGCGGAAGAAAGAGGATGAACCCACCGAGGTTGCGTCTGCCGTACTTGTTGTCGAAGAAGAGCGTTCAGCCCAGGTTGGAACAGCCAGCTCCGCACCTGAATCTCCTGTGCCAGCCGACCAGCCGGTCGAGGAGGTGGAGACTGAGCGTAGTGTTGTAGCAGAGGATGCTTCGGGCAAGAGTTTGCCGGCAGCTCCATCCCCTATCGTTCCGCATCAGGAAGAGATTCAGCCGAAGCCGGCCGTATCTCCACCCGGACTTGTGGCGGCAACTGTTGAGTCTGTGGCCGCGAAAAAGAAGAGCATGGCGTTCGAGGCCATTGAAGCGGAAAGTCAAAAAGATAAGCTTAAAAAAGCACGAAAGCCGGGCCGCCCTAAAGACGAGCAGCAGGACGTGAAACTTCGTGAAGATGCCGCCAGATGGCAGGACCTCCGTGCGATCCCTGTGCAACGACGGGATGATCGATCCAAGCACTTACACCATAGTACGCCGGCTGAAATCACAAAGCCCCGCCGGAAAAGTGTCAAAGTCACACCGCGGACCACAGTGAAGGAATTTGCCGAGTTGATCGGTCAGCGGCCGGCAGACATCGTTCGCAAATTGATGGATATGGGCCAGATGCTGACTTTTCAGCAGCCGATGAATCTAGATGCGGCAACCATGTTTGCCGAAGAAAGTGGTGTCAAAATCGAAATCGCCGTTGAAAAGGCCGGAGAAGAGTTATTGCAAGATCTTGTCGATACGGGTGAGGACGAACGGCCAGAACCCAGACCTCCGGTCGTCACCATTATGGGCCATGTCGATCACGGCAAGACATCCTTGCTTGATGCGATTCGCCAGACCAATGTGGCGGAAGGAGAGGCCGGCGGCATTACGCAACATATTGGCGCCTATACGGTCTCGGTGCGTGGCAAACAAGTGACGTTCCTAGACACGCCTGGTCACGAAGCGTTCACCGCGATGCGAGCTCGTGGTGCAAAGGTCACCGACATCGTTATTTTGGTTGTTGCCGCTGATGACGGTGTAATGCCGCAGACCATTGAAGCGATTCATCATGCCAAGGCGGCTGGAGTGCCACTGATCGTGGCCATGAATAAAATCGACAAGCCTGATGCCAACCCTGATCGAGTGAAGAATGCGCTCTCCGAGCATGGCTTGATTTCAGAATCCTGGGGAGGGGACACCATTATGGTGGAGGTGTCCGCAAAGCAGAAAACGGGGCTGGATACCTTACTTGAGATGATCCTGCTTCAGGCTGAAGTGCTTGAACTTAAAGCAGATCCACACCGACAGGCTCGCGGCACTGTGATCGAAGCCAAAATCGAACGCGGCAGAGGTCCCGTTGCAACGGTATTGGTACAGAGCGGGACTCTCAAGATAGCCGATGCATATGTGGTGGGCTCATTTAGCGGGCGCGTCCGAGCCCTTATCAATGATCGAGGAGAAAAGACCCAGAAAGCCGGACCATCGATTCCAGTGGAAGTGATCGGCTTACCGGGGGTGCCATCGGCAGGAGATGTCTTCCAAGTGGTCTCCAACGAGCGAGTGGCTCGAGAGATTGCGGAAGAGCGAGCTCAAAAGAGACGGGCTGCAGAACTAACCGGATCGGCAAAGGTCACACTTGATGATCTCTTCGCGAAGATCCAAGAAGGATCGGTCAAGGAATTGGCCATCGTGATTAAAGCCGATGTGCAAGGGTCATCGGAAGCGTTGGCAGGTGCCGTTGAAAAGCTCTCGACGGAGGCCGTCAAGCTCCGTGTGATTCATAACGGAGTCGGGGGCATTATGGAGTCGGATGTGCTCCTGGCCGCCGCGTCGCGAGCCATTATTATCGGATTCAACATCAGACCGGAACCCAAGGCGAATGCATTGGCTGAACAGCAGGGCGTTGACGTGAGGCTCTACACCATCATCTATGACGCCATTGCCGACATCAAGGCTGCGATGGAAGGCTTGCTTGAGCCTACGCTTAAGGAGCGAGTCTTGGGGCGAGCGGAAGTTCGGCAGGTGTTTACCATTCCCAAGGTTGGAGCGGTTGCCGGAGCCTACATCATTGATGGGACGATATCCCGCTCGAGTGCTGGCGTCAGAGTTATTCGAGATAATGT
>CABVRS010000010.1:0-42893 GCA_902500745.1 uncultured Nitrospira sp.
CCTAGGCTGGTTTGCACCACCCACCAGCTCTCTGTAGGGCATCCAACACCCTATTTCTAGATTGTTCGCCTACTACTCCTCGTCTTAGCCATGCGATGCTTCGGAATTCCTCCGACTGTTTATTATTATGATCTCGTCTCGATCGGCGATGGATCGATTTTCCCAACGCCTTTTTTTCCGACAGACGGAGCAACCAACCAAAACAACTTTTCAACTGGCCCCATCAAGGCATATCCGGCGAACACGACAAAGAGCATGACAGCCGGCAAAGCCGCGACCATCATCAATGCGAGAATCCCCCAGACCAAATAGGTGATATGTCGGTGACCCTTAAACTTCAGGTCTTTGAAGCTGCGGTACTTGATCGTACTGACCATCAGGAACGCGAGCATCAAGGTCATGATCAAGACCACGATCGGTTTGGCTTCTGCTCCCATCTTGAGAATGTAGTGATCGAAAACTACCAGCGAAGCTACCACGCCGGCTGCGGCTGGAATCGCAAGCCCGGTAAAGTATTTCCCGTCGGCCAGCGCGACCGTGGAGTTGAATCGCGCTAAGCGCACCGCTCCCATCGCCACATAGGCAAACATCACCGCGACGCCAAACGTCCCCTGTCCGCTTAACGCCCAGGAATAGATCAACAGACCTGGGGCCACCCCGAACGACACTACATCTGATAGCGAGTCATACTCCAAACCGAATTGACTCGTACTGTTGGTCAGGCGCGCCGACTTTCCATCTAGAACGTCAAAAATCATTGCGACAAGAATCGCAATGGCCGCTTCCAGATAGTTGGCGTTGAAGACCGAGAGGATGGCATATACTCCGCAAAACAAATTGCCGGTCGTGAACAGATTCGGGATGAGGTGCATGGCGGCCTTCCGCCGCTTCCCTTCCTTCCCGAACGAACTTTTGAAGCCTGCCGTTTTCATGGCAACTCCCCCACAATCGTTTCGCCGCCTTTGACTCGATCCCCGATCGCCACACGGACTTTGCTGCCGATCGGAAGAAACGTATCCATTCGCGACCCAAAACGAATCAACCCAAACCGTTCACCGCGGATGGCCTGATCCCGGGGAGAGACCCACGACACGATGCGCCGAGCGATCAAACCCGCCACTTGAACACACAGCACCTTGATGCCTTGGGGCGTCTTGATCATTACGGCGTTCTGTTCGTTTCGCAACGTGGCTTCCGGCTTACTGGCCACCATAAATTGACCCGGCTGATATTGCACGTCTTCGATCACACCGTCACAGGGCATCCGATTGATGTGCACGTTGAAGACATTCAAAAAGATCGTGAGCCTGATACTGCGCTCTTTCAAGTACCGTGGTTCGAACTCTTCTTCGATCGCAATGACCTTCCCATCGCCGGGAGCGACGATAAGATTTTGGCCTTGCGGCACAACTCTGGCTGGATTTCTGAAGAACCAGGCAGAGAAGAGCGTCGCAACGGCTCCGAGAACTGCCACGACCGGCCAGCCCAACCATCCAGTCAGCAGTGTAACGCCGGCTGGCGCTACGATGAAGGGAATTCCTTCTTTAGCAAATGGGATCCCGACCGCACGATCCGCCACAGAATTGCCTCAGTTCTTGGTTTTATCGACCAGCTGATCCTTCTTCAGCCACGGCATCATGGCCCGCAACTGAGACCCGACCGCTTCGATAGGATGCGCTTCGCCTTTGGCCAGCAACGCATTGTAGACCGGACGATTGGCTTGATTCTCCAGGACCCATTCCTTGGCAAACCGCCCGGTCTGGATCTCATCGAGAATCTTCTTCATTTCCTGCTTGGTCTGTTCCGTGACGACACGCGGGCCTCTGGTCACATCGCCATACTTCGCGGTCGTGCTGATGGAGTAGCGCATATTCGCGATCCCACCTTGGTAAATGAGATCGACGATGAGTTTCACCTCGTGCAAACATTCAAAGTAGGCCATCTCCGGTGAGTACCCAGCTTCGACCAACGTCTCATACCCGGCTTGGATCAACGACGTGAGCCCCCCGCAGAGCACGGCTTGCTCTCCGAAGAGATCGGTCTCGGTCTCTTCACGAAAATTCGTTTCAATGACGCCCGCGCGTCCTCCACCGATGGCACTTGCATAGGCTAATCCGACCTGTTTCGTGGTCCCGCTGGGATCCTGATGGATCGCCAACAGACAGGGAACGCCGCTGCCCTTCGTATACTCGGAGCGGACTAGATGCCCAGGCCCTTTGGGCGCCACCATAAAGACATTAATGGAGGCCGGCGGCACAATTTGGCCAAAATGAATATTGAAACCATGCCCAAACGCCAGATAGGATCCAGGCTTGAGATTCGGCGCCACGTCTTGTCGATAGATGGCCGCTTGCGCTTCATCGGGTGCCAAGATCATCACAACATCGGAGGCCTTCACCGCATCGGCGACCGGCATGACTTTGAGTCCGCTCTGCTCAGCTTTTTTCCACGAGGCCCCTTCGCGCAACCCGACCACCACACTGACGCCGCTTTCTTTCATGTTCAGCGCATGCGCATGCCCTTGGCTTCCATAGCCGATCACGGCCACCTTCTTGCTTCGAATTTGCTGAAGATCGGCATCCTTATCGTAATAGATTTTCATGGCACACCCTTTCACTAGTCTGAATCAGTATATAACAAACCGTGGTACCCCGGATGCCCCTTACTCCCGAGCCACCTTTTTCGCTTGCGCCGCAGCTGAACGGACAGGCTCGCGAGCGACGGCGACCCGGCCGGTGCGGACTAAATCCTTGATCCCAAGAGGCTGGAGCAGGTTGATGATTGCTTCGATCTTCTTGGGATCACCGGAGACTTCGATCGTGTAGGTCGTCGGGGTTGAATCAATCACGTTCGCCCGAAAGATGTCCACAATCCTGAGCGCCTCAGCTCGATCCTGGTCTTTCGTATGGACCTTGATGATTGCCGTCTCCCGCGAGACAAACTCCGTTTCATTGAGATCCACTACTTTGATCACATCAATAAGCTTGTTCAGCTGCTTCACGATCTGCTCGATGATCCGCTCATCACCCGACGTCACAATCGTCATCTGCGACATGGATGGATCAAGCGTCGGAGCAACCGACAAACTCTCGATATTGAAACCCCGCCCGCTGAATAACCCGGCAACACGGGACAGGACCCCAAACTTATTTTCAACTGTCACTGAAATAATGTGTTCCATGTTTCCTAGTTCCGAACTCTCCGTACTCATATCTTTCAGCACTTCCCCTTACGCCGTGAGCACCGTATCTTTATCTTCCGGTGTCACCTTCGTCGAGCCGGATTGTTTCTTCTTCAACTCCGGCGGATCCTCCAAAATCATCTCATGATTACAGCCACCGGCAGGGATCATCGGATAACAATTTTCAAACGGATAGGTCGGGACATCCACGATGACGGGTTTGTCCGTGGACAAGGCCTCTTTCAACACCGCGTCGAGATCACCAACCTTCTTGACCCGTAATCCCACCGCTCCATAAGCATCCGCGAGCTTGACGAAATCGGGCGTCGTATCGAGATAACTCGACGCATAGCGTCCTTCGTAGAAGAGGTCTTGCCATTGCCGGACCATGCCGTGGAATCCGTTGTTCAGGATGATGATCTTCACGGGCAACTTGCTGACCACCGCCGTCGCCATTTCCTGCATGTTCATCTGGATACTGCCGTCTCCGGCGATGCAGAGAACCAGCCGATCCCGGAAGGCGGCCTGCGCACCCATGGCAGCTGGGAACCCAAATCCCATGGTCCCAAGCCCTCCCGAGGTCAACCATCGGTTTGGCTTGGCCAATTTGAAATATTGTGCGGCCCACATTTGGTGCTGCCCGACATCAGTCGCAACAATGGGATCACGGTCTTTGGTCAGCTCATACAACCGTTTCACCACCTGCTGCGGCTTAATCGGCCCATCTCGCTCTTGCTGGTACGTCAACGGGTGGGCCTGTTGCCATTCCCGAATCTGATCCCACCACGGCTTCCGAAGCTCTTTTTGTTCACCGTTGACCGTCGCGCGTAAGATCTGGTTCAGTTCCCGAAGCACGGTCTTGCAGTCACCAACGATTGGGATATCGACGTGGATGTTCTTCCGAATGGATGTCGGATCGATGTCGACATGGATCACCTTCGCATAGGGACAGAACTCCGACACCTTCCCCGTCACCCGATCGTCAAACCGCGCACCGATGGCGATCACCAGATCGGAATAATGCATAGCCATGTTGGCCTGATACGTCCCGTGCATCCCGAGCATACCCATGGAAAGAGGATGCTCTCCTGGGAATGCGCCGAGCCCCATCAGCGTCATATCCACAGGGATCTGTGTCATCTCGGCCAATTCAATCAGTTCCTGCGAGGCCGCGGAGAAGACCACACCACCGCCGACATAGAGAATCGGCTTCTTGGCTTTCATGATTGCTTCGGCTGCTTGCTTGATCTGCCACTTATTGCCATCGTAGGTCGGGTTGTACCCGCGGATTGAGACAGAATTCGGATACGTGAATTCCGCTTTGGCCATCGACACATCTTTCGGAATGTCGACAAGCACCGGCCCCGGGCGCCCAGTTGTCGCAATATAGAACGCCTCTTTGATCGTAGCGGCCAGATCATTCACATCTTTGACGAGGAAATTATATTTCGTGCAGGGGCGACTCAACCCAACGTTGTCCGCTTCCTGGAAAGCATCGTTCCCGATCAAATTGGTGGGGACTTGGCCGCTGAAACACACCAGCGGCACAGAATCCATATACGCATCGGCTAACGCCGTAATCACATTGGTCATACCAGGACCCGACGTGACCAGGCAGACACCGGCTTTCCCAGTCGCTTTGGCATATCCTTCGGCCATATGGCCCGCGCCCTGTTCATGGCGCGTCAAAATCACTTCCACATCCTTCTGCTGGTGGAGTGTATCGAAAATCTTCAAAACGACTCCGCCGGGAAGTGCGAAGACGGTCTTCACACCTTCACGCTTCAGGCATTCGATGAAGATTTCAGCACCGGTGAGTTTCATGACAACCCTCCCTCAGACTGCATGATAGGATCTGCCTACAATAGGCCGATATTAGAAAGACACGCCCGGCGAAGGACGCATCATCATGCAGAAATGTCTTTGAAATCAAGGGGAAAGATTTGAGATCCTAACATCCCCATCAAGACCCGTCAATACAGCGCCACATGAATCCCCGAGAGTACCAGTACGAAGTGTTTCAGAAAAAGCGTGAGCGGAAGATCTATAAGCCGGATTCTGTCCCGCAAAGAAGTTGCCCGCTTTGCCTGGATGATCATTTCTCTGGGATTCGAGTTGCCTCGAACCTCAAGCGACCTACCCGAAGACCTCGACCGGGCCAGTCGGTGTACCGCACCCCGTGAAGAGCGCAGTACATGTCTTCCTATTTGGCCTTGCACCGGGCGACGCTTACCGTGCCGGTGATGTCACCATCCCCGCGGTGGGCTCTTACCCCACCGTTTCACCCTTACCTGATCCGCAGCGACCAGATGGGATCCCATCGCCTTGGCCATCGGCGGTTTGATTTCTGTGGTGCTGGTGTCGGATTGCTCCGCCTGGGAGTTACCCAGCGCCCTGCCCGTGGAGTCCGGACTTTCCTCCCGATGCGCGAGGCACCGAGCGACCATCCAATCTTCCACCCACGCGGGGTCAGTATAAAGAATGAGGCCGGTCGGTAACAAGCGGACTGATATGGCTGCTCTTACTCACTGCCCTCATTCCACAGGGTCTTTACCTGCCACCGACTTCTGGTAAAGGGGTAGCTGGCATCTGGCTTCGCTTCTGATAAATGGCCATGGCCTCGGGCATCCACTCCTTCAATTGCTCGATTCGGGTTTCGTGGCTCGGATGGGTTGATAAGAATTCACCGGATCCTCCTCCACCACCGCCGGATGCCTGCCCCATCCGTTCCCAGAGTGCGACAGATTCGCGGGGGTCATACCCGGCATCGGCTGCAAGGAGAATCCCGACATAGTCGGCCTCCGACTCATGTTTCCGGCTGAATGGCAGCAGTACCCCAACCTGCGCTCCCGCACCCAGGGCAGCCATCGTCGCCTGACCCAGCATCGGATTCCCGCCGCCGAGACCAATCGCCGTTCCTGCAACCTGTAACACCGTGTTCGTGAGTTGTCCCTGACTCATCCGCTCCGCCCCATGTCGCGCCAAGGCATGCACGACCTCATGGCCCATGACCGCCGCCAAGCCAGCCTCAGTTTTGGCCATTGGGAAAATGCCAGTGTAGACCGCCATCTTGCCCCCAGGCAATGCAAAGGCATTGGCCGTCTTATCATCCTTGATCACCGTGACTTCCCATTGAAACTGCTTGGCCATCTCGGCGTACTTCGATCGTTTCGCGGCCTCGACAATCCGAGCCGCTACGCGCTTCACCGGTTCAATCTCACGAGGATCTTGCGAGGGGCGCATTTTCGGGTCAGCCTTCACCTGATTGTAAGCCTGCGCTCCCATTTGTACTTCCTGACCAACTGACGTCATCAACAATTGCTTGCGACCGGTATAGGGATTGGTCTCACATCCTACCAAGCTGACCGATACCGCAAGTAGACAGAGCACCATCGTTGTCTGCTTGAACCGCCACGTACACATCTTCGGTCCTCCCCTTAAAACGTGTCCCAATGGATCCAGATGGATTGACCGCTATGGATCTGATTGGTAGATTACCGCGCCCCTAGGAATAATTTCTAGAGGGAGTCGCAGAACTCCTTATGACGACACGACCAGCTCAGACCATCGAACGTATCGGCATCGATGAATCCGGAAAAGGTGATTATTTTGGCCCACTCGTCATCGCGGCCGTGTTCGTCGATGCCACGACGCAAGGGGAACTCAGGCTCATGCAAGTCCGGGACAGTAAGAAGATTTCGGATGGGCGTATTCTGGAAATGGCTCCCGATATCAAGACCATTTGCCCACACAGCATCATTGCGATCGGGCCACAGAAGTACAACGAGCTCTACGCCAAGATAAAAAATCTGAACCGCCTGTTAGCCTGGGGACATGCCAAGGCACTAGAGAATCTGCTGGAACGTGGGGTGACTTGTGAGCGGGCCATTTCAGATCAGTTTGGAGATGAGCGGCTGATCTTGAATGCCTTACAAGAAAAAGGGCGAACGATCGTACTCGAACAACGAACCAAAGCGGAATCCGACTTGGCCGTCGCCGCGGCCTCAATTCTCGCACGAGCAGAATTTCTCTTGCGCTTGAAACGCCTCTCCGGCGAAGTCGGCACCACCCTCCCAAAAGGCGCCTCTCCGGCCGTCGAGCTTGCCGCCAAGATGATCATCAAGAAACACGGACAGGAGCGGCTGGGGTCAGTGGCAAAACTACACTTCAAAACGACGAAGGCCGTGCTGGCGGGGTCGAGTTAGATCAGTTCCACCGCTTCATATATCTGGGTCCATCACTGTACGGTGAGATCTTTATGGCAGCCATCCCGTCATGGCAAGACAACCGCCGGGGAGCTGAGAGAACGACGCGTACCAAAACCTATCCTGAAGATTCGACCATTCCTCGTTACAATTCAATACTGAACGGCTCTGGCAATTGAGAAAAACCAGTTACTTCACGAGGTCTGAGTGAGAGTCTCATTGAGGGTCTTATACACGCACTTTGCGACAGCTGCATTACCCTGTGGCGAATAGTGACGCCCCGAAAGCATCAGCTCAGCGGGATCCACTTCTACTAAACATCCGGTGGGATCAACGTATGCAAGACCAGTTCTTTCAAGCACTTGCTTACCACGTGAACCCGGTTCCTGAAACTCTCGCCTGCCTGGGAAAAACACCACGAGAGGGGTCGCCCCGTCCTGCTGAACCGCTTGTACGAATGCCCTCAAGATCGATGCATTGACCGATAGCAACGCTTCCTCAGAATGGTCGGAATGGACTGACCATGGAGAAAACCGAGATGTGAACAGCTGAACCAAGTAGCTGACATGGTAGAACCGCTCAATCCAGTCGTCTTCCTTATATCCTGCCTGATACTCGATCATGGGCAACTCGGAAACCGAGCTTTTTGCAAAAATCTCTCCGGGAGGCAAGGGAGACGGATTGATATGGAGAAGTTCGTCCTCGCGCACAATGAAACGAGGTTTTGCAAAAGGAAGGTCCCACTCATGATTGCCCAGAAACGGGTACACCCACAAGGTACGTTCAAGATCATGGTCGATAAAACCGAGGATCACGATCTTCGGCTTCCACTTGCGGACGTCCTTCTGGTATCGCAGGAACATTTGGTCGAGGCCATATCCCGGCACCCCAAAATTCAGGACGCGAAACCCAGACCCTAACATCTGATCTAAGAAATGCCCATAGGTGTCTTCATATCGCACTTCATCGCCGAAGGTATATGAGTCGCCTACCACCGCAATATCCACCTGCCTTGTCTGCCTAGGAATTACCGCACCTTCATGTGGAACGCGCAGCCCCTCAGGGCCGGACCAATAGAGCCCGTCTGCGCCACGGCTGTTTAGTCCAACCGTCCATCCGAGGACATCATCATGCACCAGCAAAGAAGGGGTACGCTGGGTTTGATCGAGCAATTTACGATAGCGGGCCTGGGTCGCTTCCCAACTCTTTGGCTTCAGCACCAAGTTTTTCCCTACTGCCTTGAACTGGAAGTAATCGTAAACAGCTGCCCTCACTACGATCTCGCCGGTCACAAGAATGAGGACTACGGTAACGAGGTTCATCGCCACAATCATCGGAACCTGACGTGACGGTGATCGCTTGTGCTCTCGATACCGGCAAAGAATGCCTATGCCGCCCGCAAGAAATCCGACGACGGCACCTAGAAATACCAGCCCTGGTCGGGCGGAGAGAAACACCTCGAACGTCCTCTCACCTTTCGTATACAGGGCCGTTAACATGGCAGCCAGCGACAGTTCGGCCAGGCAGAGAGCGACGAAAAAAAGGGCATCCCGCCTTGAGAGAGAGAGAGAGAGCTGCAGTCTCTTGTTCAACTGCGGCCTCTCCCCTCTCACCAAACCGTGTGTGTTTCATCGTCGCCTCTTGGTGATCTCGACAGTCACTTCGTCTTCCACTGCCCGCAGAGTACCCTCATCATCTTCGCACCATCACCCAACACACCTTATACGTTTTAGGCACAAACGATGCCGCCCACATATGCTGTCGCCTTGGCATCACTTGTTTACCTTAAATTATTGAAATCTTTGACCTCGAAACGACTAGAATGACTGGACGAATACACCTACTATGGCATGCCACTTATGAAGAACGTGTATGCCGCTTCATACAGCTTTTCTAGATCCCTATATCCAGGCCGGCGTGCAGAATAATGTGCAGCGCACACTGAATGAACAGTACCCGTGTGTATCAAAGTGGCACGCCGATGGTTACGAAGCAAAACAGCCAATCACCATTACTCTTGTTATATAAAATACGCAGATGAATCCAGTTCCAGTGTTGTTTGGTCTAGCCATGGCTTCGTGCAATCATTCAGCTCAAAACCTTGCTATCTAAGTCCTTCCTGATGGAGCCCGGTCTCCACACAATGGCGTGAACGCACTGGGTGGCTCTTAATGATGATCTAGCCCGAGTGTTCCGTCGATAGGTGGTTCCCGCGTCAGATGGGGTTGCGTATCACGCCTCTGAATGAGACTATCAGCGAGAACGATAGGGGGTGTTCTCCTTTAATTTCATCGTAAAGGGCCACGTTGTAGGATGCAACTTTACCAATTGCTTAACACAGAACAGCTCAGATAGATTCGATTTAGGGAATAAAGAAAGAGCTTCATGAATTACATCCTTGGGATTTCAGCCTTTTATCACGATAGTGCAGCCTGTCTGATTCGCGATGGAGAGATCGTTGCCGCGGCTCAGGAGGAACGGTTTACCCGAAAAAAGCATGATCCGGGTTTCCCGTCTCGAGCGGTGACTTACTGTTTGAGCGAGGGAGGAATCGCGCTGGGCGATCTTCGCTATATCGTCTTTTATGATAAACCACTTGTGAAATTTGAGCGTTTACTCGAAACCTACCTGGCCTTTGCCCCGAAAGGGCTGCAGTCATTTGTGGCAGCTATGCCGGTGTGGCTCAAGGAAAAGCTGTTACTCCGCAATCTCCTTGCCAAAGAGTTTATGGCGTTAGTCCCAGGGATGAAGCAGTCGGAGCTGCCGCAGCTGTTGTTTGGCGAACACCATGAGTCCCATGCTGCCTCCGCCTTCTATCCATCGCCCTACGAGAAGGCGGTCGTCCTTTGCATGGATGGCGTCGGGGAGTGGGCGACGACGTCGGCCTGGCTCGGTGAAGGACACACGCTGACACCGCTCTGGGAAATTCCTTTTCCGCATTCTCTAGGGCTTCTCTATTCAGCCTTCACGTACTACACCGGATTTAAGGTCAATTCCGGCGAGTACAAGGTGATGGGTCTGGCTCCCTATGGTGAACCCAAATATGTCAAGGCGATCTATGAGCATCTACTCGACCTGAAGCCTGACGGGACGTTCCGTTTGAATATGGACTACTTCAACTACTGTACCGGATTAACCATGACGGGGGACAAGTTCAATGATGTGTTCGGTGGCCCTCCGCGTAAAGCAGAGAGCAAATTGACGCAACGTGAGATGGATTTGGCTCGTTCCATTCAGGAAGTGACCGAAGAGGTGATGCTCCGTGTCACCAAGACCCTTCACCGTGAGACCGGGGTTGAGTATCTGTGTATGGCTGGCGGGGTGGCGCTCAATTGTGTGGGGAATGGACGGATCCTACGAGAAGGTCCTTTCAAGGGTCTATGGATTCAGCCGGCAGCTGGTGATGCGGGTGGCGCCATTGGCGCGGCGTTGACCGCGTGGCACCAGTATGAGGAGCAACCGAGGCGCACGGACGGTACTGATCAGATGAAGGGAAGTTATTTAGGGCCCAAACATAGCAATGCCGAAATCGAACAATTCCTCAAGCAGGCCGATGCGCCGTATGAAGTGCTTGATGATCAGGTGCTGTTCGATCGGGTCGCGAAGGATTTGGCGGATGGGAAAGTAGTGGGATGGCTGCAAGGGCGGATGGAGTTCGGTCCACGCTCCCTCGGAGGTCGAAGCATTCTCGGTGATGCCCGCAATACGAAGATGCAGTCAGTGATGAATCTAAAAATCAAGCACCGTGAGTCGTTTCGGCCGTTCGCGCCCTCCGTTCTACGGGAACGGGTTTCGGATTTTTTTGAATTGGACACAGAGAGCCCCTATATGCTGCTTGTCGCACCAGTGCAGGAAAAGCGGCGTCTCCCGCTCCCTGCCGAACAAGCCGGTCTGTGGGGGATAGAGTTGCTCAACATTTCCCGGTCTGATATTCCCGCCGTGACCCATCTGGACTATTCCGCGCGTATTCAAACCGTCCATGAATCCACGAACCCTCGATATTATCGGCTGCTCAAAGCCTTCGAAGCGCACACCGGCTATCCTGTGTTGGTGAATACGTCCTTCAACGTTCGAGGCGAGCCGATCGTGTGCACACCAGAAGACGCGTATCGGTGCTTCATGCGGACCGAGATGGATGTCCTCGTGCTTGAGAATTGTGTGCTGTACAAAACTCAGCAAAAGGCGCTGGTTAACGATACGAACTGGCAACAAGAATTCGAATTGGATTAGGGAATTATTCAATGAGCCAACAACAGAACACACAGCCTACACATAAGGACTTAAGACAATTTGGGCTTATTGTGGGCGGGGTATTCTCGGTGATCGGTTTGTGGCCTGTCGTATTTCGAGGCGAGTCGCCCCGTCTTTGGGCAATGGTTCTTGGTGGATTGCTCGTTGTCTTGGGGGCGATTGTCCCGCAAAGCTTGAAGCGGGTTCACCAGGGATGGATGAAGATCGGCCATGTATTGGGTGCAATCAACACGAGGATCATCCTCGGAATTATATATTATCTTCTCATTACGCCGATGGGGATCGTCATGCGCCTGATGGGCAAAGATCCCCTGCATCGGGCGGTCAGAGAGAATGTTGATACCTATCGTGTCGTCCGAGCCGCTCGGTCGCGCCAGCATATGCGAAACCAATTCTAGGACGAACAACAAAAGGGGAGTACACATGGGCGAATTTCTGATGGAGTTGTGGGCCTTCATGAAAGAACGGAAGAAGTTCTGGCTCTTGCCGATTCTCCTTGTGCTACTCGTGTTCGGCACCTTGATTGTATTGACGCAGGGGTCTGCCGTCGCACCGTTTATCTACACATTGTTCTAATCCGGTGAGAATTCTCCGTGTTCTCATCCCATCTTCATGGACAGTCCGGCGAAGCAGGAGAAGCCCCCCGCGTAATCAATTGAGGACCACGCCTGTAAAGGCCGCGGGGGAATCTATTTTGCGAGAGGTTTCAGCCCAGAATCCCCTAATGCCCACGCTCGAACGTGTGACGTGTGGACCGTCACGGATTTCCCCTCGACCGGTATGAGGCGAACTTGCGCGTTGCTGCAATTGAAGCTCATAATCTAATACTTCTGAGTTGGAGCAAACAATGGCCTATGAGAGAGTCCATAGCAGAATGAGAATTTAATACGACCATGTGGGAACTTGGCTCTTGTGATCATGAGTTTGACTGTTGGAATTCTGATTTGCGAGGTAGGACTGCGAATGGTGGGTTATGATTTTCCCCCAGCCGGCGATTCCATACGACAAATTTCTACGGAACGAGTTTTTTCAGTATCTGGAGGACCAAAGGATCATGGGACAAGATCGGCCATTATGTTCTGGCCATTCGTGCGATGGGTCAACTCAATTCTCCTGATGAGGTCAAAAAAGCGCGACGCGGTCGTCTATTACACAGAACGTGCCATTTCAATGCTCATCAGACAGCCTTTTCGTTTCAAACGAATGTGGTCAAGCTCAACGGTATGCTGTATTGCTTCTGCGTGAATCGTGCGGCAGCAATATACAGGGAACTCCATCTGAGGCAATAAAAGAGGTATTGGTTTTTGAGCGTTGCGCGTTAGAGTCCGATTGAATCTCAGACCGAATCTCCTCCTTCATCCACCAATTTACCTTTTATCGCCTGGGAATCTTTCGTGACCGGTTCGCCTTCCCACTGCTGACGCCTCGACATACTCCGTGAATTCCACACCCCTGAGATGATGTCGATGTCCATAAACACTGCCTGTCTGCTGAGTTGATCCAAGAGAAATTCGGTGAGCGCCCTTGATCGTCTGAGACTTTTTTTGCCGAACTGAGCTAGCCATCGCCTCACCTCCTTGCTGTCACGCCGAACACGGAGCGATCAAAAGTCGCTACATACTTCTTCAAGCAACGATCTTGCCTATCCCAACGAGGTGGGTGATGTGCCTAATTTTCTTGAGTTATAAGGACTATGCGCGCCGCAAGACAAAGACAGTACCTGAATCTGATTGGATTCCTCCGTATCAGATCAGATACGCGAAGGCAGCACCACCTCGCGGGTATTGGCTCATGTTAGACGATCATGAAGAGAGGTACGGTCAGCGAACTATCGTGGCGTTCACGGCGGGACTTTTCATATTAAATTAAACCGACTCCCCAACTTCAAGATCTGAGGACTTAACTCCAGGTACTAGGGGCGCTTCCACGGCCGGCTCACCTTCCCAGTAGAGCATTCGCCGGCAATAGGGACAGACGTGCAGATCGTCGGAGCGTTTGACTTGTGCGATGAGCTGCGGTGGGATCTGGAGGCGGCATCCGGCACAGATACCGTCACGCACTGCGGCAAGAGGCTGATCTTTCCGAGAAGCCTTGGCTTGATTGTATCGATCAAGTAAACTTTTCTCGATCTTCGCGGACGCCTCCCGATACTGACCTTCGAGTTGTGCAAGTTCCGTCGCAAGCTCTTTATCTTGTGCCTCCAACACGAGCTTCTCCTGAGCAAAGACTTTTCCCAGCGCGTTCTTCTTGTCTTGAAATTCGTTGGCAGCCTTCTGGAGCTGATCGGTCTTGTCCATCGCCAACAGAATCTTTTCCTCAAACTCTCCCCGTTTCTTGTTCGCCAACTCCAATTCGAACAGATGTGCTTGATACTCTTTGTTGGTCTTCAGGTTCGCGGCGTGCGATTTCATCTTCTCGGTCTGTGCCTCATGCACCTCGAGATCCTTTTCGTGTGCGCGCCGTTCCTTGGTCGCCGAGTCGACGGCGGCCTGCGTTTCATTCAAGAGTTGAGTCGCCTGTTGAAGAGGAGATTCAGCAACATGGAGACGTTCAGGAATTTTTCGGCGAGTCTCATTGATCTCCATGATCCGGAGATCGAGCTTCTGCAGTTCAATGAGTGGGGATAGTTTTTGGCTCAACGTGTCCTTTCCATCAAGACTGAGGCGCTGCTGGCCATTATACCAGTCGGGCTGGTGGGCCCACTAGGACTTGAACCTAGGACCAGCTGATTATGAGTCAGCCGCTCTAACCACCTGAGCTATGGGCCCAATCGAAACAGCATGGGCTCAGACTGACGCTTGCATGAGGGCCCTGAACCTGACGGCTCCCCTCGGCTCCTAGCCATACCGTTTGCCTCAACCTGCATCAAAATACTAGGCCGATCTTTCGGATCGTGTCAAACCACTCTGCCTTGAGTTTGCCATGCTATAAACTTTCGACAAAGCTCCTGAGTTTCTTGCTGCGGCTTGGATGCCGCAGCTTCCGCAACGCTTTTGCTTCGATTTGTCTGATACGCTCCCTTGTCACTTCGAAATCTTGGCCGACTTCTTCCAGCGTGTGATCGGTTGCTTCCCCGATGCCGAATCGTTTCCGCAACACCTTCTCCTCACGAGGAGTCAACGTTTCCAGCGCACTGTTGATCTGACGCTGTAGATCATAGCGAATCGCGGCCTCTAACGGAGACACCGCCTTCTTGTCTTCGATGAAATCCCCCAAGTGACTGTCTTCTTCTTCCCCGATCGGAGTCTCAAGCGAGATCGGTTCACGCGCGATCTTCAGAATCTTCCGGACCTTGTCCAGCGGCAGGTCCATACGCTCGGCGATCTCTTCGGGAAGCGGTTCTCGTCCCAGCTTCTGCACAAGATGCCTTGACGTGCGAATGAGTTTGTTGATCGTTTCGATCATGTGAACCGGGATGCGGATCGTGCGCGCTTGGTCGGCAATGGCCCGGGTGATCGCCTGCCTAATCCACCATGTGGCGTACGTGCTGAACTTATACCCACGTTTATACTCGAATTTGTCCACAGCTTTCATGAGGCCGATGTTGCCTTCCTGAATCAAATCGAGGAACTGCAGACCTCGATTTGTATATTTCTTGGCGATGCTGACCACGAGCCGCAGGTTCGCTTCGACCAACTCCGCCTTCCCACGCTTGACCTTTTCTTCCGCAATATCGAGATGTTTGACCGCATCCTTGATTTCTTCAGCCGGAACGAGGGCTTCTTCCGTTTCGAGTTGACGAACCTTTGCTTTAGCCGCTTGATAAACTTTTCGAATCTCGAGCAAACCTTCTTCCGAGACGCCGGTCTTCCGTTTGACCGCCAAGAAGTCCTGACGGCTCCGGCACATCTTTCTCAACAGCTCTGCCCCCGCCTCTCCGGCGACCCCGATACGCCGTTGGCAGCTGACCGCTTCTCGCTCAGCCACCCTGATCTGGAGAGCAAGATCGCGGACACGCTGTACCATTCGGTCTTTCAGCACTCCATGGAGATTGACGGATTCGATCTTATTGACGACTTGCTGGCGGACCGCATCGAACTGCTTCTTGAACTTCTTTTGCTTGACGGGATCATTGCCGAGATGCCGCCCCTTCTCTGCGAGCCCTTTCAACGCCAAGGAGACTTTCCGAACGGAGTTCAGCGCCTCTAACGTCTTGACCCGCAGCTCTTCGTAATCCCGCTCCACCGGCTGCTGTTCTTCTTCGAAATCCTCTTCGGTCTCCTGAATCGGCACAATTTCGCGCACATCGATCTTCCCGTTCTTGAGCTGATCCCGAAGTGCCAAGACGAATTCGATGGTCATCGGCATGCCGTAAATCACCGAGGCAATATCGAACTTGCCTTCTTCAATCCGCTTTGCGATTTCGATCTCGCCTTCGCGGCTGAGCAGCGCCACGCTGCCCATTTCTTTAAGATAGAGTCGCACCGGATCGTCCGTCCTGCTGAGCGCACCGGGCGTCAGATCAATCGCCTTTTCATTGTCTTCCTCGGAATCCGATTCGACTTCTTCAGCCTCTTCACTCGCCTCACCGTCCGTACGTTTTTGTACCCGTTCCCCATCCGCCGTCTCGACGATTTCGATGTCCATCTCCCCGAACATCGCCATAATGCTGCCGAACTGATCTGACGACACGACTTCGGCAGGCAAGGTGTTGTTCAGCTCGTCATAGGTCAGAAAGCCTTTTTCTTTCCCGATCGTAATCAGCTTCTTTACCTCACCGAGCAATTCTTGTTTCGGCATGACTACTCCTTCACCAGTGAAACCATACCGGCGGTTGGCGTGCCGGCTTTCCGCATCCGTATTTGATTGATCTGCACGTTGAGTACACCCGCTTCATCCGCACGGCCTTCCCGCTCGGCCGTTTTCAATTTCGTAATGAGCTCCCTCATCGCCTGGTCTGATCGCTTGCGATCCAGACGATCCAGACAGTCTTTTGCGTGCTCCAATTCGTCATCGAAATGATCGTCGCGAAGTGACAATTCCGTCACTAGGGCGCCGCAATCCGGATCATCCACTAATTGATCCAGTACCGGCTTGACTTGGATGCGCCCGTCGCGATCCACGTAGGTCAGTGCCACGTCAACGAGCTTCTTACAGCCTTCGACTGAAAATTGGTCCGGCTGTAAACGTCGCACATCGGTGGCCGAGAGTTTACCGCGTAACAGGAGAACAACGAGGTCTCGTTCCTCAGGCACTCCCTTAAACAGCCTCTCTATTGGAGGAGCAGTGACAGCGTGGCGTACCGATCCTGCCCCCGACTGTTGCTGCCGAACGAGGATAGGATATCGCTCGATCAAACGAGATTGGTTGACGCCTAGCCGCTCAGCCACAACTTTGAGACGCTCTTCGCGCTCGATCGGATGTTCACTCTTCTGTAGGATGCGCAGAACTTCATCCACGCTGCGGATCCGCCCTTCGATCGTACTTGCCTCCGTCGCCTTAAGACTCTGTTCTAGCGCGAAGTCCAACAAACTTGGGGCCTGTTCCTCCAGCCGCACAAATGCGTCAGGGCCTTCCTTCCGAACATACGTGTCGGGATCTTCTCCCACCGGCAATGTCACAACTTTGATGCCCAGCCCGCTATTCACAAACAAATCTAATCCTCTCAACGCAGCGCGCACCCCGGCAGCATCGGGGTCGAACAGCAACACGACCTTCGAAGCAAATCTCCGCAACACCTGCACATGGTCGGACGTCAAGGCCGTCCCCAAGGTCGCAACCGTATGTGTCAGCCCCGCTTGATGCAGTGCGATCGCATCGAAATAGCCCTCGACCACGATGACGGTCTTCGTTCGGGCGATCGCTTCCCTCGCATGATCGAGCGCAAACAACGTCTGCCCTTTCTTAAAGAGTACGGTGTCGGAGGAGTTCAGATACTTGGGCATCCCATCGCCAAATACGCGACCACCGAAACCCACTACACGTTTTCGCAAATCCGTAATCGTGAACATCACACGGGCACGGAATCGATCATAGAATCCCGACTGGTTGGTTCGGGCAATTACCAAACCCGCGGCCGCGAGATCGCCTTGCGAAAACCCTTTATTGACCAACGCTCGTAAGAGCCCGTCCCATTCAGCAGGGGCCACTCCGACTCCGAACTGGTCAATCATGCGCGATTCAACCCCTCGATGTGCTAAATACTCGCGGACTTCGGATCCGGTTCGCGCATCCCGCAGGTTCCCCTGAAACCACGCGGCTGCCGCCTGATTAATCCGCTCAACCGTCTGCGCCATCACCGCTTGATGTCCGGAATGTGTGGCTTTCTCCTCGACTTCAATCCCGACTGTTCGTCCGAGATCGCGCACCACTTCCGGGAAGCTTGCGCCGGTCAGGCGTGAAAGAAAGGTAAACACGTTGCCCCCGGCGCCACAGCCAAAACAGTGGAAGATCTGTTTCGAGGGACTCACCGTAAAAGATGGCGTCTTTTCGTGATGAAAGGGACACAGCCCTTTAAGATTCTGTCCGGCCTTACTCAAAGAAACGTGGTGGCTCACGATGTCGGTAATGTCCACTCGGCCTTTGATACGTTCGATCGTATCATCAGAAATTAAACCTTGCCCCACGAGAGTCTCTGCTCCTGGAGTCTCAACTCGTATCACTGGACGAGTCGGTGCTAAGCTATCTGAAGAATTGACCGTTCAGATTAACAGACGGGATAAAAACCTGTCAATTGTGGGATTTCATCAGCCTGGAGGCCAGGTCATGTGTCGGCCACCCATCACGTGAAAATGGAGATGGAAAACGGTTTGTCCCGCATCTCTCCCGGTATTCGTCACGACCCGATAGCCGGAGCTCTGTAAGCCTTTCAGTGCTGCCACCTTCGTACAGCTCACCAGCAATCTCGCGAGTAACGCTTCATCCTCTAGTCCCAAGTCTTGAACGGCTGTGACATGCCGTTTGGGGATCACCAGGGTATGGACAGGCGCCTGAGGATTGATGTCGTCAAAGGCCACTGTGTGCTCATCCTCCTGTACAAGCTTCGCCGGAATCTTCTTCTCCACGATCTTGCAAAAAAGACAATCGCTCATGTTGACCTCATGATGCGTGATTGAATCCCCGATCGGATGGGCGGTGTTCTACGTTTCAGTTCGTAGCCCCGATTTGCCGAATCGACGTCCCAACTCTCCATAGATGTCCTGTAGCGAGAGATCGTGATATCCCAGGACCATAAGGGTATGAAAGAACAAGTCTGCGACTTCGTAGACGATCTCCTCTTTCTTCCCCCCCTTTGCTGCCAGCAGGACCTCTCCGGCTTCTTCGGCTACTTTCTTGAGAATTTTGTCATGACCACCCTCGAACAGCTTTGAGGTATAGGAACCGGCCTGTGGGTGAGCGCGTCGATCCCGAATCGTACGGAGGACACTTTCAAGAATTCCACCCTGAGCCTCTCCGGAACCTAACTGAACGAGTTGGCCCTGTCCATCCAGCCTAGAAAAAAAGCAGGCCTGCTCCCCCGTGTGGCAAGTCGGTCCGACAGGTTGCGCTTTGACGAGAATGGTGTCGTTGTCACAGTCAATAAAGAGCTCCTTGACCTGGAGCGTATGACCGGATGTTTCGCCCTTTTCCCACAGTTTGCTCCGAGACCGACTCCAAAAATGAACTCGCTTTGTAGCCACGGTCTTGGCCAGTGCCTCTTGGTTCATGTACCCAAGCATCAACACCGTCCCGTCGAGCCAATCTTGAATGACCGCCGGGATGAGACCTTGTCCATCGAATTGAAGCTGATTTGTCGTGGCCAGATTCGTCATGTCACGCTACCCCAGACAGCGCATCCACTCGCACGGGGACACCACGTTCTCGTAAATACGTCTTCGCTTGAGCGATCGTATAGGTCCGAAAATGGAAAATGGACGCGGCCAACACCGCATCGGCTTTGCCCTTCACAAATCCATCGTACAGATGCTCCAGCGTCCCGACTCCGCCCGACGCAATGACCGGAATCGACAAGGTTCCTGATACTGTGGCAGTGAGATCCAAGTCATACCCCGTCTGCTGGCCATCCTGATCCATACTGGTCAATAGGATCTCCCCGGCACCAGACTGTTCCATCCGTACAGCCCATTCGACGACATTGATTCCGGTTGCCGTGCGGCCGCCATGCGTGAAGACTTCCCAGCCTCCGCCCGCTGAGCGTTTGGCATCGATCGCCACTACGATGCATTGTGTGCCGAATCGTTGGGCGGCCTCTTTGACGAACTCGGGTCGGCGAACAGCCGCGGTATTGATGCTGACTTTATCTGCTCCGGCATTCAGCAAGGCCCGAATATCATCAAGCGTCCCCACCCCACCGCCGACAGTCACCGGCATAAAGATCCGAGCAGCCGTTTGCTCAACCACCTCAATGATCGTCTTCCGATTTTCATGCGAGGCTGTGATATCGAGAAAGCACAGCTCATCCGCTCCCTCACGGTCGTACCCCACTGCGGCTTCAACCGGGTCACCGGCATCGCGGAGATTGACAAAGCTCACGCCCTTGACCACACGACCTGCTTTGACATCGAGGCATGGAATGATGCGTTTAGTCAGCATGGCGACCGGTGGACGAGTGCGCACTGAGGGCGGCCATTGCCGTCTGATAGTCTAACTTGCCGTCGTACAGCGCTTTCCCAACAATCGCTCCTTCGATCCGGCGACCGAGAGATCGCACCGCTCGCAAATCCTCTAGGCTGGTAATCCCTCCCGAGGCAATTACCGGAAATGATGAACATTCCGCGATTTCTTGGAGGGCGGACAGATTCGGTCCACTCAGCATCCCGTCTCGGGCAATGTCCGTGTAGATCACCGCCCCAATGGAACAGTCCGACACCTCGCGTAAGAGATCGATCGCTTTGACCTCGGATACCGTTGTCCATCCCTTAAGCGCGACTCGGCCATCCCGGGCATCGAGCCCCAGGAGGACCTGTCTGGGAAATTCTCGACACGCTTCTTCGAGAAGTGTCCGATGTGTAAGCGCCGCGGTACCGAGCACCACCCGTGCTACCCCGGCGTTCAGATATTGCCTGACTGTTTCCATGCTGCGGATACCGCCTCCAACCTGAATGGATGCGCGGACTCCTCTCACGATGGACTCGATGTGGAGCAAATTCTTCGGTTCGCCGTCGACTGCTCCGTTCAAATCCACCACATGAATCAGACTGGCTCCGCTCTGTTCCCACTTGCGCGCGACCTCTGTCACATCCTCAGCATAGACGGTTTCGGCCGCCATATCGCCTTGGCGTAGCCTGACACAGCGCCCATCCTTCAAATCAATGGCAGGAATGACCAACACCGTACTACTCTCCTCCCCTCCCGAATGGAAATTCTTTCAAGACTTCATCAACACCGTATTCTGCCAGCTCTCCAGCCGTCACAAACGTCCATCGTTGGAGAAAGCCGATCAGATCCTCCGTCATGGGCCGCTGTCGTTCATAGTATCTCCCGACCCAGAGTACTTTCCCATCCGTGGCCACTACTTTAGCCTCGAAACCAACCGTCGCCGCAGGATTCGCTCCCAGTCGACTGCCCACACGTTCTTGGTAGGCCGACACGAGACCGATTAAGGCTGCATCCACCTTCAATCGCTTGGCGGTTTCGGCTGCGGATTTTTCTGATGTTCCGTCTACCGACTCATGATGTCCCAATGCAACTCGAGCCGATTCACCAGGGGATACGACACGAATGCCTTTCCGATCTTGGAGACGGCTCCAGAATAATTCGGTCACCTTTTCCGCTGCAAAACCCGGGACAATCATCGTCTTCTTTGGCACAGGCTGGGCGTCAGAAGGGATGGCCAACGAAATGTCTGACTGACGGACACCCTGAGGCGCCGGGACAAAGATATCGTCATGATCGCGGGCTTGAGGCGTCGCAATCGACGTAAATGGCATAAGGACGATAGAATGAATCTGATATCGAGAGAGCTCAGGAGTCGAGCTTGTCGCTACTTTGGCTCCACTGCAGCCGATGGCAATATTTGTTGTCACAACAGCCGTGATGACCAGAATTGTGTTGAACGACCTGCCTAGCGCCTTCACTTCCATACTCCAAAATTCTTCATCAATTGCAACCCGACCGCCTGACTCTTCTCGGGATGGAACTGACAGGCCAGCACATTATCCTTCCAGATGCTCGACGTAAACGGGAGCCCGTAGGACGTCGTCGTGGCAGCAATCTGTGTGTCGGCTGGATCGACAAAAAAGGAATGAACAAAATACCAATTTGATCCATCAGCAATGTTCTCGAACACCGGGCAGGGCCTTTGGATGTTCACCTGATTCCACCCCATATGCGGCACCTTGAGCGCCTGATCCTTTGAGAAGGCTCGAACTTTACCCGGGAAAATATCCAAGCCCTCATGGCAGCCGAACTCTTCGCTCTCCGTAAACAGCAGCTGGAACCCCAGACAAATCCCTAAAAATGGCTTTCCCGACTGAATCGCGGCTTTGATCGGTTCAATCAATCCATACTGCCTTAGATTCGTCATGCAGTCCCCAAAGGCCCCGACACCCGGCAACACCACATGGCTGGCATTCTGAATCGAAGCTGTATCGCGTGTCACAATCGCCTGGTGCCCCACTGCCTCAAAGGCCTTGGAGACACTTCGCAAATTTCCCATTCCGTAATCGATGATAGCAATCATATAGTCGTCTGTACCGAGCGAACGATAACAATACCGTAACTGGGCTGATCCTGCCACTGCCAATCTATGCCTTTACATTCCACCCGGCACCCGTTTCCATCTCGGAGGGACCCAGCCTTTCGATTGACAGGATTGGAGTGAACCAGTAGCCTGAGCTAACCTAATGACTGCCTATTGGCTATGAACGACTCTTCATTGATTGCCTATATCCAAAAGGCTGTCCCGAACCTCATTGCCATATATCGATTTGGCTCAGCGGAGCGAGGCGCTGTTCGACCTGATAGCGACATTGATCTCGCCCTTTTCTCACGAGAGGCCTTGCCAGAGCTGCGCCGGTTTGAATTAGCCCAGGACTTAGCATTCCAACTACATCGTGACGTTGATCTTGTTGACCTTCGCTCAGCATCAACGGTCATGCGGATGCAGATTATTTCCACCGGCACCTGCTTGACGAGTGTGGATGAGCAAGCCCGTCGAGAATTCGAAATGTATGCGTATTCAGGTTATGCCAGACTCAACGAGGAGCGGCGCGATATTCTAAAGAGGATCCGTGCGAGTGGGTTAGTCTATGGCTGACGATGTGATCCTCAATAAGGCCGCCAGCATTGAGCGATGTCTTCATCGTATTGAAGAAGAATACGCAGGCAATGATCAGAACCTCGTTGAGAATCAAACGAAACAAGATGCGATCGTTCTCAACCTTCAGCGTGCCTGTGAAACCGCTATCGATCTTGCTATGTACGTGGTGAGTCACCGCAAGCTTGGCGTACCGCAGGAGAGCCGTGATGCATTTACCCTCCTCCAGACCGCAGGCATCCTCCCAGCTGATCTCGCAAATCGAATGCAGAAGATGGTTGGTTTTCGCAATGTAGCCGTGCACGAATATACCCGCCTCAATCTGGACGTAGTCCGAACCATCATCACCAAACAGTTGGACGATTTTCGAACCTTCTCTAAGACGATTGTGAAAACGTGTGCCTAATCTGTTCTGATGTCGGGCCGAGAGACAGTGATGTGCGTTGCGCGCAAAAGGAAGGTCATAATCAGGTTCGGTGTCTCAAGGGGTTAGCTCCAAACTAAAAGACTCGCCAGAGCTTCTATCTTTTTGATTCCTCCCCTATCAGCCTTTGCCTTGCCTGGTCCAACACAGTAGTAACATCGACAAGATTGATTCGCCATGGTTGCCCATCTGGGCGGGGGTAGAACTCGACCTGCAGGGTCTCCTGCTCTTGATTAATCTCTGCCTACTGGACATCACCCACAAAAATTTCAGCGACGAGCTTTTCTCGATCTGGTGGGCTGGATAGGCAAATACGATATGAAGTTGCCATGATTACTCCTCAAAAAGAGAATCCGCGCAGGAAGCACACCACCCATATCTGTCATCATTGTCGTTTCTTTAGTTATCGCTTTGGACACCACATCGATCAAAATTGAAAGCCGCAGTTGCAATCTTTTAATTCCTTGCATACCTAGAAACGAAAAGGGCAGCTTTCTTCTCAGAAACCTGCCCTCTCTAGACCGCCAATCTCTATGCTTTATCCAATTTGCTATAGCATCCCCTTCGTCGACAGAACTTTCCCGGCTAGCCGCTCTTCCCCCATCGTCGCTTGATCCAGCGCCTTGGCAAGGGCCTTGAAGATGGCTTCCATGATGTGGTGGGGATTGCGGCCGTACATGAGATTTACGTGCAGGTTCAGGCCTCCGTGGGTGACAAAAGCCTGAAAAAAATCTTCGAATAAGCCGAGGTCGAACGCTTTGATTTTTCGGTCAGGCAAATTCACGTTGTAGACCAAGAACGGTCGGCCGCTGAGATCGACGGTGACCTGGGCTAATGTTTCATCGAGCGGGGCTGAGGCAAATCCAAACCGCTTGATCCCTGCCTTCTCGCTCAGTGCCTGGTGCAAGGCCTTCCCCATCACAATGCCGACATCTTCCACCGTATGGTGTTCGTCGATGTCGAGATCGCCCTTTGCCTGCACGGTTAGGTCAAAAAACCCATGCTTCGCCAGAAGCTCCAGCATGTGATCGAAGAAGCGAATCCCGGTATCGATCTTCCCTTGCCCGCGGCCGTCCAAGACCCACTCGACACGGATATCCGTTTCTTTCGTGGCGCGGTGGATAGCTGCTCGACGTGGCGCCGACCCATTTTTTTTCATGAGAACCTGCTCTGGGCCGACTTCGCGTGTGCATCAAACCCTTCGATCTGCGCAAGCCGGATGAGAGGGTCTTTCACCTTGGCCAATTCTTGTTTCGTATAGTGCACGATGTTACTGACTTTCACATAGTCGTTGACGGACAGCGGGGAAAAGAACCGGGCCGTTCCTCCCGTCGGCAAGACGTGATTCGGTCCGGCAATATAATCAGCGACCGACGGCGGTGTGTACCTCCCCAAGAAGAGCGCCCCAGCATGACGAATCTTCTCCAAATAATCGAAGGGATTATCTACCGAGAGGGTCAGATGCTCCGCCGCGATTTCGTTGGCTACTGCGATGGCGTCATCTAGGGTGGGAACGACGAACGCCACCGAGTGACGTGCGATCGACTTTGAAGCGATCTTCTCTCGCTGAAGTCCCTTCAGTTGGCTCTCAATCAGCTTGGAGACATCCTTCGCCAACCGCTCAGATGTCGTAACGAGAAACACCTGCGCGTCTTCGTCATGTTCGGCTTCACAGAGGAGGTCCGCTGCCACATGAGCCGGCTTTGCATCGTCATCCGCTACCACCAACAATTCACTGGGACCGGCGACCATATCGATTCCAACCGTCCCGTACAGCAATCGCTTTGCCGTGGCGACGTAAATGTTTCCCGGTCCGACGATCTTATCGACCCGGTCAATGGTTTTTGTGCCATAGGCAAGCGCCGCGACCGCTTGAACCCCACCGACTCGATAAATCTCGGTCACCCCGGCAATGTCGGCTGCAACCAGTAAATATGGGTTGATTCCTTCTTTCTGAGGTGGCGTGACCATCACAATTCGAGCAACGCCCGCAACCTTGGCCGGAATCGCACACATCAGCACGGATGACGGATAGACGGCTTTCCCTCCAGGCACATACAGGCCAACTGCGTCGACCGGTGCCACAACCTGCCCCAACGTGGCATCACCGTCCTGATACATCCATGTCTTGGTCCGCTGCCGTTCATGAAAAGCCGTAATCCGCTGAGCGGCGAGGCGAAGCGCATCACCCTCGTCCTTCCGGATATGAAAGTAGGCGTTCTTGATCTCCTCCGGCGTGACACGCAAGGTCTCGGCTTTCAGCGTAATTTTGTCGAACTGTTTGGTGTAGCGCAGAACGGCCTTATCGCCTCCGCGTTCGACGGCCTGTAAGATCGTTCGTACGGTTTTTTCTACCGCAGCCCCGGTCGTGCGCCCCCGAAGCGCGGCTTTTTTCAAGGACGGAAGAAAGCTGCGATCGGCCTGCGTGATAACTCTCATGGGTGCGTGACTCGTTTCTTTCGACTCCTCACCGTCAATGGATGGCCATTCCCAGATTTAATCCCCTGGCTCCCCACCGCAGATCGAAGTTTTCGAATCAACGTCATGATCGGCTCCTGCTTCAGTCGAAAACTTGCCCGGTTGACGATAAACCGCGCCGATGATTTGGCGATCACTTCTACTTCGACAAGGTCATGCGCTTTGAGCGTGCTGCCGGTTTCGACCAAATCGACAATCCGATCTGCCAGTCCTACCACCGGCGCCAACTCGATCGACCCATAGAGTTTGACGATCTCAACCGGAATCCCGCGCTTGTTAAAGTAGCGCTCCGTGATCCGCGGGTATTTGGTTGCGATACGCACCTTCGAGGACAGGCGATCATTCGATCCCTCTCCCTGGAGCGCGGCGACCGAGATTCTACACGCTCCGAACTCCAAATCCAATGGTTCGTATACGTCACTTTCTTGCTCCATCAAGACGTCTTTCCCGACAATTCCGGCATCTGCTCCGCCATACTCCACGTAGGTCGGAACATCACTAGGGCGAACGATGAGGAAGGTCATCGCGTTCTCGCGGCTGACGAAGATCAGCCGTCGGCTATCCCCAGACAATCCGGTAATTGTATAGCCGGCTTGTCGGAAGAGTGCGAGCGCTGAATCGATGAGCTTTCCTTTGGACAGCGCGATCGTCAACATGGCATCGTCCTATTAAATAGCCCCTACCGTACGACGCCGAACATCAGCCCCTAAGGCCCCAAGTTTTTCTTCGATCCGTTCATATCCTCGATCAAGATGATAGACGCGCTGGATTTGCGTTGTCCCCTCTGCTGCTAACCCCGCCACAATCAGACCGGCGCTGGCACGCAGATCAGAGGCCATGACCGGAGCGCCGGTCAGCTGTTTACGTCCGGTCACCACCAGCCGATTGCCTTCCACACGGATATCGGCTCCCATCCGTCGCAATTCTTCGACATGCATAAACCGGCTCTCAAAGACGGTTTCTGTGACGACACTGGTGCCTTCGGCAAGACTCATCACCGCAGCCATTTGTGCCTGCATGTCGGTAGGAAATCCAGGGAACGGCAGAGTTTTCACGTCAGTTCCTCGCAAACCGGCTGGTACGGTCAACCGCACCGTTTCTTTCTCTTCCTGAATTTCCGCCCCCGCCTCGCGTAATTTCATCAGTACCGCTTCCAGATGGCTAGGGCGACAGTGGGTCACCGTCACATCACCCCTCGTAATGGCAGCCGCTGCCAGATAGGTGCCGGCTTCGATACGATCCGGGATCACTTCATGGTCTCCGCCATGAAGTTCTCGTACCCCCTCAATGGTGATGACGTCTGTTCCTGCCCCATGAATCTTGGCCCCACGCTTAATGAGAAAATCGGCCAAATCGACGATCTCCGGCTCTTTGGCCGAATTTTCTAACACGGTCGTACCCTCGGCAAGTGACGCCGCCATCATGAGGTTCTCCGTACCGGTCACGGTCGGCGTATCACAATAAATGCGCCCGCCTCTTAACCGTTTCGCTTTAGCCGTGATATAGCCACGATCGAGGGAAATGTCCGCCCCCAATTTGGCCAATCCGGCCAGATGAAGATTGACGGGTCGAGAGCCGATTGCACACCCTCCAGGAAGAGACACTTTGGCTTCACCCCAACGCGCCAGCAATGGTCCCAACACTAAGACAGATGCACGCATGGTCTTGACGAGATCGTAGGGGGCTTCTGTCGATTCAATGACATCGGCTTGAATCACCGCACGATTGCCCTCATGTGACACCTTGGCTCCCAGAATTCCCAGAAGCTTCCCCATTGTCAGAACATCAACGACCCTTGGGACATTCGTGATAATACATTCCCCACCGCCCAGAATCGTCGAAGCCAGGATCGGAAGGGCAGAATTCTTGGCACCGCTAATACGGACTTCCCCAGCCAGCCGTTTGCCACCGCTGATAAGGATCTCATCCATGTCTGAGTTCCTACCTTGCCCGTCGAGCGATCATGACGCGGTCGATACCGGCTTCGTCTTTGATGGTTTGAAGTCCCGTGTAGCCTCCGGTCTGTTCTGCCGCGTGTCGTACAAGAGCAAGCTGTCCTTGACCGATTTCCATCACCAGTAGCCCGTCGGGAACGAGAAACTCTTTCGAGTCACGGAACAATCGTTCATGGAACTCAGTGCCTCGCTGTCCAGCAAGCAGCGCGAGTCGTGGTTCAAAATTTCGTACTTCTGGTTGGAGTTGCGCCCATTCCCCCTCGGCAATATACGGAGGATTCGACACAATGACATCGACTGTTCCAACCATATGACGGTCTCGTAATGGGGACAACAGGTCTCCCTCGATCCACACAATCTTTTCTCCCACGCCGTGTCTTACGGCGTTGCCTTTTGCAACCACCAGCGCTTCTGCGGAGCAATCAACCGCGAGAATTCGACCTCCTTCGAGGATGGTTGCAAGCGTCACAGCGATACATCCAGACCCGGTTCCCACATCGACGATGATCGCACCGTCCGTAAGCCCTCCCTCTTTGAGAACCGCATGGACCAACAACTCGGTCTCCGGCCGAGGGATTAACACCGCGGGGGTCACAACAAAGTCGAGTCCACAAAACTCTTGCGTCCCCATAATGTACTGGACCGGCTCTCGTGCCACCCGCCTTGACACCAAAGTTTTAGCACGAGTCAGCTGCGCAGCGGTTACTGATTGTTCCGTTCGACTGACTAATGCATGATGTTCCATCTCGAGCGCGGATGCCAACAGCCACAAGGCCTCTTGGGGGGCACTCGCTGCGCCGACGGTATCGAGTGACTGCCGCGCCCAGGCAACCAAGGCGCCGACAGTTTTGGGATCTTCTGGCCTGGAGGTCATCCGTGACTACACCTTCGCGGTTTCTGCCTGCTGTTGCTGGGCTTTCAACGCCTGGACAATTTCGCCCAGGTCACCTTCCATGACCAATTCAAGCTTGTGGAGCGTCATGCCGACACGGTGATCCGTAACTCGGTTCTGCGGGAAATTATAGGTTCGAATTTTTTCACTTCGTTCCCCGCTCCCCACTTGTGACTTCCTGTTCTGAGCAATCTCTGCTTCTTGTCTTTCCCGTTCGGCCTCAACAATTCTGGCACGCAGGGTCCGCATCGCCTTCGCTCGATTTTTCAACTGAGACCGCTCGTCCTGACAGGTCACGACCACACCGGTCGGAAGATGCGTGATACGAACGGCTGAATAGGTGGTATTGACACTTTGTCCACCTGCCCCAGACGAACAAAAGGTGTCAATTCGTAGATCCTTTGGATCGATGTGCACATCCACTTCGTCGACCTCGGGCATAACTGCCACTGTGACTGTAGACGTGTGAATACGCCCACTGGCTTCCGTGACAGGAACCCGCTGGACTCGATGGACACCGGCTTCATACTTAAAATGACTGTAGGCACCCTTGCCCTCAATTAAGGCGACGATATTCTTGTACCCACCAATGCCTGTCTCAGACGCTTCAACCGTATCGACCTTGAATCCTTTTTTCTCGGCATATTTGGCATATAATCGAAATAATTCACCAGCAAACAGCCCCGCTTCATCACCGCCCGTCCCGGCCCGAATTTCGAGCACCAAGCTCTTCTCGTCCCTCGGGTCTTTGGGAATCAAGAATTCTCGGACCTGATCTTCTACCTCCGTTCGCTGTCGCTCTAACTCGCTTCTTTCCTCCGCTGCCAGCTTGTGCAACTCACCTCCGGCTGAAGGATCAGCCAGAATTTGCATCGTGTCTTCGAGCTGTTTCCCATAGTCATGGTACATCTCAAACAATTTGACAACGGGCTCCAGATCGGTCCGCTCCTTACTGAGCTTGTGCAACAAGTTCGGCTGACTCACGACAGAGGGATCCATGAGCTGATCGGTAAGCTCCTGAAACCTTGACGCGAGACTCTCCCACTTTTTGAGTAACACGGCTTCCACGGTGTCGATCTCCACCCGAGATGGTCACAAAAAAAGAGACCCTGCTTCACACACGAAGCAGGGTCTCTTTTAGGCCCATAAGGTGCGCTACTTGCCCTTCTTCGCGTACTTCTTTTTGAACCGCTCGACCCGCCCCTCAGTATCGACAATCTTTTGCGTCCCGGTGAAGAACGGATGGCAGTTCGAACAGATATCAACACTGACATTCCCGATGGTCGTACGGGTCTTGAATGAATTCCCGCACGCGCAGTGAACGGTGGCCTCTCGATAAACTGGATGTATACCCTTCTGCATGACCTACAACTCCTTACCGAAAGATGACGATTGTTCTACCCCATCCTCTAAGGGGCAGCACTGTATCTGAAGAACGCACAAGATACAAGCCGCCGCTAACGATTCATCGATTGTAGGAACTCCTGGTTATTCTTGGTACCACCGATCTTATCCATAAGGAACTCCATGGCTTCCATGGTACCCAAGGGGCTGAGCACCTTGCGAAGAATCCACATTTTGTTAAGCCGATCCTTATCGACCAGCAATTCTTCTTTTCTCGTCCCGGACTGACTGATATCGATGGCCGGAAAGAGGCGCTTATCAGCGAGACGACGATCCAGGTGAACTTCCATATTACCGGTTCCTTTGAATTCTTCAAAGATGACATCGTCCATACGACTCCCGGTATCCACCAGCGCGGTCGCCATGATGGTCAAGCTTCCGCCGTTCTCGATATTTCGCGCCGCTCCGAAGAAACGTTTGGGCCGTTGCAGGGCGTTGGAATCGAGCCCGCCGGAGAGCACCTTGCCGCTCGGTGGGGCAATGGTGTTGTAGGCGCGAGCCAGACGCGTGATGCTATCCAACAGGATGACCACATCCTTTTTGTGTTCAACCAGCCGCTTTGCTTTCTCCAGCACCATTTCAGCGACTTGGGCATGCCGCTGAGCCGGTTCATCAAAAGTGGAACTGATCACTTCCGCCTTCACTTGTCGCTGCCAGTCAGTAACTTCCTCCGGTCGTTCGTCGATGAGTAAGACGATGAGGGTTACTTCGCTATGATTTTTCAGGATGGCTCGAGCAATCGCTTGCAGCAACATCGTCTTTCCGGTACGCGGAGCCGCCACGATCAATCCTCGTTGGCCTTTCCCGATCGGAGTCGTCAAATCCATCACCCGAGTGCAATACTCTTCCCGATCAAATTCCAGGTTGAGTCGCTCTTCGGGATACAACGGGGTGAGGTTGTCGAATAGAATTTTATCTCGCGCCACCTCAGGATCTTCGTAGTTAACCTTTTCGACCTTGAGCAGGGCAAAATACCGTTCACTTTCTTTGGGGGGACGGATTTGGCCTGACACGATGTCGCCCGTGCGGAGATTGAATCGCCGAATCTGTGATGGGGAGATATAAATGTCGTCGGGGCCCGGTAGATAATTGGAGTCCGGTGCGCGGAGGAAGCCGAATCCATCAGGAAGCGTTTCGAGTACGCCTTCTCCGTAGACTGAACCGTTTTTCTCGGTCTGTGCTTGGAGGATCGCGAAGATGAGCTCTTGCTTACGTAAATTAGCGGCACCTTCTATTTTCAGTTCCCGAGCCACATCATTCAGATCGGCAATGGACTTCTGCTTCAATTCTGCGAGATGCATTACTTCCCCCTTAGCTACTGACATACAACTCCTCCCGAGCTTGGGCTCGGTTACCGTTTAAAAGAATTCGCTCGGACTGGGTAACCATGCGAAACGTGATTTTACCTTAGGCGATGAGCTTAGATCTTGGTCTGTTGGGTTGGAAAAACTTATGGAAGTTCGCTATTCTATTTTAATAAATAATGTGTGGAGATTATTGGTATCGTCTCAAATACTTAGAGCATCCATAGCCCTAGCAAAGCCTTTGGTACTGCCAATTAACCCCGCTTCGTTCTCATTGCTACCAGGGTTTTTTCGAGAAAGGTTCCGGAGTTGAATTCTTTAGTATGGAGAGAATCAGCTCACACTAGGTGCTGGCGTAATGATACTCAGACACCACCCGGTTGTCAACTAGCAACCCATATTTTACGTGATCGTATTATTAGATGCGTGATGAACATCATCATGCCCTGTAGGGTTGTTCAACGAATCTGAACTGTGCTACATAGTGAAAAAGAAAGCACCCCAATGGCACGCGACGAAAACGAAACCAGCCCCGAACGCGTCTTCTCACTATTTGAGGCTAACCAGCTGATTCCCCGGCTCCAGTCGCACTTGTCGACTGTCCAGGGGTGTAAAACGGTACTCCTACGAACCCGCGAGGAAGTCGGCAAAGCCTCCGCCAATGCCGCCGTAGGAGGTGGAACGCCAGTGGGCGCACGCTACGTGAAAAGTCTCCAGGACATCAGCGCCAATCTCCATGCTATTCACGAGCTGGGAGTTGTGGTGAAGGATATCGACCTCGGGCTCTGTGATTTCCCTCATATCCGCAACGGCCGAGTCGTGTACTTGTGTTGGAAACTTGGTGAAAACGAAATTCGGTGGTGGCACGAAGTCACAACCGGCTACAAAGATCGTTGTCCGATTGAAGAAGAGGCCACGTAGCCAGCCCCATCTCATACATGTCAGATCCTGTAGGTAACTGCGGGACATCGTAATCGTAACGGGTGTAGAAGCATGAAGTTCATGATCATCGGCTATGACGGCCCGGACGGAGAGGCCAAGCGAAAAATCTATCGGTCAGCTCATTTGAGCAATCTCGAATCATTAGATAGCCAAGGGCGAGTTGTCCTCGCTGGACCTCTTACCGACAAAGCCGGAAGCTTGCTGGTGCTAGACCTCGATACCCAGGAAGACGCAGAGGACTTCGCCCGTCATGATCCCTACACAGTTCATGGTGTCTTCGATAGAGTCGAAATTCATCCGTTTATGCAGGTTTTTCCCAAGCCTCGATAACAAACTCTTTATACACCTGCCGCAAGAGCGACCTCAGCTACCTGCCTTTTGAAGCATTGTCCAACTTAAAGCTGAGCGGTATAGTTTTGTTATGGACTTAGGTCGCATTGTACGATCCCTATCTATCCTTTGCATCTCGCTCGTTGTTTTCTCCCATCCTGCACGTGCTTCGGACACCACAATTGTGGCTGAAGGCCACTATGTGATGGGCGATGGTGACACCCTTGCCGTAGCTGAAGAACGAGTGCTCCAGCGGGCGCAACGTAGAGCCGTTGAGGAGGCGGGACTGTACATCGAATCAACCTTTCACGATATGGAAAAGTCGGAAGCAGGAAAAAGTATCCAGGCAAGTTCGTTGGAGGTGCGCACGATTGCTGCCGCGATAACCAGAACCGAAATCCTAGAGACACGCCGATCCTTCCTTAATGATCGACCAAGCTTCTATGTCCGTATCCGTGCAGTGGTTGATCTCGACAATCTTCGCGCAGCTATCCAGCGGTGGCAGGCTGAGCAGCGACTGGCCGACCATTTTCGTCGCCTCCAAAAGGAAAATGCGGAACTCAAAATCCAGCTCGACGAGCTGAGAGCCTCTCGCGTTGGAATACGAACCCTTGTTATCGAGCCGGTCGGTCACATGGCTAAACCTCGAGAGCAGGCCCAGCGGTTAATAGAGAAGGCAATAGTGACACAACATCTTCCCCAAAAACTGAGCTTGGCCTCGCAGGCAGCTGTGCTGGATCCCCAATCCATCGAACCTCTGATCGTACGCGGCCAAACCTACCTGAGACTCGCGTCAGCCACCTACTCAAGTGGCTCCAGGCTCAGCGAGTATTCAGAATATGTCGATAACGCGCGCATGGATTTCGACCGTGCACTCCTTATGGATCCTCAGAACACTTGGGCCCTCCTTGGACAAGGTGATGTCAATACCTGGCTCCATCGCCCAAAGGAGGCCGCCCACTTCTTCGAGCAAGCTCTTGTATTCAATTCCTTCTTCGATCTCGCTCGTCACCGCCTCATTAACCTGTATACTGCCGAGGCTCGCAAGTTAGTCGGTTTGAAGCAGTGGGACTCCGCCCTTACGATTTTGCAAAAGTGTTTGCCGCCCTTTCTGTCGGACAGCTGGATTCCATTCCAGAAAGAAGCCTATTTTCTCAGAAGCGAGATCTATAAAACATTAAAACAACCAACTCTGGCGATCGGCGATCTTAGTGCGATCCTGCGAGTCGACCCCGCCGATGGACCAGCCCTACTGGCGAGAGCCAAGCTCTACCAGGATCAACTTCAGGGACGCTTGGCCAAAGACGATTACGAACATGCGTGCATGCTCGGTGCAGCAGCGGCCTGCGAACAATTGCCCTAACGGTTTTCTCACCACGGTTCGGCCTCGACATCTTTCTGCCCTTCACAGCGACCAACCACCCTGGCCTCTTCAAATACCAATTTGACAATCTAAAAGCGCGATACCTATAATGCGAAGGGCTTTGTGAACCACGCCTTACTATTTCCTTAGCAACTGCCATGGTGGGGACAAAGGACCTAAGCTCTCCGTGAGATCGTGGCCCGAAAGCTCTTAGCGGTGGGCCTTCTGAGATGTTGCGGAACAACGAAGAAACAGCATAAAGTACCGAAGAGGATCGTATTTTCATCAACCTCAATTTTCTCGGAGTGTAGGATATTGTGATGAGTGACTATCGCGTGCTGCCAGGACCAGAACACTTTCTTCCACCAGCCGCCGCTAGCATGGGAATTCGATTACCGAATCCTGGGGAAGCCCACATTAACGGCGTGATCGCTCCTGAGGAAAAAGCCTACGAGGAAGCGGCCCGCCAGTTCTTGATGGCCAAGGTGCCGACTATCTTTCCGGGGCCCCTCGTACTCTGGGCCTGGAATGAGAAGGCGGCAAAGAAAGCCACGGCCGTTCGACATCTTTTTAACACCTTGAAAGAATGTGTTCAGCCCGGCCAGAGCCCAATGCTGATTCCCATGCCCGACTACCGACCCAAATATCCAAAAATCAACCCTGAAGTAGAGATCAACCCAAATCATCCGAATTTGACTATCTGGCACAACAAGATCGATTGCTGCATGTTTATCGGCGTGCATTGTCACCAAGCCAACCTCTCGCTCAAGATCATTCGCGGGGGAACTTCCTGCTATACTATCGCCATGTGTGCACAGGCTGGTCACGAAGACGCCATGCTCTCGTTCCGTGATGCATCCGTCGATAAGATCATGAGGTTGGCCGAGACCGTTAAGCGGTTAAAGGGAACGGTCCAACCACGGCTGGCGACGGCTAAAAGCGGGGCTTCGAACTAACACGTTCGATCCCTGCATGTTTGAAAGGAGGCTGGGTCCATGGCAGATATTAAGTCCATTATTGGAACACAAAATAAGAAGGGTCAAACATATACCGATACATGGAAGATGATGAACGAGGCACCACGTACGCCATCGTTCTACACAGGCAGCGAAGTCATCAAGGAAGCCATTCGCCGAGCCAGCTGTGATGTGATGATCGCCTACCCGATCACGCCACAGAGCGAAGCAGCGGCACTCATTGGCGAATTATTTGCCGAGGGATATATTGGCGATTACTTCCGTGGCGAAAGCGAATTTGCAGTTATGTCGCAATGCGCCGGTGCCGCATTCGGTGGCGCCCGTGTGTTTACGACGACTGCGGGACCAGGAACGATGCGTGCCATGGAAAACTTCCCCATGTGGGCCGGAGCACGCTTACCCATACAAATGATTGTCACCTGCCGTGGCATTAACTCGCCTCTGTCGATCCAGCCGGACACGTTGGAAATCGCCTATTTGTTAAGCACCGGCATGTTGGTGTGGCATGCAGAAACTGCGCAGGACTTTTTTGACTGGATCCTGAAAGGCTATATGGTGTCTGAGGAACCGGATGTGCATCTTCCTCTCGCGCTCTGCTGCGATGGTTTTTTCGTCACCCACACAAAAGACGTCGTCAATCTGACGCCGGCCGATATGTGTTTGCCGCCGTATGATCCGTATCGCTCACCGGTGCCTTGCATGGACATGGAATGCCCGCCGGTCCGCATGATGCGCGATCCGTTCGTCATGAAGAGCAATTATATCAGTTACGCAACCCACGCTAGCTGGCAGCAGGAAATCTGGGCCGCAATAGAACGCTCTCGAAAACATTCCATCCATTGGCTGAATGGTCTGATCGATACGGAGAATACCGACGCAGACATTATGATCGTCGCATCTGGCACCGCGGTTTCGCAGGGTCGTGAAGCCATTCGTTTGCTGGAAGACGAGGGAGTCCGATGCGGTCTCGTAAAAGTGAAGACGTTACGTCCCTGGCCTGAAGAAGAGATCCGAGAGGCCACAAAGAACGCAAAGCATATTTTTGTGCCGGAGTTCAACGTGACTGGGTGGCTGGCAAAAGAAATCAAAGCAACGATTCCCAACCATGAACGAGTACACGCAGGCCCCCATGTCTGTGGAGGCATGACGATGCCGCCAGAAATCATCGTGTCCGAAATCAAGACGACCCTTGGGATGAAATCATTCTCCCTGGCTGGACGTGGAAGCTGAACGACATCGACCATCGAACCTGGTCGCTCTGCATGAGCGATACTGAGGAGGCCATATGAGCAAAGAACGCATTCAAATATCTGAAGATCTGTACGATATTATGCCGTCGGACTATCAGGACCTCGTGAAAAGTGCCACATACGGCAAGGAGGATCGGGGCTGGAAAGACATAGGATCATCAAAGGAACTGATCGAGCAACACTCACTTTGCGCCGGATGCCCCGAATCGATGGCTTTTCGATATATCCTGGCTTCACTCCCGAATCCTGAAGATACCGTCATGGTCGGCTCAACCGGTTGTACCAGCTTGGTATTCCCGATGGTTGCCGTTCATAACATCCATTCGTTGTTCGGCAACCAGAACGCGATTGCATCAGGCCTTAAACGTGCGCTTAGCGTCCGATTCCCTGACCGTGTCAAGGATGTCGTCGTGCTTGCCGGGGATGGGGCAACCGTTGACATTGGCTTGGACATGACCCTCCAAGCATGGTTTCGCCAAGAAAAATTTACGACCATTTGCTTCGACAATGAACTCTATGCCAACACTGGTGGCCAGGAGAGCGGACTGATGCAGAAAGGCTTTGTCGCGAAGATGGCACCGGTCGGAAAGTTGTTCGACAAAGTGCGGCTACCAGAAATCGCCCGTGAGTCCGGCTGCCATTATGTCGTGAATTGCACGGTCAGCAAGCCATCATTGGTCGAAAAAGTGATCCGTAACGCCGTGCATATCGCCCGTGAAATTGGTCCGACCTATTTACAGCTGTACACGCCCTGCATTCTAGAGATCGGCAAGAACAGTATGGAAGGCCTGCAGGAAATGCGCGATTCCGAAAAGCCAACCGAGCGGTTCGCCTACAAAGAGTACGTGAGCGAGCCAGCCAAGCAACTACTTGCAGAGTTGGCAGCAAAGGATAAGGAACGAAAGGCAGCCGCCAAGCAACTGGCAGGCCAAGCATCAGCGTAGTCAGACCGGAGGCCCAATATGATTAAAAGACGCTTGAATATCCGGATGTCAGGCTTGGGCGGACAAGGTGCGGTCACTGCCGCGCATGTTCTGGCCATGGCCGCGAACCGGGACGGTAAGTATTCCATCTCCAATCCATTCTTCGGGGCCGAGAAACGCATGGCTCCGGCAGAAAGTTACTGTCGCATCGGCATTGAGCGCATTTACGACCGTGGTGAATTGGTATTCCCTGATGTCATTCAAGTCTTTCATCCCCAAGTCATCACCATGGGGAAGAGCTACACCATGCCTTTTTACTCCGGCGTGAAGGAAGGCGGTGTGGTGGTCATCAATTCTGCCCAGCCCTTGCTGTCTGACGAAGATGTGGAACGGCTCAAGGACTTGAATGTCGCGGTGTTTTATATTGCCGGCACCGAGTTGGCCATTGAGGTAGCTGGCACGGAGCTATCCACCAATATGGCGATGATCGGCTCTGTCTCAGGTATTACGAAATGTGTCTCGATGGAGGCCCTAGACGGGGCACTCCAAGAACGATTTGGTAAGAAATTCGTGGCTTCAGGGGGAACGGCGTCTTTGGACGAAGCCATTAAGAAGAAATTCGCCAAGAAAGAAATGCTCTTAGCTAAGAACTTGGCGACCGTGAAAGCTGCATATGAAATCGCTAGCGAGTGGGCCGACAAGAACAAGATTGAACTGCGTGTCGGAAATCCAGCTGTTGCTGCCTAAGAGAAGGAATGACGTTCCATGTATAATGTTGCTCAAGTCATCGATGAAAAGTGCACTGCTAAGAAAGGGTGCCGTCTCTGCATCATGTACTGCCCGGAGGCAAATTGCCTGGACTTGAATAGCAGCAAGATGGTGGCAGAGGTCATGATCGATCGCTGCAAAGGCTGCGAACTTTGCGTAATCGTTTGTGACGCAGCCAAACACTTTGCTATCACCATGCAAGCCGTCAGCGCTACTGGACAATTGATGACCAAGAAAGGTGAGTCGGCTGCGCTCGGGCAGGCCTATCAAGGTTAGCCAAGCTAATTTGGAATCAAAGCAACCCCATAGCGTCGGCGCTATGGGGTTTTTTATTGGGATCACGGAGAAGTACAATGGAAATTGAAGATAATACCCTAGACGAACTATTGGGAGAGATTGCCGGCTTAATCAACCGGTATCCAATCGCTATCGAACGGCATGCAGCGATGCTCCAAACAACGGGAAAGGATCCGGAACTTGTAGAGAAGCTCGTCAAAGCTGCTGACACGATGCGGGATAGTGGAAATCTTTACCTCACCTGGGCCAAGCATTATGCTGCCATGGCCAAGGGTAATACGGACGCATCTTCGGACGAAGACGAAACCGATGACTTCGACATTTAAAAACTTCCCTATTCCACAAAAAGTTTTGCTAAAATAACTATCTCTTGCAGGTGGAAATCTGTTCCCCGGTAGCTCAGTTGGTAGAGCAGCCGGCTGTTAACCGGCTGGTCGCAGGTTCGAGTCCTGCCCGGGGAGCCAATACCGATTTTGCCAATTCACTACTCGCTGTCCTTCTCATTTCAAGACCGCCTCTTATCCTAGAACAGGATTGGCTTAACGAGTCGCGCCTTTCGCTCCGACACCGCTCTTCAGGACAATCTCACAGATGTGGTCTAGTCGTTCAATATGCTCATAGGCCGCCCACGGGTCCATGGCAACCGCACAAACCCCGTGATTGGACTGACCGACGATGTCAAATTCAAGAGTTCCATCTTTTCGAACTTTAAAACAGTCAGCCGTCACGTCAGCCAATTCTCGAGACAATGCCGGGAGGGGAGGAACGGAACGCCCTACTCGCGTGTACCGTGAGATTTCAGGAAATTCCGCACTGATGCCCTGTAAGTCAATGCCCGCATACATTGCTGCCACCACATGCGTTGCATGAACATGCACGACGGTTCGGGTCCGTTGTGAATCACGCTGCAAATTCCAATGCATCCACAGTTCACCTGACGGCTTTTGCAGCTCCTTAACCTGTGGTACTCGCAGGCCGGTCGTGGGATCGGTGATGATCTCCAATCGAACAACATGCTCAGGATGCACGATCGTCTTGCGCCAGCCTGATGGCGTAATGTACAGGTATTTTCCGCCTCGCTTTTTCATGCTAATATTACCGTCTCTCGTTGTAATCCACCCTTTCTCGTAACAACGCCTCATCACGTCACCAATCGCCGTCAGCATGATTCCTCCATTAAAATGTTATGATGATTTCGAGATCGGTCTCTCCTACGAGGAACCGCTCACGTGTGAAACATGAACCGTCCCGTGCTAGGTCCAACTAGGAACCACAGACTACCATAACAGGCAGAATGATCGACTCTTCAATGAATGAACTTGCCTCCTCCTTTCGCCCACCACGTCTCCTCCGAAATGCTCATCTCATGACCCTCCTCCCTCGATACTGGCCACGAAAGACCCCGCTGATAGGATTGCCTCAGGAGGAACGTTTTTTCACTGTAGAACCACAGACACACCTGAAAGGTTACTGTCACTGGCAAATCAACCGTCGGATATCCCCAACCGTTATTTTGGTACATGGCCTTGAGGGATCCAGCGAATCTCGGTACATGCGGGGCATTACGGCCAAGGCCTATCAGGCCGGATTCAACATTATCCGTATGAATCAACGTACGTGCGGTGGCACCGAGCATCTTTCTCCGACACTCTATAACAGCGGCCTGAGCGGAGACTATCGGACCATCATCAACGAATTGATCACCTCTGATAAACTCGACCAAATCTGGTTGGTCGGCTATTCTATGGGCGGGAACCTCGTTCTGAAGGCAGCCGGTGAGATCGGGCAGACTCAGCCAGCTCTTGTGGGAGTCGCCGCCATCTGTCCAAACATAGACCCGACTGCCTGCGCTCACGCATTAGAAGAACCTCGCAATTGGATCTATCACCGACACTTTGTCACTAGATTAAAATCTCGGCTCCGCCGTAAAGCCACACTGTTCCCAGGTAAATGGGACCTTTCACTCCTTGATAAAATAACGACAATCAGCGAGTTTGACGATCGCTATACTGCTTCCGATGGAGGCTATCTCGACGGGGCTGACTACTACGACCGGGCAGGAGCGCGCCATGTATTACATTCCATCTCAGTTCCCACGCTCATCATCACCGCGCAAGACGATCCTTTTATCCCATATGCGATGTTCACAACGGCCAACATTCAGCAGCACCCTCAGATTGCCGTCGTGGCACCTCGCTATGGAGGACATTGTGGGTTTTTTCACTGGAGGCGAAATGGAGAAGACCCATACTGGGCGGAGAACCGAATCCTAGACTTCATGCGAGGAGTGTTGCCGAATAAGTAGTATGTATACTGTTGACCGACGACCAGCTGTGCGCAAGAAGCTCCACTCCGCTCCCTTGCGAAAATAAACACAGCGTCTCAAGCAGCACCGTCAACTCGTGGAACTATCTATGTCCACAACCTATGGACAAGAGCTGCACTCAACGTGACCGTAGCGAGATCAATTGCTGCAATGGAGGGGCTCAGACGACCACGCTGTCAAGGTGCGTTCGCACATCATCCAGATACGTTCTAAACGGGTCCGGCATGGGAAACGGCGCACGACCCCGCACTTGAAAGATCGACCAATTGATGACATAGGAAGGGAACGATTCATTTGACTCGGTGAGAACTTTCGACTCACTGCCAGACCAGTCCTTGAGAAGATGGTTGATCAGCGCACTGCGACCATGGGCACGCGTATTCTTTGGGGCCTCCTCCATCGCAATCCGAATCAGTGCGTCTGTCGTCAATCGCGGGACTTTCCCTTCTTCTAATAATCCGTAATATAACCCTTTCCCCTGATTCAGATTGTGATACTCCAGATCCAAGCTCTTCAGCATAGGATCGTCCCAATCCAGGTGCTCCGCCTCTCGGAAAGACTCCAGCAGCCAAAGCTTGGAAGCCCAGTCAACCCGACCAACGAGCGTCTGGTAATCCCCGTGCAGGTCATGCAGCACCGATGTCCATTGAGCAAGAACCCAATCGGTTTCCTCATCCTGCCCTTTGCAATGCTGTAGGGCACAGTCAAGAAACCGTTCTTGAATCTCAATGGCCGACATGGTCTTCTGAGACTGTAGCTGAACCGACCAACGGCGTTCCTGATCTTGGGAAATTTCTTGTAGGGCCTCCACAGGCTCGTCGATTTCCAAGTCCTGAGGTGCATGCCCTTCTTCTATAAGCTGTAGAACCAGGCCTGTAGTCCCCAACTTGAGCGCCGTCGCATATTCAGTCATGTTGGAGTCACCCAGGAGCAGGTGAATCCGTCGGTACTGATTAGGGTCCGCCAACGGTTCATCTCGCGTATTCACAATTGCCCGATTGTGTTGCACCCACTCGAAGAAATCATTCACGATATGGTCGGTCCGTTGAGAGATTTGAAACGGCAGACTCGTACCAGTCCTGGGTCCCATGGCTGATCGTGGAACAATTAACCGATCCATCTGAATCCACGCGTCTTGTGGACCGGCGGATCCGATACGTCCAGATCCGGTAAAAATTTGCCTGGTCACAAGAAATGTCACGAGGGGAGCCAGTCCCCGTCTCGAAAAGGGAAACCGACGTGAAACAAGATAGTTTTCATGCGAACCGAACGTGGCATCCGTCTCATGATCGATATTGTTCTTGATCAGAGACACTTGATCAGAAAGCCCAAGTTGTTCGATCGTTTGCTGCAGCAAATGATCCCCGGCACGGTCAGACGCGACAATATCGGTCAAAGAATGACATTCCGGTGAGGCATATTCTAAATGCCCCATATCCATATAGATTCGCCCCGCGTTAGTCAGAAATCCTCCATTGCCTGGAGGCTCATCGTGGCCCCGGTGATGAAGGTCAAGCACACCTTTTCGTTGAACATGGAACAGATGATCCCGAATTCTTTGGGAGAACCACGTCGGCGAAGAGTCCGGATGATCTTCGTGGATGAGGAGCCCGTATTCTGTCTCGAGGCCAAAAATTCGGTTCAACATAAACTTATGCAGCGGAACGGCCTAGATCTCTTGGAAGTAACATTGCCAACTCATCGGGGCTGAGGGTGCGATACTTAGAGGTCCCTTGCATCTGACGATCAAGTAGGGCGCATTCGATCGATTTGTCAGTCATGCATTGACGAACATGATCATACAGGCCATCTGGATTACTCACTTGCCGATCGAGATCAGCGTGAACTTCACTGTGATCTCCGCTTTCGTCGAATGCCCGACGTTGCGCACGATCCCCGACAGCCCAGGAACACACCGCTGCATTGACAGCCTGCTCCAAAGACACAATGGCCTGTTGACGAAGATACGTATCCATTTCTTGCTCCACTCCAGCTGTAGCCCCTAGTACAGCATGGCGACTCTTTTCTTCAAACGTGCCATCATAGTTGATAGTCAAAAACCTATCCGCCCCGACTTTCTGGCCTAATTCAGCCAATACGATCTTAACGATAAACGGAGCTTTGAAGACTTCTTCAAATGCCTGTTTGATAACTGGAGCAAGACCATACTTCACCATACGGCTTCCCGTCACATCACAGGGAGAGCGATTGAATCCTTCCACATGCGCCGTTTCCAAGAGGCTGAATCGTACCTTTTCAAGGTCAGCTGGATGTCCCATCCCACCCAAGGCGAGACGGTCATAAATCTCGTACAGCTTAGGTGTTCCTTTGCTCATGGTCATGAGCAAAATGCCTGGTTCGCACGCGACGACGACGACCGGGCTCCCTTGTTTGAACTGTTCATCGAGGTAGTGTCGTCGATTTCC